>DYRD01000165.1 GCA_020718905.1 Syntrophus aciditrophicus | reverse complement strand
CGTTCATATTTCACCCGTCTATGCTATGGTTTAGTTGACGGACATGGAAAGGCCCTCCTGATTCTGAGGATTTCAGCAAATGGATGTACGCGGACAAAAATGCAATACGCTCTCCCGGAGGAATTGGATCGACTACGGAAAGTTTCTGCTTCTCGCGGGGCTCTTTGTCTGGCTGACAGCCCTGGCAACCGGTGGAATGGATTACACATGGCACTGGCGCCGGGTTCTCCCTTTCTTATTCTCCGGGCAGGGAGCCGGCCCGCTTCTTCAGGGGCTTCTGGTAACACTGGAAATATCGTCTCTGTCGCTTCTGGGAACACTCTTCCTGGGTCTTGCAACAGCCCTGTTTCGCCTTTCGCATTCCTTTACCGCACGGGCGCTGGCAGGATTCTATCTGGAACTTATACGGAACACACCCCTTTTAATCCAGATATTCTTCATCTATTTCGTGTTGTCGCCGGTACTGGACATTGGCGCCTTTTCCTCGGCGGTTCTGGCATTGAGTCTTTTCGAGGGTTCCTATGCCGCCGAGATTATCCGCAGCGGCATCGTCTCGCTTCCCCGCGGCCAGTGGGAGGCTTCGTACAGCCTTGGCCTCGGTTCGTTCGACACCTACAGATCGGTGATCCTGCCGCAGGCCATCCGCCGCGTTCTTCCCCCTCTGGCCGGTCAGGCCGTTTCCCTGATCAAGGACTCTTCGCTGGTAAGCACGATCGCCATCTATGATCTCACCATGCAGGGACAGAAAATCGTAGCCGAAACATTTCTGGCATTTGAGGTCTGGTTCACCGTCGCGGCGATCTACCTTGTCATAACCTTCGGCCTGTCGATGGCCGTCCGAACGATGGAGAAGCGAAGCGCCGGAAACCATTCCCCGTGGACAGGAAACCGACCATGAACCTTGAAAATACAATGATAGAGGCATCCGATCTGATAAAGATCTTTCCCGGCGGGGTCGTCGCCCTCGACCATTTTTCGCTTACGGTGCAACGCAGGGAAGTGGTCGTCATCATCGGGCCGTCCGGCTCGGGTAAATCCACCTTCCTGCGCTGTCTGAACGGTCTGGAGGAACTCGACGGAGGCTCGATCGTGATCGACAATGTCCCCCTCGACCACCACGGGAAAAATCGTCTGTTCATCCGGCGCGAAGCAGGCATGGTATTCCAGTCGTTCAACCTCTTCCCCCATATGACGGTCCGGGAAAACATCGATCTGGCCCAGGTGCGCGTCCGCAAGAAAACGCGCGCCCAGGCCGGAGAAATGACAATGGATCTGCTGCAAAAGGTCGGGATCGTGGAAAAGGCCGATCGCTACCCCCACGAACTATCCGGTGGACAGCAGCAGCGGGTGGCCATTGCCCGTGCACTCGCACTGGAGCCCAAGGTGATGCTCTTCGACGAGGCAACAAGCGCCCTCGACCACGAAATGATCGGAGAGGTGCTGGAAGTCATGAAAGTACTGGCAACGGAGGGAATGACCATGGTGGTTGTGACGCACGAGATGGGGTTTGCCCGGGAAGCTGGAAACCGGATCGTTCTTATGGAGGCTGGCAGGATTATTGAGGAAGCCCCGACGGCTCAGTTTTTCGAGGCGCCTCGCGAGGAGAGAACGAAGAGTTTTTTGAGGCAGATACTCTGAAAGGAAAGGAGAGTTGAAAATGAAAAAAAACATCCTGTTGATCTGGACTGGACTTCTGCTGTCTGCATTGGCAACAGCAGGCGCTCCGTCGGCAATCGCCCGAACAGAGTCCCCCGGCGAGGCAATGCTGGAGCAGGTTATGAAACGGGGGGCGCTCCGGGTGGGAATGTCCACATTTGTCCCGTGGGCAATGCAGGACAAAACCGGCAATTTCGTCGGTTTCGAGATTGATGTTGCCAAAAAACTCGCAGCGGACATGGGCGTCAAGGCAGAGTTCATACCGACCAAGTGGTCCGGAATCATCCCGGCCCTCCTGACAGGTAAATTCGACATCATTATCGGCGGAATGGGAATCAGGCCGGAGAGAAACCTGAAGGTCAATTTTTCAATCCCCTACGACTATACGGGGATGTCGATCGTGGCGCATAAAAAGCTCGCCGCCGGGTACAAAAAAATAGAGGACTTCAACAACCCGTCTGTCACAATAGCCGTCCGGACGGGAACAACGGCGGCTGCATCCGTCCAGAGATTTATGCCAAAGGCCAAAACACGTCTCTTCGACGACGAATCACAGGCAATCCAGGAGCTGCTCTTGGGCAGGGTCCACGCGGTTGTTGCATCCGCGCCTCTTCCCGCGTATCAGGCCCTCGCGCACCGCGAGCGCCTCTTTCTTCCGATGCAGGATGATTTCACAAAAGAGCCCATCGGTTTCGCCGTCCGCAAGGGAGATCCGGACAGCCTGAATTTTCTTGACAACTGGATACGGGTGACGGACGCCGAGGGGTGGCTCAGGGATCGCAAGAATTACTGGTTTAAAACGAGGGATTGGGAAAAACTCCTGAAATAGCCGCCGGAGAAAGTTGATGCACTGGAAGAAAAAAATTCGGCTGACCCCTCTGGACGTCATCCTCATGACCCTGCTTGCCGCCGCGGCCCTTTACTGCGTTCACCGCGTAAGAGTTGATCTGCAGTACAAATGGCAATGGGGAGCGATTGCCCAGTACCTTGTCCGGCTGGACGCGGAAGGATGGAAAACCGGTTCTCTTATGCAGGGGTTCCTGACCACCATCAAACTCAGCCTCTGGGCAACAGCTCTGGCGACAGTGCTGGGGACGTTTATGGGGCTGCTCCGTATAAGCCGTGGCCGCTTCGAGCGCCTGCTGGCCGGGACCTATGTGGAGACCGTCCGCAACCTTCCTCCGCTGGTGCTCGTCTTTATTGTCTATTTCTTTGTCGGCGACCGCATCATGGCGTACTTCGATATGGAACAGCTCGTTCGCTCAACATCGCCGGGAATGCAGAAAACGCTGGCATTTTTCCTGACCACGCCGTCCCGCCTCTCCGGTTTTCTGGCCGGCCTGACAACGCTGGTTCTCTATGAAGCGGCCTATATTACGGAAATCGTCCGGGCGGGCATTCAGTCGATCGAAAGGGGGCAGTGGGAAGCCGCCCGCGCCCTGGGGCTGACCCGCTTCCAGCAGCTACGCTTCGTCATCATGCCGCAGGCCTTTCAGCGCATCATTCCTCCGCTGGGAGGCCAGTTGATCTCGACGATCAAGGACTCGGCCATCGTCTCGGTGATCTCGATACCGGAGCTGACATTTCAGGGTTCCGAGCTGATGAGCGCCACCTACCTGACTTTCGAGGTCTGGATAACCGTCATGGCCCTCTATTTCGTGCTGACCTTCTCCTGCTCGCTGGGAATCAGACATCTGGAAAAAATTCATCATTCTTATTGAAACGTTAACTGACGGACGTCCATCGGCCAGTGGCCTTAAGTTTGACATTTATATCGGCATCATC
>DYRD01000164.1 GCA_020718905.1 Syntrophus aciditrophicus | reverse complement strand
ATTTCCCACTTATAAAAACCTGTATCCTGTCCAAACAACCCCCACCACCTCTGTTGTGCCTGGGTAATAGCAAAGGGTTGGGATAAAAATCCCATTTTCCCTGGCGGCCTCCAGGATCGTCTGGCCCGCCGCCGTCTCAACTTCCTTGCCATCAATGGTGATATGGATCTTTTTTCCATGCTCACGCTCCTTTTATTTATCGATTAAAAAAGTGAAGATCATGAAGCCTTCAACAATCTGGTTTTAATCTTATATGAACCGGTGTGCAAATTATTGCAAGGTAAAATAACGGCAACATATGTCAATAATGACATATCATTTTGCATTACCATTAGCTGACAACGGCGGTCAGGACGGTCAGGATACGTCTACGGTTTGACTCTGAACCCGCTGGCAAAGTTGATAGTCCTGCCAATTATACCCAGGTTCTTCCGGAGTTTGGAGAGGGTTGTCTCCCCCGGCGCGGTAGCCGTTTTTCCGGGATAAATAGCGTAGCCCTCCTTGTATCCCGTCGGCGTAAAATTCGGCATTACCACGTTGGCTCCGCAGGCGAGGGCCCGTAGTCGTCCTCCGGGATTGATCACTTCCGTGGCGGTCGTGGCCGGGATATTGGTCGTTTTCGTAAGGAGGCGTGCTACGGCGAGGGTCTTGAGGGTCATATTTAAATCGCCGTTGGCGGCGTCACGAAGCGGGGTATCCGGATGGGCGATAAAAGGGCCGATTCCCAGCATGTCCGCTCCGAGACGTTTCATCAGCAAGAGATCATCGGCCAGGGTTTCCAGGGTTTGTCCGGGGAGGCCCACCATGTTTCCCGTTCCAACTTCAAAGCCCAGCGCTTTCAGCAGGGAGAGGCACTCCAGACGTTCAGACAGATGGTTACCCGGGCGGAGATCGCCGTAGAGCTCTCCATCCGCCGTTTCATGTTTCAGGAGATAGCGGTCGGCGCCGGCGTTGTAAAAATCCCGATAGTCTGTGAAGGACCGCTCGCCGACAGAGAGGGTGATGATCATCCCCGTATCCCTCTTGATGGTTTCGACAAGTCTTGCGATTTCCGGCCCCGTGAAAACGGGGTCTTCTCCGGATTGGAGTACCAGGGTGGGAATGTGATGTTTTTTTATTTCCATTGCGGCCGCGAGGATCTCGTCTTTATCCATGCGGTAGCGGTTTAAAAGGCGATTTTCCCGTCTCAGTCCGCAATAGAGACAACTGCGAGCGCAATAGTTGGAGAATTCAATTATGCCGCGCAGGAAAATCTCCGATCCTACCCAAGTGTGGCGGACTTCGTCGGCGCTCCGGAAAAGACGGGACAGCGCCTCCGGTTCTTCGATGTTCAGGAGTCCAATAATGTCTTCCCTATCCAGTTCACCTGTGGAGACAGCCTTCCGGAGCAATAGTTCCGACATTTTCATCTCCCTTTCAGATGTAGAGATCCCGCTCGCCGCTGCCGATCCTGCGCAGGCGGTCTTCCAGGAGTCTCCTAGTCTTTACGTCCGTTGTTTGCTCCTCCAGGGAATGAATCAACTGGTTACCAAGGGTCAAGGTTGCGGGGGACGCGTAATCCATGAGATATTCTTTGAAGGTCATTAGGGCGTTGGTACGGCAGAATTTCTGAATGAGACCCGGCTTGGCAAGATCCATAAAATCCCCGCCCGTTCGCCCGAGACGATAGCAGGCCGTGCAGAAGCTGGGGATATGGCCGTTAGTCGCAATATCGTAAATCACTTCATCAAGGGTGCGGGTGTCGCCCAGATTGAATTGAGCGGCGCGGAAATTATCGGAGGAGTCTTCCTGATATCCGCCGGGGTTGGTTCGGGAGCCGGCGCTGATCTGGGAGACTCCGAGATCGAAGACCTCGCTGCGCATGGCCGCTGTCTCCCGGGTCGTCAGAATCATGCCCGTGTATGGTACGGCCAGGCGGATGATGGCGACAAGTTTTTTAAAGTCGTGGTCGCTGACGGGGTGAGGTGGAGCGATGGCGGCAGGGGCGTTCATGGCCGGTTCCAGCCGGGGAATGGAGATGGTATGGGGGCCTACGCCGCAATCCTGCTCAAGTTGCCGGGCATGCATGAGTAATCCGAGGGTTTCGAATTTATAATCATAGAGACCAAAGAGGGCTCCTATTCCTACATCGTCAATGCCGGCTGCCTGGGCACGATGCATGGCCGTCAGGCGCCATAGATAGTCGGCCTTGGGGCCGGTGGGATGCATCCGCCGGTATGTTTCATGGTGGTAACTTTCCTGAAAAAGCACATAGGTGCCTATATCTGTCGCCTTAAGGCGCCTGAACTCCTCTGTGGACAGGGGAGCTATTTCCACATTGATCCGCCTGATTTCGCCGCCTTTTTCCGTTTTCGTGGCATAGGCGGTGGCGATGGCTTCTAGGAAATAATCGAGATTGGAGCGGGTCGGATGCTCACCGCAGAGCATGAGGAGACGCTTGTGTCCCTCCCGTTCCAATACCTTGACCTCACTGGCGATTTGTTCCATCGTCAGGGCGACGCGGTTCAGTTCCTTGTTGTCCCGGCGGAAGCCGCAGTATAGGCAGTTATTGGCGCAAAAGTTAGTGATATATAATGGGGCGAAGAGTACCAGACGGTTTCCGTAGATGCTCCGCTTGATCTCCCGGGCGGTCTGGAGTATCTCCATGAACAGTTCCTGGTCCTCTGTTTGCAGGAGGATCGCTGTCTCCTCCGGTGTCAGGCCTTTGAGTTCTTTGGCCTTTTGAATGATTTCTCTAACCCGTAGCGCCGGTTGTTCCTTCGCCTCCGCCAGGATATTTGCTATTAATTGATCGTCGATAAAATCTTTCATCATCCATCCTCACTTGAGGCTGTAATTCTTCGCGAGAATTTCCAGAATGGCCTTTCTTTCCTCAGGAGATAGGGTGAGTCCCCGAGTTTCCATCCCATAGAGCTGACGTTCCCATTCCACCATGGTATGCTTTTTCTCGTAGACTACTGACGATTTGTGGCAGGTGGAGCACTTCTGCTCAATGAGTTCAGGTTTGCTCGAGCATCCCAGGAGCAGGACCGGGATAATTGCCAGGAAATATAGTCGACGATGTAATAAGTTTATCATATACATGCAGCCTTTCTTTTTTTATTTTTGCGGTTCCTTCCCGCCACTGTGTAAGGTCGCCCTATCCGATCAGGGCAGTAAGGCTCGTCATTGCGATCATCAGGACTTGGACGCAACTCAAGCAAGATCCGGAACGAATTGCCCGTCTTTGTAGAGAAGGGCGCCGTCTACCCGAATTTCTCCGCCGGCCCGGAGATCGCAGATCATGTCCCAATGAAGGGCCGATTTGTTTATGCTCCCTGTTTCCGGGTAACCGGCGCCCAGAGCGAGATGGAAGCTGCCTGCGATCTTTTCATCAAAGAGGATCTGTCTCGTAAAGCGTTGGATGCCTGTATTCGTGCCGATGGCGAATTCCCCTGCAAAGCG
>DYRD01000163.1 GCA_020718905.1 Syntrophus aciditrophicus | reverse complement strand
CCGAGACAGCCGATTTGGGGGCCTTGTGCCTCAGCGATTTCAGATATCCCGTCAGATACACTATAATGGCCCCTGAAATTTGGACAGTGTGATAAATTACGCCTGGGAGCAAAAAAGGGGAGGTCCAGGTAATGATTCGCGCGGCGCTTGAGGCGTTTCGTGCGGAGGGAAAACTGGAAGTTCTGGGGACCGGCCGCAGGGCAAAATGGAAGAAACGCGATAATATCCAATGAACGCGATAATAAACGCGACAGTAACGATGGGTAACATAATGGCGACTCACACCCTGCGGGGCGATTTATCAGGGAGTAACTTCAGTTGACCTGTGCTTCTGATTTTAACAGGTTGCCTTGAAGTTACTCAGAAGGCGGGGGTGGCAACGATGCATGTTGATCAATCCGGCGATCTCGTCATGCTCTCGGCCATGCAGCACTATTATTGCCGCGTTGTATCACATGCTGCAGAATACCTGCCAGGTCTATCCGTGGTAAGCGTGCCATTGGGTGAGCCGCTTGCCAAAGGTGAAAGCGAGAAACCGGGCATCCAAATAAATATTACTCTGACCCCTGTTTCTCTGTTTCTGCTGGGAAGGACACCCTGTAATCAAAAATTAACACACCGTTCATTGCCCTGTCATTCGATCGGTCTAAAAACGAACATGAGAATCTTGAAACGTCCATTTAATCCATTATTCTGACAGCCGTCAGCACGTCCGTGGATTTTGTGAACACTTCAGGAATTCTGGCCGTTGTGGATGCCGAGAAACAGACCGTCTCCCGGGAAATCGCACTGCCCGGGCAGCCGGATTCCGTCGCTGTCAGCAAGGATGGCAAATATGCCGCGGTCGTCTTGATCCAGAACGAAACGCTGAATGTTTTTGAGAGGGGATAAAAAAACGGCCGGAAATAGTGATTTTCGCGGGGAGGTGCGGGAGAAACTTTCCTTGCTGCTGTCGGAAAGGCGCGGGCAGGCGCCGGGGGACAATGCCGTCCGCATCGACCTGCACTGCCACGATCACAACAGCAACAAGCCCAGCGAGACGATCGGGAAGATGCTGGCGGCCTCCGAGACGTGGCTTCCCACGGAGGAGCTTATCCGGACGCTGAAACAAAACGGTGTCCTGTGCCCGACCATCACCAACCACAACAACGCCCGGAGCTGCTGGCGGCTGCTGGAAAAGGGGGTGGATGTTCTTGTCGGCGCTGAATTTACCTGCACTCTGCCCGAGGACGACATACAGTTTCACGTCCTGACCTACGGCTTTGACCCGAACCAGGAAAAGACGCTGAACTCCCTGCGAACGAACATTTACGGCTTTCTCGATTTTACTCTGGAAAACAATCTGGCAACGATTCTGGCGCACCCGTTGTTCTTCTACGGTAATGGCAAGACCCCCGACCCGGCGATCATGGACAAGCTCTGTCTGCTGTTCGAGCGTTTCGAGGTCGTCAACGGCCAGAGGGACAGTTGGCAGAACCTGCTCGTCGGCGAATGGCTTGCCGCTCTGACGCCGGAAAGGATTGAAACGCTGGGTAAACGGGTGGGGATCGCCCCCTCCCGCTTCTGCCGCGATCCCTACCGCAAGGCTTGGACCGGCGGATCCGACGATCACATGGGTATATTCGCCGGAAGAAGCGGAACGTATGTTCACATCGCGGATGAAAAAAACCGGAGTCACGCCAAAACGCTGTCATCGCGGATTCTTGACGGTCTTCTGGACGGAAAGACGGCGCCGTACGGTGTGTATGGCGACTTCGAAAGGATGGGGCTTGCCTTCATCGACTATTTTTGTCAGCTTGTCCTCCATCTGGACGATCCCGGCCTGGTTCGGATCGCCCTGCACAAGGGAACGCCGATGCAAAAGGCCATCGCGCTGGGCGTTGCCAACGCGATCGGGGAGATACGTCGGCACAGAAACACCACCCGTTTTCTGACGGCCTTCCACGATGCGCTCAAGGGAAACAAAATCTCCCTGTGGAACAGGTTTGCCGTTTCGAAAACGATGAAACCCATCGTGCGGGAACTTGGACATCTCGCCGCCGTAAGACGGGGCCATTCCGACCGCATGGAGGAGGAATTCAACGCCTCCCTGAAAAAAATCTTCCGGATTTTTAATCATTTATTAGCCGACCGGCTTGCGGACAAACTATCCGGGTTCAAAGACGGCATACCGCTGGATCCGCAACAGTGGGTCAACTTCTTCGATAAGATGGATATCCCCGCCCATTTCCGAAAATGGGCGAACGGCGGGGCGCACGGGAAGAAACAGAAAACAAAAACCATCGGGGATTTTTTCGACGGGCTTCCCTTTCCGCTCCTGGCCATTCTCGTGTTGTCGGGAACAGCCTTCGCCGGAACCATGGTCAACAACCTCAACCGCGGCTTCATCGAACAGTGGACGCGCCGCGAAAACATGACCGCGCATCGTCGGCGCGCGCTCTGGTTCACCGACACTTTTGCCGACACAAACGGCGTCGCGGTCAGTCTAAGGCACTACCTGAGCGTGATTCAGGAGCTTGATCTTCCCATCGATCTTCTGGTCTGCAGCGGCTCTCTCCCCGAAGAGCCGCATTTGAAGGTGATCCCCCCCGTCCGGGAATTCAATCTTCCGATCTACCGGGATTACACCTTTTGTGTTCCCGACATCATGGACATCCAGGATATCTTCACCCGGGGCGGCTATGACCGGCTGATTGCATCCACGGAAGGATTCATGGGGCTTGGCGCGCTCTATGTCAAGTTTGCCCACGCCGTGCCCGCCTATTTTTTTCAGCACACGGACTGGCTCGAATTTTCCCGCACCGCGCTGCATTTCGACGGGGAGCGGATCAGCCGGGCCATGCGGATTCTGCGCGGCTACTACAAACGCTGGGACGGCGTCTTTACGCTCAACTCCCAGAATGCCGCCTGGCTGCAAAGCAGGAAGATGCGCATCCCGGCCGACCGCGTTTTTACCACAGCGCACTGGGTGGACAGGAGCATATTCCATCCCCTGGAGGTCTCGAAACATGCGTTGGCTGATGGAATCGACCCCCGTTATCCGCTTGTTTTTTTTGCCGGACGGCTCAGCGATGAAAAAGGCATCCGGGAACTTCCCGAAATCTACAGGCATGTCGTAGAGCGCTCGGGCGGCTGCAACATGCTTATCGCCGGAGGCGGGCCGCAGGAGGAGTGGCTGCGTAAGAACCTCCCGGAGGCGATCATGACGGGCTGGATCGATCAGAATCTTCTGCCCCGCTACTATTCGGCCGCCGATGTCATGGCGCTCCCGTCGCGTTTCGATACCTTCGGCCGCGTCGTTCTGGAAGCGCTCAGTTGCGGCTGCCCCGTCGTCTCGTACAACACCCGGGGCCCCCGCGACATCATCGTGCATGACGACTGCGGGATGCTGGCCGACACACCTGCGGAACTGGCCGCATACACCGCCGATATCCTTGCTGATCCCCGACGTTTGCAGATGATGAAACGACAGGCGCTTCTCCGTGCCGCGGACTACGACAGGGACAAAATCCTTGCCCGGTTTCTCCAGAACATAGGTCTGCAATAATATGGGGACATAATA
>DYRD01000162.1:1823-3579 GCA_020718905.1 Syntrophus aciditrophicus | reverse complement strand
ACGGCCTGTCAGATAGACAGATTTCCTGATTTTGTCAAGGGATGGAATGCACGCAAAATATTTATTGACAAGCCCAAACAGTCTCCATATACTTCAGAAGCTGTAAAACAATGTGCTATCAATAGGGCAATGAGACCCAAAACCTGTGAGAGCGTCAATATCGTGTGAAGGCTTACATTACATAACAGACATAATGTCTTTAGTTTATACTATCTTTTTCAACTTTTATCGGCACGATCCTCCAGGAACACGGTCAACTCGCGGCGATCGATAGGACCAGCTTGGGGCCATCGATCGGGGAGGGTGAAACGGCCCGACACCAGACGTTTTTACCAGAGAGCCAGGCCATCCCGGTCCCAGTAGAAGAGATTGACCATGCTGCAGCGACGGTTGACGAAGACGAACAGAGAGCCGGATAAAGGGTCCTCCTTCCGATCGAAGCGGACGATGTCGTACAGGCCGTCGAAGAATTTTCACATGTCGCAGATACCGCGGCAGAGATAGATGTGTGTTGCCGCCCTTAGGTAGAGCATCAGGAAAGATTGCCGATTGTTTCGAGGACGGCGTACAGGGTGAAGGGATCGAATCCCCGATCCACTTCGCTCCCCCCCATACGGATGCGGATGCCCGGTGGAGCAGCCTCCGTCAGTCTGCCGGTGATTAGCTCCAGAAATCCTCCGAAGCAAAGTTACTGATCTCTGAGTCGGCACCGCCAGGAATAATAATGGGCTGTATTGATCATGCCCTGACGACAATAAGCGGCGGCACTTATGCCGCTGGTTCTCAATCACGGTTGGCCAATGGGTCCGTCGTTCTGCTCCGGCCATCGCTTGCCTCCTGCAATGAATTTTATTCATTGTGTGAGAGCATAGCATAGCCCAAATCAGAACAGCAGCGAAGGTGATTGGCCAAACGGTTACAGAGAGATTGCTTCAGCCGGTGAATCCTGCCCGCGACCCCTGAATGCACATGGAAGGCAATTCGAATCCCGTATCTTGGCAGGACAGCGGGGTGATAATCATGGAGAAAATCGGACGTGAAAAGAATTATCTTATGGACTCTGTATCTGGCGCTCTTATTTCTTCCTTTTTCCACCGCGGCCGCTGTTTCCCTGAAGGGGGATCTCGACGACAACGGCCAGATTGCCCTGCAGGATGCGGTCATGGCCTTACGTATCGCTTCAGGCATGGCTGCGGGTTCGCCAGCCCATCCCTCCGCCGAAGTCAGCGGAGATCAGCGAATTGGAACCGCTGAGGGAATCTATATCCTGCAATGCCTCTCCGGCGTAAGAGCTTCGTGCGCATCAACCGTCAGGCTCGCGCTCGGCACGGAAGGCACAGTCCTGACCAGTGTCAAGGTTGCCGATCCGGGAGGTTCCCGGCTCACCCTGTATGCAGGCACCCGCATTGAACTTCCCGGCGAAAACGGAGTCATTGAGATACCGACATCCGAGAATGCCGTCTTTCTTTCCCTGGCTGGAGGCCCCGCCGCTCCGCCCTCCCTGCCGGCCGGTGTGAACGTACTGGGTGGCTTTCGCATCGTCCTGACCGTCGACGACGTCGAGCGTGACGCATGGTTCAGGCCCGCGTCGCCCGACGGGGGCGATGAACAGGGTTTGAAGCTGAGCATAGCCGTAGATGGAGAGAACACGACCAACGGCACTTTCGGTCTCCTTTACGACGTCTCTTCGGGCAGCGCCATCCGTGAGGGATCGTCCTCCCTGATCGCGGAAGGCGAAAGCGGTGGAGGAGGAGGG
>DYRD01000162.1:0-1723 GCA_020718905.1 Syntrophus aciditrophicus | reverse complement strand
GGAGGGGGCGGGAGCGGGTCCGGTTCATCCCAGATGCAGTTCAGTCCCGGCCAGACGGGGTCTTACAGCGCGGGTGGCGTGCCGCCCGGTACGGGTCCAGCTCCCGAGGGCGTCTTCTGGAGCAAGTTCAACGTGCCCGACCCTGGCTGCATCACCGTGGAAAGCGTAAACGTCTGCGGTCCAAAGCGGGTGGAATCGGTCGAGATCACCGAGTTGAGCACCACGGAGATCCTCGCCGATTGCTTCTTCGGAACCGGCAACTCGGCCGCGAGCGGCGTGATTCCACCCGGCTACCAGTTCTGGTGCACACAGACCCCGGGGGAAGGCGGGAGCATCGACATCATAATCTCCTCGATGCAGGCCAATCTGCCGATCATCCGTGCCAAGATCGTTCGCGCCGAAGACAACCTCCCCATGTTCTGGACCTACCACCAGGCCGTCGACGGCGTGCTGCACGGACCCGACAGGGTCTACTCCGACCCCTACCAGGAAAAGGAGTTCGAATTCGCGGGTTACAAAAGGCTGATCTACACGACCAAGGAGGACGAGGATTACTCATTCTTCATCGAGCATGCCGTCCAGCCCCTCCGGGAAGCAGGATACACGGCCAATAGCAAGTTCCAGGCGACCTCTCCGGGCTTCATCGGTGAAGTCGCGGTTCACGACACCCTGGACGGCCGGGTCAAGATTGAAGATGACGTGATCAAGAAGGAAGAGAAAAAATGGAAGATCGTTGCCGGCGAGGAGACCCAGGGGAACAAGGGTAAGTACGAATACATCGGCAGGAAGTATCGGGGTACGACAATGGCCACGCTGCGATTCCCTGTGAATAATGCCAAGGTGTGGGAGATCAGCGCCGACGTCACCTTTGAAAATGACAAGAAAAAGAGCACGAAGGAGATGGAGGTCTATGCGGCGAGCGGATCCATCACGGCGACGGTCTATACCGCTCCCCAATGCGATCACATGCCCAGCGTCTGCTGGGGCGAGCCTGCCTCATTTGAAAATACCTATCCCATCGGCAAGGGAGACGGCGACCTCTGGATCAAAGCGGGCAGCGATCCTGTCGAGTACCTGGCCGCCGCCACGATACAGTCGTCCACGACCTCCCTGCCGACCCATTCCTACAGGCTGTGCTACAACTATGGGACCACGATCGAGTGCACGGACGAGACCATGGAGCCGGGCGCTCAGGAGCACATGTGGCTGATGACGGCGCTGGGGGGTGCATTCAAAACGGGTGATGCGGACGGCAGGATCAAAGGCACCTTTCAGCACATAACATCATATGGTTACAATGCAGGGGATTATGAATGGGACCTTGCCCCGGTGGAGAAAAATCCGTAAAAGGGTTGAAGCAGGAGGGGATGCCCTCAGAATGAACCCGGTTTCCAGATCATGATTGACGTTTTATCAGACAGACATCCCTTTCAACTATCTTGAAAAGTCCCCCGGCCAACAGCCGGGGGACTCATCCCATCACACACTGCAAACCGCATCCTCCGAACCTCTTGCAGCCTTTCTGTCCGTCTCATCGGTCATCTTCAACAATGACCATGACAAACCGGACAGATTGTGTGCTACAAAACCAAACAAATCACGAATCACTGACAATCACTGACAAAACCGGCCATTTTTCTTGACACTTTTCGTCAAAAGCGGCAGGGTGCTTTCATGGGAGATATTTCCGTTCTCGTTCCGGGAATTCCTCGACTGCAAAAAT
>DYRD01000057.1 GCA_020718905.1 Syntrophus aciditrophicus | reverse complement strand
TATAGAACAATCCTCCCACTTATGCACCTGTCCAGTTTTGCCATACCCGCTCTCTGTCCGCCCATTGGCGAAAAAATGCAAATGAAATCAATGATATTCTTGCCAACGGGGAAGATACCTGCTTTATCACCCTGGGCGATCCTTTTCTGTATTCGACGTTCATCTATCTGGTCCGGGAGCTGCGTCAGCTGGGGTCCGATGTCCGGATCGTCTCGGTGCCGGGGGTGACGGCCTTCAGTGCGGCTGCGTCCCTCTGCACCTTTCCCGTGGGAGAGGGCAGATATGGGGTGACAATCATTCCGGCGGTGGAGGACCTTGACCACATCCGGCGGGTGCTGCGAGATAAAGGAACGGTAATTCTCATGAAAATCGGCGAGCGCCTGCGGGATGTAATCGATCTCCTTGATGAAGAAGGCGTTATTGACGGGAGTCTCTTTGTGGCCCGGGTGGGAATGACGGATCAGCGCCTCGAAACGGATCTCCGCACTTTACGGGATGCCGCCCCGGAGACGGGGTATCTGTCCATAATCCTTGTTCATGCCAAAGGGGGGGGGAGCCATATGAAAGTCTTTTTTGTCGGTGCGGGACCGGGCAATCCGGACCTTCTTACCGTCCGGGCCGACCGCTTGCTCAGAAACTGCGGGATCTGCATCTATGCCGGGTCCCTGGTCAGCCCCGCCGTCGTGGCCGTCCTTCCCGAAGAGGCCGAACGGCACAATTCGGCGGAAATGAATCTCGATGAGATCCTGACGGTCTGCCGGTCGGCCCGGGACCGGGGGAGCGACGTCATCCGCCTCCACTCCGGCGACCCCTCGATTTACGGCGCCATCAGGGAACAGATGAACGGCCTCGATGAGCTGGGCATCGCCTATGAAGTCGTTCCCGTGGTGAGCGCCTTTCAGGCTTCCGCTGCGGCCCTGAAAGTGGAGCTGACGGCGCCGGAGATTGCCCAGACGATCATTTTGACCCGGACCTCGGGACGCACCCCCCTGCCGGCAGAACAGGATCTGGATAACCTGGCCCGGTCTCATGCCACCCTCTGCATCTATCTGTCGGGGCATAAAGTCGGGAAAGTAACGGCGGCACTGGTTCCCCACCATGGACCGGATTGCCCGGCGGCAGTGGTTTACCATGCCTCCTGGCCGGACGAGCGGATCGTCGCCGGGGCCCTTGATGATATCGCCGGTCAGGTTGAAGATCAGGAGATAGGGGCGGCCTCCCTGATCATCGTGGGCCGGGCTTTGGTCCCGCCTCGAAGCTATATGACGCCGCCTTCAGCCACCAGTACCGGAAGGAGAAAGCCTCATGACGGCTTGCAGTCACAGAGGGGGATAAAAAATAGCTTCGCTAGCCCATCCCCACCCTACCTCTCCCCTTGAAGGGGAGGGGATGTTTAGATCTATTAATTCAAGGAGATGAGTTTGCATTTTCAGATGAAGACAGCCTTTGTTACCCTGTCCGATCCCGGCGCCCTCATTGCAGAACGGTTAGCGGGGGCCTTTCCCGAGGCCCAGGTCTTTCTCCATGAAACGGTGAACGCGGTCTTTGCAGGTAAGAGATTCGACGCCATTGTGGCCCTGACGAAGGACATATTCAGCGACTTCGATCAGCTTGTCTATATCGCCCCCTGCGGGGTGGTCGTCCGGTCCCTGGCGGGGAATCTCCGCAGCAAACTGACCGATCTGGCGGTGGTGGTTGTGGACAGCGGCGGGCGCTTTGCCGTCAGCCTCCTGAGCGGCCACGAAGGGGGGGCGAATGACCTATGTGTCAAGGTCAGCAATATCCTGGGGGCGGAACCGGTAATCACGACGGCGACGGAGGCCCTGAAAAGCGTCATCGTCGGCATCGGCTGCCGCCGGGGAACGACAGAGAAAGCCATCGGCGCCGCCGAGTAAGTCCTGTCCATGGCGGGGATTGCTATGGAAGAAGTGCGTTTCCTGGCTTCGGCGGATATCAAGTCCGACGAGGAAGGATTGATCCGGGCGGCGGAAAGTCTGGGGGTCCCGTTGCGTTTCATCCCTTCCGAGGCGATCCGGGCGGCGGCGGGGCAAGTGCAACCAAATGCTTTTGTGGAAGAAAAGGTCGGATTGCCGGCGGTCGCCGAACCGGCGGCCCTGCTGGGAGGAAGGAGGACGAAACTGATATGGCCAAGAACGATCTGCAACGGTGTCACGGTGGCCCTGGCCAGGGAAAGCTTTTCGTGGTCGGCATCGGACCGGGTGACCCCTTAGACCGGACCCACCGGGCCGAAGCGGCGATTATCGGGAGCAACGTAGTCGTCGGCTACCGCCAATACGTCGATCTCATCGCGGATCTGACGAAGGGTAAGGAAATCGTAGCTTCCGGGATGACCAAGGAAGTGGACCGGTGCCGGGAGGCCCTGAGACATGCGGTGGCGGGCAAGACCGTGGCCCTTGTCTCGTCGGGCGATCCCGGTGTTTACGGGATGGCCGGGCTGGTCCTGGAGATGGCCGCAGGGGAGGATTATTATGCCACCATCGAAGTGATCCCCGGTGTGACCTCGGCCAATGCCGGTGCCGCCAGGATGGGAGCCCCCCTGATGCTCGATTACGCGACGATCAGCCTTAGCGATTTGCTGATTTCGTGGACGACGATCCGCACCCGCCTGGCGGCGACGACGGCCCGCCGTCTTTCCCTCCCCTACCTTACCTTTGTCCGCCCGGGAATCGCTCCCGAAAATACCCCGGAAATTACCTTTGCCGCGGACCATGAAGAAGCCGCCCGCCTGGCCTGCGCCGACGGCAAGGCGGTCCTCCTCACTACGGGCTCCCGGAACCTGCGCCCTTATGCGGAGGAGGCAAAACGGACGGGGGTGCCGCTGATGGTCCGTGTTCTTCCCCATCCCGATTCCCTGGCCGCCTGCCGGGCGGCGGGCATCCCCGCAGCGGCGGTTATTGCCGCCCAGGGGCCTTTTTCTGCCGAAGAGAACATAGCTACCATCCGAAAATTCGGGGTTGCCGTCCTGGTGACCAAAGACAGCAGCATTGCCGGGGGCGTGCCCGCAAAAATCGTGGCGGCCAAACAGGAGAAATGCCGGCTTATCGTGGTCGGACGTTCGGTGAGCAGCGATGGCTTGATCTTTCCAAGTATTGAAAAACTGTTAAAATATCTTGAAATAAACAAGCAAATGAGGTAATAAGCAAACCGTCTGAATGGATAAAGGAGGGGAAATTCTTTTTCCAAGGAGACTATCATGCACACGTATCAATTGGATAAACCGGATAACCTGGTGGCGCTGTTAGAGGAGAGCGTCGCCAAATACCCCGACAATCGCCTCTTCGGGACAAAAAACAAGCAGGGCGTCTACGAGTGGGTAACCTACAGGGAAGTCGGCCGACGGGTGGACAACCTGCGGGGCGGCCTGGTGAAACTGGGCGTAAAAAAAGGCGACGCCGTGGGGCTCATCGCCAATAACCGTGTCGAATGGGCCGTTGCCGCCTTTGCCGCTTATGGTCTCGGCGCCCGCTATGTGCCCATGTACGAATCGGAACTCCTCCACGTCTGGAAGTACATCATCAAGGACAGCGGGTTGAAGATCATCTTTGTCGCCAACCCCGGCATCTACGAAAAGGTTAAGGATTTTCCGCAGGGCATTCCGGCCCTGGAGAGGATTTTTATTATCGATGGCGGCGGTTGAGCAGGCGGGGGCGGCGCAACCGGTTCCCTCCACCCGGCCATCGCCCGATGACATCGCCGGGCTGATCTATACCTCGGGAACGACAGGCGACCCCAAGGGAGTTCTCCTTTCCCATGCCAATTTTACCAGCAATACCCTCGCCGGCCTCAAGAAATATCCAGAACTCACGGAAAAGGGCCTGAGCCTGGCTATTCTGCCCTGGGACCATTCCTACGGGCAGACGGCGGAACTCCACGCCATCATCAAGCTCGGGGCCGCCATGGGCATTGCCGAGAGCCCGGCGACGGTGGCGGGCGATCTGGCCCTGGTGAAGCCAAACTGGCTTATTGCCGTGCCAAGGGTCTTCAACCGGATCTACGATGGCCTCCATAAGAAAATGGAAGATACGGGCGGTCTGGCAAAGACTCTGTTTGACATGGGCGTGGCGGCGGCCAAGAAGAAGCGGGAACTGGCTGCGGAAGGAAAGTCCTGCCTCCTGACGAACCTGAAATATGGAATCGCCGATAAGGTTGTGTTCGCGAAAGTACGGGAAAAGATGGGAGGACGGCTGCTGGGGGCTATGAGCGGCAGCGCCGCCATGAATCCCGAAATTGCCCAGTTTTTTTTCGATATCGGCATCCCCATCTACGACTGCTATGGCATGACGGAGACCTCTCCGGCCATCGCCATGAACGCCTCCTACTCTTATCGCCTGGGGAGCGTCGGCCAGGCCATCGACAAGGTCAAGATCGCCATTGATTCCTCCGTTGTCCAGGAGGGGGGCCACGGATGGTGAGATTGTCGTCTATGGGCCCAATGTGATGAAGGGCTACCACAACAAGCCGGAACAGACCCGGGAGGTCATGACCGATGACGGCGGCATCCGTACGGGCGACCGGGGACGTCTCGACAAGGAGGGGTTTCTTTACATTACCGGCCGGATCAAAGAGCAGTTCAAACTGGAAGACGGAAAATTCGTCTTTCCCGCCTCCATGGAAGAGGATATCTGCCTCCATCCCTATGTCCAGAATGCCGTGGTTTATGGTGAAAACCGGGCTTTTACGATTTGCCTGGTCGTGCCGGATTTTGTTGCTGTTGAGGCCTATGCGGAAAAAAACCATCTTCCCAAGGACATGGATGCACTCATGGAGCGGGGGGAGATCACCTTCATGATCAGCAACGGGATTACGGAGCAGTTGAAGAAGAAATACGGCGGCTATGAAATTCCCAAGAAGTTTGTCTTTTTGAAGGACAACTTCACCCTGGAGAACGGCCTGCTGACCCAGACGATGAAGCTCAAGCGCCGGGTGGTAGTCGATAAATACAAAGAGCAGATCGAGGCGCTCTACGCCCGGAAGTGAGGCGGCAATGGCTGTGATCAGCCGCCGCCCCAGAGACCCATCCCTACCCCGGCCCTCCCCTTGAAGGGGAGGGAGAAGGCTTTATCTTTTTAAGGAAAAAGGCTAGATGATTAAGTCTCCAGCCTTTTTCTTACCCCGACAATTGAAAACGGAATTAGCCTATCTGATGAGAACGATATAGAAAGATGGAGAAGGTCTATCTGTGAGGACGGATTCCGGAGTCAAGGCCCTGCGGCACAGTGAAGGTCTCTTCAGAACCCTGGCGGAGAAATCCTTCGCCGGCATCTACGTTGTCCAGAACGGTCAATTCAAGTATGTGAACGCCAACGCCGCCTCTTATGCCGGGTATACTCTGGAAGAGCTCACGGGCAAAAAATCCGACAGCATCGTCCATCCCGATGACCGGGGGGATGTAAAGAAGAACGCCCGGGCCATGCTGCACGGCGAAAGCTCCTCCCCCCATGAATTCCGGATCGTCACTAAGGATGGAAATATCCGCTGGATTATCGAAACGGTCACTTCCATCTACTACGGAGGCAAGCCGGCAATCCTTGGTAATTCCATGGATATCACCGACCAGCGCCGGATGCGTGAGGCCCTCCGGGAGTCGGAACAGCGTCTGTCGTACATCATCGAATTTCTCCCTGACGCCACCTTTGCCATTGACGGGAACGGAACCGTAGTCGCCTGGAACCGGGCCATGGAGGAAATTACCGGGGTCAAGGCGCTGGCTATGATCGGTATGGGCAATTATGAATATGCCCTTACCTTCTACGGCAAGCGACGCCCCATCTTAATCGACCTGGTCCTCAAGCCGGATCCTAAGATCGAAAGCAGTTATTATGTCCTGAAGAAGGAAAGGGATCTGTTGATCATCGAAACGGATGTCCCCCAGGTAAAAGGTCAGAAGGCCTTCCTCTGGGCCAAAGCCAGCCCCCTATATGACAGTCGGGGGAACATTGTGGGGGCCATCGAATCCATCCGGGACATTAAGGACCGGAAGCTTGCGGAAGAGGCGGTGAAAAAGAGGGGCAAAAAGTTGGAGATCAAGACCCACGAACTGGAGGAACTCAATGCGGCCTTGCGTGTCTTGCTCAAACGTCGGGAAGAGGATCGAGATGAACTGGAAGAACGGATGCCGTTGAATATCAAAAAGCTTGTCCTTCCTTATCTGGAAAAGCTGAAGATGAGCCGGATGGATACGAAAGACATGGCTCATCTTAACATTCTCGAATCAAACCTGCAGGACCTGATCTCTCCTTTCGCCCGTAAACTATCCATAAAATTTATCAACCTGACCTCCCGGGAGATCCAGATTGCCAACTTCATCAAGGAAGGACTGACCAGCAAGGAAATAGCAGAAATAATGAATGTTTCGGCAAGTGCTGTCAATATACACCGGTACCGTATTCGAAAAAAAATTGGGATAACCAACAACAAACACAACCTCCAAGCCTATCTTGCCACGCTGATGTAAAATTACATTTTATGTAATTTATTGTCCAAATCTTTTAATATTGCATAATTTCCAGAATATCGTAATACACCCTTACTTCGGCAGGGATTCCGGGATGGCAGAACGGCTGATCTGAAGGGAAGTATCCACTGAAGGGGGCGGGTTTGTCGCCGAGCCCCTCCTTAGCAGGGGCCGGAGCCAAAAACTCCGGCCCCTCTCTTTAAATCCTGAAGTCTACAACGACGGCACGGTACTTGTGGGTGTTGTCATTTGGGGACCGGGCAGTACGCCACCCGGTCCCCCTCCTTTATTCTCTGTTTTCCCCATTTTCGACTTTTTGAGAGTCTATCATCAGTAGCGAAAAACTATGGGCGCAGCAAAAAAAAACAGCTGGAGAATGAATCCTCCAGCTGTTGGTGATGGGCCGATCTCAGTAATCGTAATCGTCCATACCGCCCATGTCCATGCCACCCATACCGCCCATGCCACCCATGCCGCCGGGAGGAGGTGTCAGCATCTGGGGGGCCTTTTTCTTAGGCGCTTCGGCGACCATGGCCTCGGTAGTCAGCAGGAGGGACGAAACAGAGGTCGCATTCTGCAGGGCCAGGCGGGTCACCTTCGTGGGATCGATGATGCCGGCCTTGATCATATTGCTGTATTCGCCCTTGTCGGCATCGAAACCGTAATCGTCCTTGCCGGCCTTTACCTTTTCCACAACGACGGAGCCTTCGAAGCCGGCGTTGTTGGCGATCTGGCGCAGGGGCTCTTCCAGGGCCCTCTTCACGATGTTGAGGCCGTAGAGCTCGTCTTCGGGGAGGGTAGTTTTTTCCAGTGCTTTCAGGCTGCGGATAAGGGCCACGCCGCCGCCGGGAACGATGCCTTCTTCCACGGCCGCCCTGGTGGCGTTAAGGGCGTCTTCCACCCGGGCCTTCTTTTCTTTCATCTCGATCTCCGTTGCCGCCCCGACCTTGATTATGGCCACGCCGCCTACGATCTTGGCCAGGCGCTCCTGCAGTTTCTCCCGGTCATAATCAGAGCTCGTGTCCTCCATCTGGGCGCGGATCTGCTTTACCCGTGCCTGGATAGCAGCGCTTTTGCCGGCGCCGTCGACGAGGGTCGAATTGTCCTTGTCGATGGTGACTTGTTTGCACTGTCCAAGGTCAGCGAGGGTCAAGCTTTCCATCTTCACGCCCATATCATCGGAGACCACTTTGCCCCCTGTCAGGATGGCGATGTCTTCCAGCATGTCCTTGCGCCGGTCCCCGAAGCCGGGAGCCTTGACGGCGGCGCACTTGATGGTCCCCCGCAGTTTATTGACCACGAGGGTCGCCATGGCTTCCCCTTCCAGGTCCTCGGCGATGATAAGCAGCGGTCGTCCCGTTCGGGCGACCTGCTCCAGGATGGGGATCATATCCTTCATCGCGCTGATCTTCTTTTCGTTGAGAAGGATGTAGGGGTCTTCGAGGCGGACTTCCATTTTGTCCGGATTGGTAATGAAATAGGGAGAGATGTACCCCCGGTCGAACTGCATACCTTCCACGATCTCGAGGGTGGTTTCCATGCCTTTCGCGTCTTGAACGGTGATTACGCCTTCCTTGCCGACCTTGTCCATGGCCTCCGAGATCATCTCCCCGATGCTGAAGTCGTTGTTGGCCGAGATGGCGCCGACCTGGGTGATCTCCTTCTTGTCCTTGACGGTTTTGGATATTTTCTTAAGCTCTTCCGTGACCAGGACCACTGCCTTGTCCACGCCCCGTTTCAAGGACATGGGGTTCATCCCTGCCGCCACGAGCTTCGATCCTTCCCGGTAGATGGCCTGGGCAAGAATGGTCGCGGTCGTAGTGCCGTCGCCGGCCAGATCCGATGTCCGGGAGGCTACTTCCTTGACCATCTGAGCGCCCATGTTTTCAAACTTGTCTTCCAGTTCGATCTCCTTGGCGACGGTGACGCCATCCTTGGTTACCGTCGGGGCGCCCCACTTCTTTTCGATCACAACATTGCGTCCCTTGGGGCCCATGGTGACCTTTACGGCATTCGCCAGGATGTCCACGCCCTTCATGATCCTGTCCCGGGCTACGGTATCGTATTTGATTTCTTTTGCTGACATGTTTTATTCTCTCCTGTTTATGATTCCAAAACGCCGAGGATGTCGTTTGCTCTCATCATGAGATGCTCCACGCCATCGATCTTGATTTCCGTGCCCCCATAGCGGCCGAACAAAACGCGATCTCCGACTTTGACTTCCATCGGGATACGCCTCCCTTCCCGATCCATCCTGCCCGGACCGACGGCTACCAGCTTACCCTGCTGGGGTTTTTCCTTTGCCGTATCGGGGATGATGATGCCCCCGGGGGTCTTCTGTTCGCTTTCCTCCCGGCTAACCAATACCTGATCGTGCAGCGGTCTAAACTTCATAGGCCATACCTCCCATAGACAAAATTAATTTGATTGCTCTCCGAATAAATTATTGAAATCTCAGAAATAAATTTACGCACCAAATGTAATCACGATCATCATCTTGTCAAGGGTTCCGGCAAGGAAAAGGTCCATGAAAAAGATGTTGACAGGCGCCTCTATTATGCTTAGCATACCCCCATAGGGTATGTTATGAACGAAAAGAGGAAAAAAATTCTGGATCGCTTCAAGAGGATCGAAGGCCAATTGCGAGGGCTCCAGAAAATGGTCGAGAATCAGGCTCCCTGCGAAGACATCCTGATTCAGATATCGGCGGTCACGGCGGCGATGAAGAGAGCGGGAGCGGCGGTTATCCACGCCTATATGCACGAATGTATGCAGAAATCTGTTAAGAATCCGGAGCAGGCGATAGCGGATTTTCAGAAGTCCCTGGCCCGTTTTATCGATCTTGCTTAAGGAGAATTTTATTGTGAAGGCGGATAAGAAAAGCGGATTAAACCGACGGACGTTCCTCAGGGCATCGACGGGTGTTGCCGCTGCGGGCGCCGGTCTTGCCCTGCCGGGGAAAGTGTTTGCCGCTGGTCCGAGGCGCCTGGCGACCCTTATTGATCTGAGTCGTTGCGACGGATGTCCGGGGAAGGATATTCCGGCCTGTGTGGGGGCGTGCAAGGCAATAAACAAGGAGAAGATCCCGGAGATTAACGAACCCATCCCGGAACCATGGCCTCGGAAGACCATTGAGGACTGGTCGAAAAAACGGGAGGTTTTTGATCGTCTAACCCCTTATAACTTTATTTATGTCCATAAGGCCGAGATAGATGAGGGCGGGCAAAAGAGAACAGTTTTTGTGCCCCGCCGGTGCATGCACTGTGACAATCCGGCCTGCGCCACGATCTGCCCCTTTGCGGCGAATCATAAATATGAAAATGGGGCCGTGGTTATCGACGAGGACCTCTGTTTCGGAGGAGCCAAATGCAAGACCGTCTGTCCCTGGGAGATCCCCCAGCGCCAGTCCGGAGTGGGGATTTACCTTCATATCCTGCCCAGCCTGGCCGGCAACGGCGTCATGTACAAGTGCGATCTCTGCAATGACCGCTTGGAGGCAGGGAAGCTTCCCCGGTGCATCGAGGCCTGCCCGCAGCAGGCCATGTTCATCGGTGACCGCAAGGAAATCTATGCCCGGGCGGAAGAGCAGGCCAAGGCGATCAAAGGCTTTATCTACGGGAAGAAGGAAAACGGCGGTACGGCAACCCTGTATGTGTCTCCCGTTGCTTTTGCCGTTCTCAACGAAACGATGAGAAAACAACCGGGAAGGCCCGACATGGGTCCCGCAGCAAGACGGATGGCCGAAACCGATAAGATGGGGAGGGCCGTTCTCCAGGCGCCGCTTTTCGGTATTGTCGCCGGGGTGGCCGGGGCCTTCATGGCCCTCTCCCGGAGAAAAGACCGGGTGAAAGGAAAGGGGGAGAGCCGTGAGTGACAAGATCATAAATGACCAAGGGCTCGTTGTTCGCCACGATCTCGTCGCACTTGTCGAACATTGGGCTATTGCCCTGTCCGGTTTGCTGCTGCTGGTTACGGGGGTATTCGAACTACCCATGGCCAACCGGTATTACATCACCTCCCTTCCCGGATTGTCCTGGTCGGGAGACTTCATAAAGTCCATGTACATACATTATGCCGCTGCGGTGGTCTTCATCGCCGCCGCCGTTTTTCATCTTCTCTATCACGGTATCCGCGGTGAAGGGGGCATGGTTCCCCGGCGGGGCGATCTTAAGGAGTCCCTTGTCGTTATGCGGAGTTTTTTCGGTAAAGGTAAGGAGCCACCCTTTCATAAGTATCTGCCGGAACAGCGCCTGGCCTACGGGGGGATGGTTTTTATCATTGCCATGCTGATCCTGTCGGGGCTGGTCAAGACTTACAAGAATCTCTATGCCCCGGATATGTTCCTGACGTTGGTCCTCTGGGCAACGTGGATCCACAATGTCTTCTTCATGCTCTTTGTCCTGGCCTTTGCGGCCCATATCGGCGCGATCCTTCTGAGGCCGAATCGGCCCATGACCCGCGGCATATTCACGGGAACCGTCCGCCTCGACTACGCCCGGCGCCGGCATCCCCTGTGGATCCAAGAGATGGAGCCCGAATCGGAGCCTCTGGATGAAGTTAAAACGGCACCGGGGTCTGGGGACATGGCTGAAAAGGCTGAAATTAGAGAGGAAACCGAGGAAGCTCCTCCCCCTGCGCCCGTTGTCATTTCGGAAAAATTCCCAAGGAGGAGCAACAATTGACGCCTTCACAAAATAATTAAGGGCTGACCCCTTGCGCAAAATCAAGGAAGGCCGCAACATGATTATTGATGCTGTGGCCTTTCCCCTTAATCAAGCATTCTTTTGCGTCAAATATTGTTAAGGGCTTCAATCTTTTTGATCGTATCCAGGAGATGTTCATTTACAGGCGGCGGGACCCCGTGTTTCCTGCCCAATTCGGTGATTCTACCGGCCAGCATTTCCACTTCCGTCTTTCTTCCCGCCTCCACGTCCTGGAGCATGGAGGTTTTTCCGGTGAGGCTGTGGCTCGCGAGAACGACATACCATTTTTCGATATCCTCATGGGAAAGGTCAATAGACAGTTTTTTTGCCAGGGCGATGACCTCCCCCATTGATGCCTCCATGAGTTGCTGGGCTTCCCTGGATGTCTGAAAGAGGCCATAGGGCCCCCTCAGTGCCGCCGATGCCTGATTGATGCCCACATTGATCATGAATTTCCACCAGAGGGTACGGATCATGTCGGCTGGTACTTCATGAATAATCCCCGCCCGCTGGAAAATATCTACGACCCGCCGGACCCGCTCGGAAAGGACAGGGTTTTGTGCCTCCCCCAAAAAGATCTTTCCCTGAGTGGTATAGATGACATTATTTCCCTCCCGTAAGGCATCGATGCCCACGACCGTGGCGTAAAGGATCCTCTCCATGCCCATAGGCGGCGCCGATACGCTTTTCGCTGTCAATGCCGTTCATCAGAGAAATAACGATCGTATTGGGTCCGATACCGTGCTTCATTTCCCCGATGGCCTGATCAAGGTGATGATGCTTTACCGTAAATATAACCAGATCAGCGGCGGGGAAAGGCTCTCCGCTGTTTAGTACGGGGATAGGATAGCTCTTGCCGTTGACACCTTCCCTTTGGAGACGCTCAAAACGGTCGCCCCCGGCAATAAAGTAAATACAGCCCGGGGCCATATCGTAAAAAATGCTTGCGTAAGCTGCCCCCACGGCTCCGGCGCCGATGATGTAAATCCTCCCTACCGGTGCTGTCGATCCCGGCGGGTTCTTATTCATGGCCTGTGCCTCCCCTTATTAAGATTTTTCGTCGCGTTGTTCCTCGAGATGAGAGGATTCTCCTTTTTACGAGGGGACGATACCTTTTTCAAGAAGGGCCCCTGCGTGCTATATTTCCAATCCCGACTTTATAAAGTTTACCAGCATTTATGAATATATTCAAATGTTTTGTCATTTCTGCCTTTGCATGGCGGCGGGGCTTGGCGGGCTTTTATCCCCGTAATGTCCGGTCGCCGTCCCTCGCATTAATCTCCTTGAGAGTTTGTTGACAATGAAAGAAATCTGGGTTATACTACAACTGCTTAAGTTACTATCTGGGGAAACATATTGCCATGAAGAAGATTCAACGTGTCTTGATTGCCAACCGGGGCGAGATCGCCCTGCGGATCATCCGGACGGTTCGGGATATGAATATCGAAGCCATTGCCGTCTACGAAAAGCCGGACAGCGATGCCTATTTCCATCGTTTTGCCGACCGGGTTATCCAGATCGGGAACGAACCGAACCGGGGATACCTGGATATTGAGAGGATTATTCAGGCCGCCGTGAATACCCGTTCCGATGCGATTCACCCCGGATACGGTTTTTTATCCGAAAATGCCGATTTTGCGGAAGCATGCCTGCGGGGAGGGATCATTTTCATCGGACCTCCCCCTTCCGTCATCCGTGATCTGGGAAATAAGGTTTTAGCCAGGGAGATGATGGTGAGGGCGGGAATTCCCGTGGTTCCGGGGACGGAAAGCCTGCCCGTGGGGCCGGAGGGTCTAAACGCGGCCAGGGCTTTTGCGAAAGACGTCGGGTATCCCATCATCCTCAAGGCGACGGCGGGCGGAGGCGGCCGGGGGGTGAGAAGGGTAAACAGCGATCAGGAATTAATGCTCAGTATTTCCTCGTCCCGGGCGGAGGCGCTGGCCGCCTTCCGGGATGACCGCATTTATGCCGAAAAATATATCGAATCCCCTCGCCATGTCGAGGTCCAGATCCTGGCCGATCAATATGGCCATGTCGTCCATCTGGGGACCAGGGATTGTTCGATTCAGAGGCGTCACCAAAAATTGTTGGAGATCGCTCCGGCGGATCTTCCCGAAGCGGTTCTCGATGCCATTCATCAGGCGGCGGTACAGGCGGCCCGGGCCGCGGGATATGTCAATGCTGGAACCATCGAGTTTCTTGTCGATTCCCGGACTAATGAGTTCTGGTTCATGGAGGTGAATACTCGCCTGCAGGTGGAACATACGGTTACGGAGATGATTACCGGCGAAGACCTCGTTCAGGAGCAGATTCGGATCGCCGAAGGCAGGCCTCTGCAGATTCGCCAGGAGGATGTCCGCTTGAACGGCATTGCCATTGAGGTGCGCATTAACGCCGAGGATCCGAAAAAAAACTTTATGCCCGAGGGAGGCAAACTCATCGAGATTTATAATCCCCCGGGAGGACCGGGGATCCGGGTGGACGGCAATGCTTATAAGGGCTACTTTGTCCCCTCCATTTACGATTCCCTGCTGGCCAAACTAATTGTCTGGGGATATGAATGGGACCAGACGGTAAAGCGCCTCCAGCGGGCGCTGAAGGATTTTAATATCGTCTGGCCAAAAACGACGATTCCCCTGTACCTGGCCATCTGCGACGAACCGGACTTTCAAGGAAGGAAATTCGACACCGGTTATCTGGATACCCATCCCGGTCTGTTCAAGTATCCCGATGCGGATCACTATGTCTTTGACGACGCCCTTTATAAACTGATGCTGACCCCTCTCGAAGGAATGGAAGGCCGATCGGAAGAGGATCCAAAAAAGGATCGCCAGGCGGGGTGGTGGATGTATAAGCGCACCCTGACGGCCCAGGAAATCGATGAACTAAAGAAAGAGGGGGTCATCAAGTCTTCCATAAAGGGAAAGGTGACCGATATTCTTGTGGAAGTGGGTGACGAGGTGATGGTGGGGGATGCCCTGGTGGATCTGGAAGCAATGAAGATGCACACCCACATCATCTGCGAAGTCGATGGCAAGGTGGCCGATATTCTTGTTGAGCCGGGTGATGCGGTGGACGTGGGCGATACCCTCGTTATGGTGACCGTTCGCCGTTAATTCCGTTTCAAATCAAAGTGCTATCTTCGTTGGCATCGACATTCGGCTCCTCGAAGCATGAAAAATACGCCTCTGTCTTGCGCCTTGATTTCATCAGCAAAACCCCGTCAGCAAAGGAATCGGCGGGGTTTTGCCATTACTCGGTTGCGGGTCCGCTACGGAACTTCGCCGTTAACGCTGGGAAGTCCTCTGCAGAAGACATCATCCCTGCGATGAGCGGGCCATGGTGCATCGTCTTATGGTTTCAGCTCGCCTCTTCGATTACAAGGAGCACGACTTCGACCTCGTCATTTTCCTTGACACCGATCGCAGTGATTGTTCCTGTTGCCGGGGCGTAGATGCGATTTTCCATTTTCATCGATTCGATCTTTAGGACCTCGTCGTCTTCATTTACCGCGTCACCCACCCCGACGAGGACTTTCATGATGTTCCCAGGTATAGGTGATGTCAGCTCAATATTCATGCGGTCGACCTCCTTGCTGTTAAATGATCCCCATCCCCTTGAGCACCGAGAGCATTACGGCGGCGGCGATCACCGAACCGATCTGACCGGCGGCGTTGGCTCCCATGGCATGCATCAGGAGATAATTTTTCTTGTTGTATTTCTGGCCCTCCTTCATGACCACCCGGGCGGACATGGGGAAGGCGGAGATGCCGGCGGCCCCGATGGGGGGATTGATTTTGCCTTTGCTGGTGATGTAGAGCACCTTGCCCAGCAGGACCCCGCAGGCCGTGTCCAGGCAAATAGCAATAAATCCGAGGGCGAGGACGATCAAGGTTTGCGTCTGGAGAAACATCTTGCCGTCCATCGTCGCGCCGATGGAAATGCCCAGAAGCAGGGTGACGACATTGGCGATTTCATTGGCTGAAGCCTTGGTAAGCCGTTCTACGGCCCCGCATTCCCGCATGAGGTTGCCCAGCATTATCGTGCCGAGAAGGGGCAGGCCCATGGGGGCGATGAGGCCGCCGAGAATGGTGATAACCAGAGGGAAAAGCAGGCGTGTCGTTTTGGAAACCGATTTTCTTGTCGCCTTCATGACCACGGTGCGTTCCTTCTCGGTGGTCAGGGCTCTCATGATCGGTGGCTGGATAATGGGGACGAGGGACATATAAGAATAAGCGGCGACGGACACGGTCCCTAAGAGATGGGGAGCATACTTTGCCGTTACATAGATTGCCGTCGGACCGTCGCAGGCGCCGATGACGCCGATGACGCCGATGGCGACCGCATCCAGCTTATCGAATCCCAGGGCCAGGGTTAGAAAGATCCCGCATTGTCCGGCCGCGCCGAGGAGGAAAGTCAGCGGATTTTCCAGGACCGGGCTGAAATCGGTCATAGCGCCGATGCCGACAAAGATCAGGAGAGGAAAGAGTTCCGTCATGATACCGGCGTCATAGATGGTTCTGAGGAAACCGTGGGGTTCCATCAGATTCGCCAGGGGAATATTTACCAGAATACATCCGAAACCGATAGGGACCAGAAGGAGGGGTTCAAAATCCTTCTTGATGCCCAGGTAGAGAAGTACGCAACCGACAATAATCATCAAGACATTTGATAGTTGCAGGTGCATAAATCCGGCGAGCAAGCCGGAAAATCCGTTGGCAAAGGCCTCTATCATGGCTTCTCGTCTTCCTTTTTATAGGGGAATATCTTTTTCAGGAACGCGATGATCAGGCTCATAACACCCAGAGTCAGCAGGGCTCCCCAGAGCGGGTATGGCAAAACTGGACAGGTGCATAAGTGGTGAGGATTGTTCTATA
>DYRD01000161.1 GCA_020718905.1 Syntrophus aciditrophicus | reverse complement strand
ATCATAGCGGAAGGGTTTGCCTCCCGCTATGTTTGGCAGTGTTCTCTATTCATCCTCATTACCGGAAAAGCGCCGTAAAGCCCCTGCCTTCAGGCATAGGGATATAAGGCGTAACCGGGTTTTTTCTTTCACATTTCCTTGTTTTTTGCTATAATATTTTCATGAGAAGATCGTATCAATACAGAGTGAAGATCACGCAAGCAACCGAGGAGGCGAGCAATCGCTGGTTGTCTTTGTGTTGCACTCTGTACAATACGGCACTTGAGCAAAGGATTGATGCCTACGTCCGTTGCGGTGTTTCCGTCACCGCCGCAGGGCAGATGAAGGAGCTTCCCGCATTGAAAGCTGCCCTCCCGGAATATGGGACGGTAGGCTCTCAGGTTCTGCAAGATGTGATTCAACGCCTTGACCGAGCGTATCAGGGATTCTTCCGGAGAATCAAGACGGGCGACAAGGCGGGATTCCCGCGCTTTCGTTCCCGAAGCCGGTATGATTCCTTCACCCTGAAGCAATCCGGCTGGCGACTTGAGGGCAGATACCTCTATGTCTCGGGACTTGGGAGATTCAAGATGTTCCTCTCCCGTCCCGTCGTGGGAGACATCAAGACGGTGACTGTCCGCAGGACTGCTACCGGCAAATGGTTCGTCTCCTTCTCTTGCGATCACGTCCCTGAACGGGATTTCCCCGTAGCGGACGCCGCCGTGGGAATCGACGTCGGCATCAAATGCTTCTGCGTCGATTCGGATAACCACAGTATTGCCAATCCCCGGTTTCTGGAACAGGGAACGAAGCTCATACGCCGCAGGCAAAGGAGCCTTGCACGAAAGAAGAGAGGCTCCCGGAACCGTGGCGACGCCCGGCAACTCGTTGCGAAGGCGCATGAAACGATACAGGGGCAGAGACAGGACTTCGCCCACAAAGCGGCGAACCACTATATTGCGAACTATCAGGAAATCTACATCGAGGATTTGGGCATTCGCAAAATGGTGCAGAACAGACGCCTTTCCCGAAGCATCTCTGATGCGGCATGGGGGATGTTCTTTGACTTTCTGACGTACAAAGCGGAAGAAGCTGGTCGTCACGTCGTCAAAGTTAATCCCCGTAATACCAGTCAGCTTTGCTCCCGGTGCGGGACGCTCGTCCCAAAAACATTGTCTGTTCGCATTCACCATTGTCCATCCTGCGGTGCAATTCTTGACAGGGACTACAATGCGTCCCTGAATATCAAAGCCCTCGGGCAGAGGGCTCAGGCGCTAACACCGGCATTGGCCGATGTTGCCTGAGAATCCCCCGGCTTTAGCCGTGGGGAGTGTCAATCGAACCACTCCGGTTTCATCGTGACGGTGAGGCCGTCGTGGCTTTCCTCCAGGCGGGCGGCAATCCCTTTGATTTTAGGCAGTTCGTAGGCGAAGAAATAGCGGCAGGTGTGCATTTTACCCTGATAGAACTCCCTGTCCGCGTCCGCGCAGGCGCCCTGCGCCTCAATGGCCCGGAGTGCCTGCAGCAGCCACTGCCAGGCAATCGTCACGATGCTGAACAGCTCCAGGTAGAGGGTCGCATCGGCCAGATACAGCTCCATCTCTCCCTTGAGGGAGATGGCAGCAAGCGACCGCGTGATTTCCTTCAGTGTTTCCACCGCTCCGGCAAGCGAGACCGCAAGTTTTTCACATTCGGGAACCCTCCTGCCGGCCGCGATCGTTTTTTCAAGCTCGTCCAAAAACAGCTTGAACGCCCTGCCATTTTTCATGACAACCTTGCGGCCCAGCAGATCTATCCCCTGAATGCCGGTTGTTCCCTCGTGGATCGGGTGGATGCGGACGTCCCGGTAGTACTGCTCCAGCGGAAACTCGTCGCAGTATCCGTAGCCGCCGAGGCACTGCAAGCCCTGGCTTACGGAAAGGATTCCCATCTCCGAAGGGTAACTTTTGGCGATCGGGGTGAGCAGATCGAGGAGCATTTCGTACTTTTCCTTTTCCTCGCCGGATGTTGCCGTTGACATATCGACATAGAGAGAGCACTGAAAGATCAGGGAAAGGGAACCTTCCACGACGGCGCGCTGGAACAGCAGCATCCTCTTCACGTCGGCATGCTCGATGATCAACGCCTGCGGTGTCAGCGGATCTTTTGCATTGACCGGCCTGCTTTGGGGTCTTTGTCGAGCGTACTCCAAGGATGCGTAGTAGGCGGCCGATGCGATCGCGGCAGCACCCATGCCGACGTCGATTCTGGCCTCGTTCATCATCTGGAACATGCAATTCAAGCCGCGGTTGGGTTCGCCGACCAGCCAGCCGCGACAGTCGTCGTTGTCGCCGAAGGCAAGCTGGGTGATCGGGGCGCCCTTGTATCCCAGCTTGTGGTAGATGCCGATGCAGGCAACATCATTGGGCGTCAACCCCTTATGGCTATCCGGCCTCAGTTTAGGCACGACGAAGAGTGAGACCCCCTTCACGCCGGGAGGCGCCCCTTCGATGCGGCCGAGGAGCAGATGGACGATGTTTTCGGTCGATTCGTACTCGGAGCAGGAAATAAAAATCTTCTGTCCCTTGATTTTATAGAAGCCATCCGCCGTCGGTTGGGCAGTGGTTGCGATGTCCGTGAGCGATGAGCCTGCCTGCGGTTCCGTCAGCGCCATCGTTCCCTGCCATTTACCATCAAACATTTTCGGTACATAGGTATCAATCAGTTCCTGTGAGCCAAAGGAGGCGATCAGCCCTGCGGCCCCGGTTGTAAGAAACGGATAGACGGATGCCGAATAGTTGGCCGCGCAGAATATTCCTCGAAAAGCATTCATGATCATGTTCGGGATCTGCTGCCCGCCCAGTTCGCAGGAGGATTGCGCGCCTATCCAGCCTCCCTCGCCGCACGCCTTCATGATCTGCGCGGCGAGTGGGTGGACATAGACCCTGCCGTCCCGGAATTCGGGCGGCTGCCTGTCCATCTCGACGAGCGCCGGAAAGAGCATGTCCTTCCCCATGCGCATCGCCGTATCGACGACCATGTCGAATGTTTCCCTGCCATGATCCTCAAAGTAGGGGTATTGTGTAAGTGAGGTTGCGTCGAACACCTCGTAAAGCAAAAATTGCAAATTCCTGAGACTGATGAATTTTTCCGCCATGTTAACGTATCCTCCTGTGAATATATGATCTGATAGTTCCAACACTTCTGTTTTCCATTAACATGGGCATGGCTTGCAGGGCAAGACGTTTTGGAAAACTCGTTATTGTAAAGTACCAATTGTTACGGCGTGTTGTTGTGATGGAGCTGAAAAATGTTTTTCCCTTGACACATTTATTCCCGCAGTGTTATTGCGCCCGGGCGCGGTTAGTGACTTACTCCTCAACTCCTGCAATAAAAAACAGGAAAATGTTCGGGTACAGCAAAAAATGCATGCAGATTGAAGGCTTTGGGAAAGAATCACGGGACATGTCCGGCCTTCTCGAACCCCATCCCCACCCCGGCCCTCCCCTTGAAGGGGAGGGAGAGAGTTGTGGGCCCCTTTAAGGTGAGGGAGGTTTCGGACGGCAATCGGGAAAAATGGGTTGCGGGCGGCAGCCCGCGTTAGCTCGCAACTGCGCGTTTCGCGCTATTTGCTGATCACTGGGTCTGACAATTCCCGCAAATGTTCTGTCGGACATGGCATCTGTATG
>DYRD01000056.1 GCA_020718905.1 Syntrophus aciditrophicus | reverse complement strand
GGATGCGGAGGGGCGGTTGCATTGGCGGGGCCACAGTCGGAGAGGGGAGTTGTTGCTCCTCTTCCTTTGCCGGGAGGGCGCCGGTGAGCTTCCGGTGGCCCAGGGCCCGGATAACGGCCTCGCGCAGATCCGCCCGTTTGATCGGTTTGAAAAGTATCTGGACAAATCCAAGCTGTTTGGTGTTTTCAGCGTCTTCCGCGCGATGGAGCGATGTCAGGAGGATCAGGGCGACGGCGCGTAGATCCGGGGCTTCTTTGATACGGCGGGCCATTTCCATCCCATCCATACCCGGCATCTGATGATCGAGGATCACGAGGTCATATGGCTCTCCGGCATCGAGAGCCTTGTACATGAGGTGCAATCCTTCTTTGCCGCTTGCCGCTTCGGCGACCGTTGCCCCGCCGGGGGCAAGAAATTCTCGCACGATCATCCGGTTGGTGGCGTTGTCGTCCACTACGAGGATGGAAATGTTGCTCAGATCAAAGGGAGCGCTTTCTTCCCGGGGCTTTGCCCTACGCTGTCTGGGCAGATGGATGGTGAAGGAGAAAACGCTCCCCTTGCCGAGTTCGCTCCGGACGCTCAGCTTTCCCCCCATTAGTTCCACCAGATACCTCGTAATGGCCAGCCCCAGTCCCGTACCGCCGTACTTGCGGGACGTGGAGGTGTCCGCCTGGGTGAACTTATCGAAGATAGCGTCCACTTTATCCACGGGGATGCCTATTCCCGTGTCGGTTATGGAAAAGACAACGTCGATCCCTTCGTCGCTGATGGCATTTGCCTGGGACGCCGCTTTAACCTCCAAAATGATTTCCCCGGCCTCGGTGAACTTGACGGCGTTGCCGATGAGATTGGTGATGATCTGTCGTAGCCGGAGGGGATCGCCGATGACGTCCATGGGGATGCCGGGCTGGGTGTGGCAGATCAGATCGAGTCCTTTGTCGCCCGCCCGCATCCCGAGGATTTCGCCGGTTCTTTCTATGGTTTCTCCCAGGTCGAAGGGTATCGCCTCCAGGGTGACTTGCCCCGCTTCGACCTTGGAGAGATCGAGGATGTCATTGATCAAGGTGAGGAGGTTCTCTCCCGCATCCCGGAAGACCTGGACGTATTTCTGCTGATCCCGGGTGAGGGGCGTTTCCGACAGCAGTTCCGCCATGCCGAGGATGGCGTTCATAGGCGTCCGGATTTCGTGGCTCATGTTGGCCAGGAATTCGCTTTTCGCTCGATTGGCCGCTTCCGCTGCCTCCTCCACCGCTTTTCTCTCACCGACGTCCCGGTCGACCCCCCGGAACCCGACGGGATTCCCCCGGCCGTCCCGGATCAGCGAGATGATGGCTTCCACATACGCGCCCTCGCCGTTTTTCCTGAGGGGCCACGATATTACCGAATTCCATCCCCTGGGCTTCATCGCCGTCATACCCCAGAAAATGGGTAACTGTCTTATTGAAGATGGTCAGCCTGCCCGTCAGGTCCAATTCAAAATACCCGCCCTCCATGTTTTCGAGGATGGTGCGGAACCGCTCTTCCCTTTCCCGGCGCGCCTCCTCCATAACTTTCCGTTCCGTAATATCCAGGGAGTTGCCGAGGATTTCCGTCCATCCGTTGAAGACAATGGGGGCCACCGTTTCCATTATCCAGCGGGTTCCTCCCTCCTTGGTCTTGATCCGGAATTCGTAAGGGGCGGTGCTGACCCCGGCCATCATGGCCTTGGATAAGGTTTTCGCCTTGCCGGCGTCCTCGGGGTGGAGGAGGTCGGTTGCCTCTTGCCCGACCAGTTCCTGGGGCGTATAGCCGGCAAAGGCGGCGGCGTTATCGTTGAGGTACTGAAAGAGACCGTCCTGAACCACATAGACCCCGGCAAAGGATCGCTCCGTGAGGGTCCGGTAGCGGGCTTCCGCCTCCCGGAGCTGGCTCTCCAGCTCCGCCAGCCGTTTTACCATCTCCCGGAAGGACAGGGCAAGCTGGGTGATCTCCCCCGTTCCTGTGACCGTAATGTCCGGAGCGGCGTCCGTCTGCGCCGCCTGCCCGATTCCCTCTATCTGCCGCGTCAGTTCGGACAGGGGCGTGAGGAAACGGTTCATGACCATCCAGACGACAAAAAGAGAAATAATTATCCCAGCCATGATGAACATGACCAGATACTTCCGCGCCTGGATTACCGATGCGTAGGCCTCCACCCTCGGATAGTTGGCGGATAGGATCCAATCGGTGGTTTTTAGCCTCTTGAAGGAGGCGATGAGGGGGAGTCCCTTGGAACTAACCGTTTCTCCGGATCCCTCGAAACCGGCGATGGCCCGGTCAAAAAGCTCGTTGGCTCCCGGCGGGACGTCCTGTTTGAGAATCCGCTGCTTGTTCGGATGGACAAGCAGCGTCCGATCGGTGCTGAAAAGATACATGTAGCCGGTTTTCCCGATTTTTACCGTCCCGATGTCTCCCAGGATGCCCTCGTTCGTGAGGGTGACGCTTCCTCCCAGAATCGCTGCAAGACGGCCCTGCCGGTCAAAGATGGGTACGGTCAGCATCACCGCCGGTGGAGTGCCGGGCCGGGTAGAAAAGTATGGTTTTGAAAAGTAAGGTTTTTTTATTTCAATAGTCCGTTTAATGTATTCGCGAAAGGAAAAGTCCTGTCCTTCCCGTTCATGGTAGGGCAGGGAAGCCAGCATTACTCCTGTGGCGGAAAAGAGGCTGGTCCCGTTATCGAAAATGTTACTGAGCATGAGGTGCCCGTGCGTCGCTTCGGAGAGAAAGGCATGCGCGGCACCGCTCTTCCTGATGGTGGTTGTGTCAAGGTGGGCCGCTGCCTGGATGAGGTTCCGTTGGGCCTCCTGGAGGTTCTTGTCCGTTCCCCGAACGACTTCGGAAAGGAAGTCAAATTGCTGGCGGCCGATGATATCCTTGATCTGATTCTGGAACAAGGAGAGGACAACGATAGTGCTGGCCAGATAACGTACCAGAATCAAAACGGATACGGATAAAGCAATTCTTGTTTTAACGCTTACAGGCTGCACGGCCGTTCTCCTTTAATCGTAAATCAAGGGGCATCATACCATTATTCCCCTTGACAGATCAAACGTTGCCTTTCTATAATAACCAAAATTTGAAAAGGAAAAATAGCCGGGTCCCGGGCAACGGCGGATTGTAAACCCCGTCAGGTCCGGAAGGAAGCAGCGGTAGCAATAACCGACGTGTGCTACGGGTAACCCGGCTATTCTTATGTGATATGACAACCCCCCCGGCGGAATATCTGGTCATGGCCCGGAAGTGGCGCCCGCAAGTATTTGAGGATGTTGCCGGTCAGGATCATGTCATCCGTACCCTCCAGAACGCCGTCAAGCTCGACCGGATTGCTCATGCCTTTATCTTCAGCGGTCCCCGGGGAGTTGGCAAGACATCGGTTGCCCGGATCCTGGCCAAGGCCCTGAATTGTGAAGGGGGACCGACGCAGACGCCGTGCCAGAAATGCCTCCATTGCCGGGAGATTACCGATGGGATTGCCCTGGATGTCCATGAAATCGACGGCGCTTCGAATCGCGGCATCGATGAGATCAGGGAACTAAGGGAAAACATTAAGTTTTTTCCTTCTTCTTCCCGCTTCAAGGTCTATATCATCGACGAGGTCCACATGCTGACGAGGGAGGCCTTCAATGCCCTTCTGAAGACCCTTGAAGAGCCGCCGCCCCATGTGGTCTTTATCTTTGCCACGACGGAGACCCACAAAATCCCGGCGACGATTCTATCCCGGTGCCAATGTTTCGATTTCCGGCGCATCTCCCTGAAGGAAATCGGCGACAATCTCAGAAAGATCGCTGCCGCCGAAGGGATACAAATCAGCGACAAAGGACTGGCCTGGATTGCCGCCGCCGGCGATGGCAGTATGCGGGATTCCCAGAGCATCTTCGATCAGATCGTTTCCTATGCGGGGACCGTCGTAGACGATGAAAAGATTGAAGAGATTCTTGGCCTTACGGACCGGCGGTTTGTTGTCGCCATCGCCGGAGCCGTCCTGTCCAGAAATGCCGCTCAGTGCCTGAAATTGATTGATGAGGGCTATTACGCCGGTCTGGATATGCAGGTCTTCTATCAGATGCTCGTCGATCATTTCCGTAATCTTGTTTTAGCCAAGGTCGTTGCTGCGGCTGAAGGCATAACGGAAATGACTCAGGAGGATTGGTCAATGATTCAGGAGCAAACGGGGCATGTTTCCCGGGAGACCCTGCAGCGCCTCCTGGAGATTCTCATGGCCGAAGAGGAGACGATTCGGCGAACCCAGAGTCCGCGCCTGGTACTGGAAATGGCCCTGACCCGGATGGCTCACCTGACGCCCCTCATCCCCATCGATGAGATCCTGGCCAGGATGGCTTCTCTGGAGCGAAGCCTGGCATCCGGGGCTGCCGCAACGGAAGGAGACGGCAAGGGACAATCGTGGCCGGCTGCGGGTATAAAGGGCTCCGGAGCTCCGGATGTGCCCGTAACGGCGGTCCGGGAGCAGGCGGCGACGGATTATGGAGCGGGGGAAAAGGCAAAGGCTGGTAAAGTAGATGAATCCTGGGAAGGTTTCAAGGCCTTCGTAAAACAATCCAACCCCCCCCTGTCGTCCAAGCTCGATCCGGGACAATTGCTGTCCCGGGAAGGTAGTCGCCTGACTGTGGGTTTCCCGAAAGCCTATGTCTTTTTTGAAGATATCGAGAAGCATCAGAAAGAGGCTATCAGCGAGTTGGGGAGGAGCTATTTCCAATGCCCAGATCTGGATATCAGGATCGAGGCCCTGCGCGTCGATCCTGCCGGGAACAACGGCAAAACGGCAAATGGGAACGCAAAGGCCCAACAGATAATAGATAGCAGGCAGGAAGCCCTGAAACACCCCTTGGTCCAGAAGGTCATGGACATTTTTGAAAATGCCGAGATCCGTGATGTGATCCCGAGACAGACGCGGGTCGAGGTGGAAGCGGAACAACCGAATAATTAGGAGGTAGGAAAGTTGGCCAATTTCGGAAATATAATGAAACAGGCAAAGAAGATGCAAGAGCGGATGGCACGCCTGCAGCAGGAGCTGGAAACGAAGACCGTTGACGCCTCTTCAGGCGGCGGGATGGTTTCCGTGGTCGTGAACGGCAAATTTGAGATCGTCAGCCTGAAGATCGAAAAGGATGTCGTCAATGCCGAAGACGTAGAGATGCTCCAGGATCTGGTGATGGCGGCTGTCAACGAAGGCGTCCGCAAGGCCCAGGAAATGACTACCGCAGAGATGTCCAAGATTACCGGGGGGCTCAATATCCCCGGTTTGACATGACGGCGGGTGTCCATGTCCAATTATGCCCCCCCTATAGAGCGACTGATTAAGGAACTGGCCCGTTTCCCCGGGATCGGCGAAAAAACCGCCGCCCGCCTTGCCAATTTTATTCTCCACGAATCCATCGAGGATGCCCGGCGTCTGGCCGAGAGCATCATGGAAGTAAAGGAGCGGATACACCTGTGCCGGAACTGCTTCAACCTTACGGAGCAGGAAACATGCTCCATCTGCGCCAACCCGGCCCGGGACCGGGAAATTATCTGCATTGTCCAGGACCCCGACGCCCTTATTGCCATTGAAACGACGGGCGAATTCCGCGGCGTCTACCATGTCCTCCATGGAGCCCTGGCGCCTTTGGACGGGATCGGTCCCGACGACCTCCACCTTCAGGAATTGTTTGCCCGGATAGACGGGAATACGGTCCGGGAGGTGATCATTGCCACCAATCCTGATGTCCAGGGAGAATCGACGGCCTTACTGATCAACAAGATCCTCCAGAATAAAAATGTGCCCATTTCGAGAATTGCTATGGGTGTTCCCATGGGGGGAGATCTTAAATACACCGACCGGATGACCCTGGGTAAGGCCCTGGAGTTCCGGCGCGGGATGTGAACGGCGCACAAAGCAATGAGTCCGATCAGGGAAATCGACAGCAAGATTATCACGGCAACGGTAAAACGATTATTCGTAGAGGCCAATACCTGCCTGGGCGCGGACGTGCTGGCGGCCCTGCAGATATCGTTAGACAGGGAAGAATCGGCCCTCGGCCGTCAGGTTCTCGCCCGCATGCTGGAAAACGCCGCCGTTGCCAAGGAAGAATCGTCCCCTATCTGTCAGGATACGGGGCTTGCCGTACTCTTTGTCGAGCTTGGACAGGATGTTCATGTTGCCGGAGATCTTCTCAATGCCGCCATCGAGGAAGGAGTGCGTCAGGCTTATGACGAGGGGTATTTCCGCAAATCCGTCTGTGACCCCCTGACCAGGGCCAACACGGGCGACAACACCCCGGCGGTGATTCATGTGGAGATTACTGCCGGTGACAGGATTCGTTTGGCCGTAATGCCCAAGGGGGGCGGCAGTGAGAATATGAGCTCTGTGACCATGCTCCTCCCCACTGCGGGAAGGGAAGGGATCAGGCGGCATATCGTCGAGGCGGTTTTGAAAGCCGGGCCGAACCCCTGCCACCCCGTCATTGTCGGGGTCGGCATCGGCGGTTCCATCGAAGAGTCACTCCTGCTTGCCAAAAAGGCCCTCCTCCGCCCCGTGGGACAGAAAAACAGCCGGGATGAGCGCCTTGCCGATCTCGAACAGATTATTCTCGCCGACGTGAACCGGTTGGGCGGCAGTGTCTCCGCCATGGCCGTCCATGTGGAAATGAAGCCCTGCCACATAGCCAGTCTACCCGTAGCCGTGAATATCCAGTGCCATGTGGCGCGCCATGGGGAGGCGATTATATAGGATGCAAAATTATCGTTCCATAAAGACTCCGTTGACGGATGAACTCTGTGCCAGTTTGCATGCCGGCGATATGATCCTCCTTAGCGGCGAGGTCTTTACCGCCCGGGACGCTGCCCACCGCCGCCTCGAGGAAACCCTCCGGCGCGGAGAGGCGCTACCCTTTGACGTCCGGGGTGCGGTGATCTTTTATGCCGGTCCTGCTCCCGCCCGGCCGGGGCGGATCATTGGTTCTATCGGTCCGACGACAAGTTACCGGATGGACCCCTTTGCCCCCCTGCTGATGGAGCAGGGACTGAAAGGCATGATCGGCAAGGGAAAACGGTCGCCAGAAGTTGTTGCGGCCATGAAGCGCTACCGAGCCGTATATTTCGGTGCTATTGGCGGCATCGCCGCCCTGACAGCGCGATGCGTTCGCAACGCCGAGACGGTGGCCTATGCCGACCTCGGCCCCGAGGCGATCCTCAGGCTTGAACTTGTCGATCTGCCGGTGGTCGTCGTCAATGATGTAGAGGGCAGGGACCTTTACGAGGAAGCGAGGAAGCACGGAAGCGTTCAAAACCATAATGGTCAGGCCGCAGCGAACGATTGAAAAACTTCAGCGGGGAGGCAAGGTTGTCATTGCCGCCCTGGGGGACTCCCTGACCCAGGGTTGGATGGTGCGGTGCGGCTACATAGATTTCCTTAAGGAGATGCTCAAAGGACGCTATCCCGCCAGTGACTTGACCATCGTCCGCAAGGGCATTCCGGGGGACACGGCGGATAACGGCCTGTATCGCCTCCGCTACGATATCCTCGAATACAATCCCGACTGCGTCCTCATCCAGTATGCCATCAATGACGCCTTCATGGGCTACACATCCCGCCAGTTCCGGAGTACTATCCAGGAAATCATTGAAGAAATTCAGGCGGACGGCGATGCGGACATTGTCCTTGTGACATCGAGTTATATCGGCGACAATGCCGAGATCATCGATGAATTTTACCGCCAGTTGGAAGAAATCGGGACCCTCTTTGGCCTGCCCGTTGCCATGGTCCATGAATACTGGAAAAAGAAAATAGATGAAGGGGTAGACTACGGGACCCTTGTCCAGTATGATATGGTCCATCCCACGGAGGACGGTTATCGGTTCATGGCCGAGGCCCTTGTTGCCTTATTTTAAGACAACGAGGACGTCAACGGCGACCGGTTGGCCGTTGGGGGCGATCTTCAGGGGATTGATGTCGATTTCTGCGACCTCCTCGTGTTCCAGGCCGATCTGACCTATGGCCAAGAGGATCCGCGCCAGCGCCTGCCGGTCTGCTGCCGCTTCTCCGCGAAAGGTGTCAAGAATCTTCACGGACCTGATATCGGACAGCATGGACCGGGTGTCTGCCGGTGTCAGAGGAGCGATGCGAAAAACCGTATCTTTCAATATCTCCGTGAGGACGCCGCCCAGTCCGAACATGACGGCCGGTCCAAAATGGGGATCCCGCGTCAGACCACAGACAAGTTCCCTCGCCCCACCGACCATTTCTGCGACAATCAGGGCCTCGCAACCGGGAATCTTCAGGAGCCGATTGCCCTCCGATGCGATTTCCCCGGCTGTTTTCAAATTGAGGACCACGCCTCCGACTTCGGTCTTGTGGGCGAGGCCGGCGCCGGTGGCCTTCAGGGCTACGGGATAGCCCAATCCGGCTGCTGCCGCTACGGCTTCTTCGGCGTCGATTGCCCGGATATCCCGGGAAACGGGGATACCGAAAAGGGCCAGGAACTTCTTGGAGTCGTATTCGCTCAATGTTTTCCGGCCTTTGGCAAGGGCATCCCCAATCATCTTTCCAGCTTCTGTCATGGCCTCATCCTCAGATATTAAGGTTTTGCCTGTTCATAGAAGAGACCCCCGCCCTTGTCAATATTTTTTCAGGGTTCGGTTTTTTACCATTGACACGTTTCCCCTTTTTTAGTACTGGAGACTACATTTTTATTTCCGTAGGACATACTAGAAAAAATTTGGAGATAGGTGATCATGATTGAAATAAGGTGGCACGGAAGGGGAGGTCAGGGCGCGGTCACGTCCGTCGAGCTGTTGGCGCTGGCGGCGATCGAAGAAGGAAAATACGCCCAGGGTTTTCCGGCGTTTGGTCCGGAGCGCCGGGGGGCGCCGATCATGGCATATAATCGTGTGGCGGAAAAACCAATCAAGATCCGTTCAGGAATCTACCATCCCGATGTGGTAGTCGTTCTTGATCCTTCCCTGGTGGGGCTTGTGAACGTCACGGACGGTCTGAAACCGGGAGGTCTGCTCATTGTAAATACCTCGAAGCCGGCGGAGATACTCCGGGAGCAGCTCAAATACAAAGGCAAGCTGGCAACCGTAGACGCCACCTGCATTGCGCGAGAGGAGCTTGGTGTTCCCATCGCCAATACCACGATGCTGGGCGCCGTTATGAAGATGACCAAGGTCCTGAACATGGAATCCCTGGATGGGCCCATCGAGGAACGGTTCGGGAAGGTTGCGAACAAAAACAAGAATGCCCTCAAGATGGCTTATAAAGACGTTAAACTGGCAAAGTAAAACGATTATTGAGGTGTTTTCCATGAAACAGAAGAAATGGCCGGAAGCCTGGCAGGAAGTTACCCCGGGTTGCATGGTGTTCGAGCCGGGGAGCGCCAGTAGTTATAAAACGGGAAGCTGGCGAGCCCAAAGACCTATCTGGGACAACAAGAAGTGTATCAAATGCGGCATTTGTTATATATTTTGCCCCGAGGCCTGCATCTCCGAGCAAGAGGAGGGCTTTTTTGCGGTGAACCTGGATTATTGCAAAGGCTGTGGAATCTGCGCCCATGAATGCTGGCCTCAGGCCATCGTCATGCAGGAAGAGGAGGTGTGACCATGGGTAAACGTATTGGCATGGAAGTAGGAATCGCCGCGGCGGAAGCTGTGGGGCTCTGCAACATAGATGTGGCCGCCGTTTATCCCATCACCCCCCAGTCCCATATCGCCGAACATTTGTCGGATATCGTTCATGACGGACGGATTGATGCCGAGTTCATTACGGTGGAATCGGAACATTCCTCCATCAGCGCCTGTGTCGGTGCCTCGGCAACGGGGGCTAGGGTCTACACGGCCACCAGTTCCCAGGGGCTGATGTACATGCATGAGGTGCTCCCCATCGTTGCGGCCATGCGGCTGCCCGTAGTCATGGGTAATGCGAACCGCGCCATTGCCGGTCCCCTGAACATCTGGAACGATCATTCGGACATCATGAACCAGCGGGACTGCGGCTGGATCGTCATGCACGCGGAGAACGGTCAGGAGGTCATCGACATGACCATCCAGTCCTTCAAGATCGCGGAACATCCCGACGTCATGTTGCCGACGGTTCTCAATATGGACGGATTCCAGTTGACCCACATGATCGAGCCTCTCGAATTTCCCACCCAGGAAGAGGTGAACAAGTTCCTGCCCGATCGGGTTCCCTTTGCGACCCTCCATCCGGACAAGCCCGTCTCCATGGGGTGCTTCAATATGCCCGAAATCTTCACGGAGACGATGAAGGTGAAGGATACGGCCCTGATCAACTCCAAGAAGACGATCATCAAGATTTGGAATGAATGGGGTAAACAGTTCGGGCGCTATTACAAGCCGGTGGAAACCTACAAGAGCAAAGGGGCGGAGACGCTCATTCTGACCGTAGGTTCCATGGGCGAGACGGCGTCGGTTGCCGTCGATGAAATGAAGAAAGCGGGCAAGTCTGTCGGTCTCGTGAAATTGAGACTCTGGCGTCCCTTCCCCCTCGAAGAACTCCGAGCCGCGATCAAAGGTTGCAAAACCTTGGTCGTCATGGATCGTTCCGTTACCTTCGGCGGCATTGGCGGACCCGTAGCAACGGAAATCAAATCGCTTATTTTCCACGACAAGGATCGCCCCCGCATCATTAATTATCTTATGGGACTGGGCGGCCGGGATGTTACGGTGGAGGATTTCATCAGCATGGTGGAGCGGGCGGCTAAAAAGAAGGACGAAACCTATGAATTTTACGGGGTGAGGGAATGATGAACACCGTAGAGAATTTTGAGATATTTGCACCTAGGCTCATTGACAAAAGAGAATTGTTCTGTCCCGGGCACCGCGCCTGTCAAGGGTGCGGTGAGGTTCTGGCCCTCCGGCTGATCATGAAGGCCCTGGGAGAAGATACGGTGGTTTCCAACGCCACGGGTTGTATGGAAATTGTCTCCACCGCTTATCCCCATACGGCCTGGGAAGTTCCCTATATTCATGTGGCCTTTGAAAATGCCGCGGCCGTCGGGTCCGGTGTGGAAGCGGGACTGAAGGCCCTCCGCAGGAAAGGCAAGATCGCCGACCGGTATGTGAAGTCCGTAGCCATCGCCGGTGACGGCGGGACGGTGGACATCGGTCTGCAGGCCCTTTCCGGGGCCATGGAAAGGGGGCATGATCTGGCCTTTTTCTGTCTGGACAATGAGGCCTACATGAACACCGGCATTCAGCGTTCCAGTGCGACACCCTTCATGGCGGCCACGACGACGTCGCCGGCCGGCAAGGCCATCAAGGGTCAGCGAACAGGCAAGAAGAATCTCCCGGAAATCATGGTCGCTCATAACATCCCCTATGTGGCCACCGCCTGTCCGAGTTATCCCATCGATCTGATGAACAAGGTGGAAAAAGCCAGGAACATCAAAGGTCCGGCTTACGTCCATGTCTTTTCCGTGTGTCCGACAGGATGGCGGGGGGCTTCCAATGAGACTATCAAGCTTGGCCGTATGGCTGTAGAGACGGGCTTTTTCCCCCTCTATGAGGTGGAAAACGGCAAGTATCGCCTTACCATGGAATACACCGAAAAACGGCGTCCCATGGAGGACTACCTGAAGCTCCAAGGACGGTTCCGCCATCTTGATCCTGCGGATATCGCCAAGGTTCAGGCCCTGGTGGATAAGGAATTCCGCAAGCTGATGCACAAAGTGGAAACATCGGTGCCGTGGAGCTGACAGCCTGCGGGATGGAAAACGGAATCATACACAATTCATGAAATCAACATAAAGGTGACGGAAGCATGAATACAGTGGCATTTAGCAGTTGGAATGGTAAGATCGTGGATAACAGGACCTCGGGGAATGGAGCGGGTAAGACGAAGAAGCCTGCGGAAGGGTCCTGTCCTGTATCTTTGGATGGTCGGAGCTATGACGCCCTCATGGGCTGGAACGGTTTGGTGGTTGTCGATCCGAAAACGGATGTGGTTGCCCTCACCCTTGCCTATATCGAAGAGGCGAGAAAGCTCTCCTGTGGCGAATGCTCCGTCTGTATGATCGGCATCGACCGGGTGCGGGATATTTTGCAGGGACTGTCCGCAGGAAAAGGGTCATCCCAGGACATTACGGAGATCGAAGATATCGTCAAAGGCGTCATGGCCAACAGCAAGTGCAATTTCGGCCGTGCCTCGGCCCTGACCCCCGTCCTCGACTCCGTAAAATACTTCCAGGACAGTTTCCTGGAGGCAGGAAAGACGGCGACGGCAAAGAAGGGCGCCGAAAAGAACTTCCAGTCGGCCGTGACGGCCCCCTGCATGAAGGCCTGCCCGGCCACACTGGATATTCCCGGCTACATCGAACTGATCCGGAACAATAAATTCAAGGAATCCCTTGAGCTCGTCAGGGAGCGCTGCATTCTCCCCGGCGTCATCGGCCGGGCCTGCACCCACCCATGTGAAAGCGCCTGTGTGCGCAAAGATATGGATGGATCTCTGGCCATCCGTCTCCTCAAGCGGGCGGCGGCGGACCAGGATCTTCAGGGCGGCAGCGCGCTGTCCGTTCCCAAAGAAGAAAAAAAGGAAAAAATCGCCGTCATCGGCGCCGGTCCCGCCGGGTTGGCGGCGGCCTATCACCTCCGTCTCCTGGGGTATGGGGTAACGATTTTTGAGGCCCTTCCCAAAGGGGGTGGCATGGCCGCAGTGGGCATCCCCGATTACCGTCTCCCCAAGGATATCCTCAATCATGAAATCGATCTGATCAAGCGGATGGGCGTTGATATCCGGTACAGCAGCAAGGTCGATGCCCTGAATGCGGCCGATTTTCAGAAACAAGGTTACGCCGCCGTATTTACGGCCATCGGCGCCCATGTGGGAACCAAAATCGGCTGCAAAGGCGAAGAGATTGCCTCGGACGATGTCGTGCAGGGGGCGGACTTCCTGTGGGGCCTCAGCCTTGGGAAAAAGACGAAGCCCGTGGACAGAGTAGTAATCATCGGTGGCGGCAATGTGGCCCTCGATTGCGCCCGCAATTGCCTCCGCTTGGGATTCAAAAGCGTTGAAATCGTCTACCGTCGTTCCCGGGTCGAAATGCCCGGTTCCAAGGAAGAGATAGAAGAAGCCCTCCACGAAGGCGTGAAATTGACTTATCTGACCGCTCCCGTCGGGATTGTTCGCAAGGCGGGCAAGGTGGCGGCTATCGAGTGTATCAAGATGAAGCTTGGGGAGCCCGACGAGAGCGGCCGCAAAAGACCAATCCCGGTTAAAGGTTCCGAGTTTAGCCTGAAGACCGACATGGTGATCGCCGCTACGGGTCAGAAACCCGATCTCGGTCTGCTGACGGGTAAGGATAAAGGGACATTGACTACGGCCTGGGGGACCATCAAGGTTGATCCCGTCAGCTATTCCACGGCGACGGCAAGGATATTTGCCGGCGGCGACTGTGTGAGCGGTCCGGCCACCCTGATCGAGGCCCTGAATATGGGGAACAAGGCGGCAAAGAGTATCGATTCCTACCTCCAGGGAAAGACATTTGTCGATGAACTCTCTTTTGAAGGCATCGATGTAGACCGGCAACGGGATATGGGTTTTGTCCCCCCGGCGAAGAGCGAAGAGGTTAAATTTCTTGATGTGGCTGAACGTCTCAAGGGATTTGCCGAGGTCGAAGGCGGCTTCAACGCCGACGCCGCCATGAAGGAGGCCCAGCGCTGCCTGAGGTGTTATCGCCTTATGGTGTGGCAATAAATCCTGGATAACAGGGAACAATTTCATAGGATAGAGGGAAAGTCATGGCGAAGATGATCATCAATGGACATGAAATAGAGGCAAAAGCGGGTGCTACGGTGCTTGAGGAAGCGCGGAAGCTGAATATCGATATTCCCACCCTTTGTTACCACAAGGACCTCAGTTCTTTTGGAGCTTGCCGGTTGTGTACGGTAGAGGTCAAGATCAAGGGCAAATGGCAGCTTGCCGCTTCCTGCCAGACGGAAGCAGCGGCAGGCATGGAAGTCCGGACCGATACGGATAACGTCCGGGAAAGCAGGAAACTGGCGGCGTCCCTGCTGTATTTCCGCTATCCCCAGACCGCGGTAGTACGGGATATGGCGGCGAAGCTCGGGGTCGACGTTCAGGCGGCAGCGGACAGCCGTGATTGCATCCTTTGCGGTCTTTGTACCAGGACCTGCCATGAAATCGTCGGGGTCGATGCCTTGAAGTTCAAGGACCGGGGCCTGGCCAGGGACGTCGAGGAGCCGAAGATTGAATTTACTCCTTCCACCTGTATCGGCTGCGGGTCCTGTGCCTTTGTCTGTCCTACGGGCTTTGTCCGCATGGAAGCCGGGGATGGTAAACGGATCATCTGGGACAAGGTATTCAAGATGGCGTCCTGCAGCGCCTGTGGACGGTATTTCGCACCTGTGGAACAGCTTGAATTCATCAGCAGAACCACCGGCGTACCGGTCAGCCAGTTGATGACCTGTGTGAGCTGCCGCTGATCGGTAAAAAACCGATTGACAAAAAGACCGCCTTGCATTACAAGGCGGTCTCGTTTTTCTTAATCGACATGTTCCTCAGTAGCTCAGTCGGTAGAGCAGCTGGCTGTTAACCAGCGGGTCCGTGGTTCGAGTCCGCGCTGAGGAGCCAATAAATAAAAGGGGTTAGCCAAATAATGGTTGGCCCCTTTTGCTTTGAGTTGAAGTCTTCCCTATCGTTCTGATTAATTATTCATAACCCATCCGTTTTATTTCAACTGTCGATGGTTTCACTCATTTCACGGACGTATTTTCTGACCCTTTTAACATACTGCCGGTGGTTTTTATTTAAACCTCCCCGGACGGATCCGGACCCTGCATAGTATGCGGACAGCACATAATCCCAGAGGAGAGGCTCCTCATAGCGCTGCTTCCTGTAGTAATCGAGCAGGTCGCTTAAAACGGCAGCGGAGACCATGATGTTGGAGGAAGGTTCAAAGGCCTTTTTCCTGGACCCCTGGAGATTAAGTTTCTTGGCATAGGCATCCCACGTGACGGGATGAATCTGCATGATCCCCATGGCATTGACTGGTGAGCGGGCATCGACGGAGAAATTGCTTTCCTTCTTCATGATCGCAAGAAAAATGGTCACGGGAATATTGGTTTTTCCCGATTGCTCAATGACGGCATTAGCAACCTCCATAGCATCTCCAAGTTCAGTGCCGCTATTGCGAAGAACCTTATAAATTTCCTCCTTCGTCTTGTAGTGTCCGTATTGTTCCAGAACTCCCGGCGCCGCCATCACTTCCTGCAAATTTACCTTGACGTCTGTCATTAACTGCCGGAACATGATTCCAAAGACAAAGGCCGAGGAAGCAATAACAAGCAGCGATATCCCAATGCATTTCTTTTTCTTTTTAAGGGATAGGTTCCCGAATTTAATCTGTGGCATTTTAACACCTCCTATATCCATCCATATACATTGATTTCATGCATAGGGCATGAAATCTTAAACAAAAAACAGCAACAAGTAATTGATATTACTTATTTATAAGCGTTTTCTTTACCTCCGCGCACAAGCCGAATCTCAAGGACATAAATTTTCGCTCCTGGGAAAAAGAATACTGGGATTGGGTCAGGAAAGAAAGCGGTCGTGCAAAATGGAGAAAAAGACTTCGATAAAAGGAGAACCCAACTAATACCAAACAAATATTTGGTTTTTCATGTGCTGAATCTCTATCCTCCGGATGACATAATGTTTAAGTATCTACACATCATCAAAACTGATCAGCTCACATTACGGTATCTTTATAGCCAATAAAAAACCAATAGTCAACCTTAATATTGCGATTTCATGGTTACTGCAATTGACATCGCTATTACATTTATCTATAATCTCGCCCAGCCCTAAACTATTCCATAAGACTGATGAGGCATGGAGGAGAATCTTCGCGATGAAATTATTTCCAATAGATGTGCATTTTTCGGATAGTTTTGAGGAACTGGCAGATAAAATCCAGGAAGGTGGAATGGTATTCGTAGAAATACTTAATGATTTTGGGAATTCAAAGGATAAAATAGCAAGGCTCAAAGAAATCGAGCACGAAGCTGATATGATTACCCATAGAATGGGGGGTGTAGATAATTTTGTGTAAGTGGTTAGAGATGAGCTAAAAGACGATTTATACAGGAGGACTGCACATGGCAATCA
>DYRD01000015.1 GCA_020718905.1 Syntrophus aciditrophicus | reverse complement strand
CCATCATGGATGAATGCCGCAAGATCGGCGGTTGTCCCACCGGTCAGGCGGTCATCACCTCCGGAGGAGCCCTGAAGGCAAGGTATGTCATCCATACCGTCGGACCGGTCTACCGGGGAGGCACGGCAGGAGAGGCGGATCTATTGCGGAGCGCTTATTTGGAGAGCCTGAAGCTCGCCTCCGCCAGGAGAGTAAGGAGCATCGCCTTTCCCGCCATCAGCACGGGGGTCTACAGTTACCCCTTGGCCGAGGCCGCCCATATCGCCCTGAAAACGGCGGTGGATTACCTGGGGGAGCACGAAGACATTGAACTGATCCGTTTCGTCCTCTTTGGCCGCGAGACCTATGCTGCCTTTGTAAAGGAACTACGCAAGATCCTGTGATCAGCGCTCCGTTTTTTTGGTCACCTCCCGCTTGATCGTATTGACGGTGTCTTCCAGGACGGGAAAGACGTTTTCCCGGATGTCCCCGGCGACGGCGACATACATGACATCGTCCCCAACGAGGAGCGTCCCCTCCCTGACCTCGGCGAGGACTTCGATGATACCGGGGCGGTTTTTCATCTCCCCAAGAATCGCGGCCAGGCGCAGGCGGTCGGCCTTTACGGTCAGCTCCGCAACGGGCTTCCCATCCCGGGAAGTCCCCTGGACAACGCCGTTATGGCAGAGAATCATCCCCACCTCGCGATACCGGGGGTGCTGTTTGACTTGTGCTACTAAATCGGCTAAAGACATATGGGCTCCCTAAGAAATATTGAGGCAGTCAAAATTTGCAGGTCATGGTACCGTGAACGAACAAAATACGCAACCCCATCCTGAACACCGGAGCTAAGGGAAAAAGGTATGACTCCGCGCCGCCGTCCCCAATTCAAACCCCAACCGATTGCTGATATTCTTCAGAAAATCATGAAAAAGCAGGGGATTCCCGTTGCCGGGGCCAGCACCTCCCTGCGCCGGGTATGGGGTGAAGCGGTGGGTCCCCAGATTGCCGCCCAGACCCTGCCGGACCAGATCAGGAGGGGCGTCCTGCACGTCAAGGTGGCCTCTTCCGTCTGGATGCACCAGCTTCAGTTCCTGAAGAAAGAGATCATCCAGAAGGTCAACAGCCTCTATGGAGCAGGAAACGTCGAGAAACTGAATTTTTCCATCGGCGAAGTCCCGGCAAACCATGCCGAAAACGCTGCCGTCGTTACTTTATCCACATGGACGTCGTTCCTCGAGGAACGGGATGAACGCCTCATGGCGGAGAGCCTTGCGGCCATCAGCGATCCCGAGCTGAAGGAGATCCTGCAGCGGGTAATGCTCAGGGAAATCAGCCGGCGCCGGTTTCTTCAGCGACGCAAAGGTCGCTGAAGACCTCCTCCATCGCCTCGGTATAGGCGCCGTTCTCTCCATAGATGATCAAGGGCGGCAAGACCGCCAATTCCTCCCCACCCCCGACGATGCCCTCCATTAAAACAAATTCCCCCTCCATATCGGCCCGGGAATGGACGATCCGCAAGCGCTTCGGTTCCACCCGGCAACTCCGCATCTGGAAAATCAGCTCCGCCAGACGGCGGGCCGGATAGATCAGGAAAATCCGCCCGCGCGGGCGAACGGCATAGACGGCGGCCCGGAGAAAATCCCCGACGGCGCCGTGAAGCTCGTGCCGGGCCTGGGCCTTCTCGGGAAGGGGATTGATCCTTCCCGACTGCGGCTTTCCGTAGGGGGGGTTAAAGGTGACGGTGTCAAAGGAGCTGGGGGGGAGGAGTTGGGCGATGGCACGGATATCGCCCTCGATAATCTCGATCTGATGGGACAATCCGTTCAGGGCCAAAGTTCTTCCGGCCATATCGGCGAGTTCGGGTTGGATTTCCATGCCCGCCATCCGGGAGCATCCCCAGCGATGGTACAGGAGCAGGGGAATCACGGCGCTCCCCGTTCCCAGGTCCAGGAGGGAAGCCCACTTCTTCATGCGGACAAAATGGGCCAGGAGGAAGGCGTCCAGGGAAAAGCGATGCCCCGTTTTTTTCTGGATGACCCGGAAGCGGCCATCCAGGATGTCGTCTGCCCTTTCCCCGTTCCGGATGACGCCGTTAGCTTCGCTGTTAACTTTTCTTTTCTCCTTTTAGATCAGATGGACGAAAAGGCCGCTCCGGAGCTTCGGTTCAAACCACGTCGACTTGGGGGGCATGACCAGTCCGGCGTCGGCCACGTCCATAAGCTCGGGAAGCGTCGTGGGACACAGGGAGAAGGCGACGGCAAAGCGGCCCGCATCGACAAGGCGCTCCAGTTCCCCCATTCCCCGGATGCCGCCGATGAAGTCGATGCGTTTGTCCGTGCGCGGATCGGCAATGCCAAGCACGGGGCCGAGGAGATATTCCTGGAGGAGCGAGACATCGAGGGAGCGCACCGGATCTTTTGCCCCTAACTCTCCCTTAAAGATGAGGCGCCGCCACTTTCCGTCGAGATACATTCCGAAATCATGCATTCTCTTTGGCGAGCGGTCCGCGAAGCCATCGGTAATTGCGAAATCCTGGCCAGATAATCCACTGTTCCCAGCCCATTCAGGTCTTTGACCGCCCGGTTATAATCCATGATCCGGATCTGGTCGTGGGGAAAGAGGACGGCCAGAAAGGTTTCATAATCCCTGGCTGCGGAGGGATGGGGGTCCTTTTCCCGCCGCATGCGGGCGACGGAGGCCGACGCCGCGGCCCGGTGGTGACCGTCGGCGATGTAGAGCGTTGGAACCGCGGCAAAAGCCGCGGTCAATTGCCCGATGGTATCCCCATCGGACACGACCCAGGCCTCATGGGTAATGCCGTCGGAGGCGACGAAGGCGTATTCCGGCGGGGTCTGAGCGATCGCCGCAACGATGCCGTCGATGATCTCCCTCTTTCTATACGTGATAAAAACGGGGCCCGTTTGGGCATTGACGGCATCCACATGGTTGATCCGCTCCCGCTCCTTGTCCGCCCGGGTGTCTTCGTGCTTTTTGATCAGTCCCTGCTCATATTCCCGGACGCTGACCCCCGCGACGATCCCATACTGGCGATGCCCTCCCATCTGCTGGGCATAGACGTAAAAACAGGGCGCCGGGTCCTGGAACAGGATATTGTCTCCCTTTAGTTTCCGGAGGTTCATCGCGGCGGTCCGGAAGATGGCCTGTTCTTCAACCTGGGGATATTCCTGCAGGTCGATCTCCGATTTTTCCACATGGAGAAAGCTCAGGGGGTTATCGCCGGCCAGCGCCCTGGCCTCCTCGACATTGACGACATCATAGGGAGGCGCGGCGACTGCCTGCGCGTATTGACGGTAAGGCCGGAGAGCCCGGAAGGGGGCGATGCGTGCCATGATAAAACCTTTCAAATGGGATATGGCGGGTTTCTATCACAGTCCCCTCCTTAAATCAACGGGAAGGAAATCACCGCTGGACAGGAAAGGAAAACCTAACGTACAATAGCCGTGTCAGCATTGACAAATTCGCAAAAGCACTCATTTTCGCCCCCGTCCCGATCCTCCCCCGGCACCGGGGGAGGATCGGGACTTTTAGGAGGGGGCAACTGCCGGACTTTTCGCGAAGGCGTCGGAACTTAAGGGGGCTAGGAGGACACTTATGACGGCGATCAGGGTTTTTATTCACGGGTTGGAAAGCACCAGCCAGGGTACGAAAGGAAGATACTTTCGGGGGCGTTATCCCGAGATGATTATCGAGGATTACCCCGGAAATTTGGAGGCACGCATGGAAAAACTGGAGGCCGACCTGGCGGGAAAAGACAAGCTAATGCTTGTCGGCTCCAGTTACGGCGGCCTGATGGCAGCTATTTACGCCTGTCGCCATCCGGAAAAGGTCCGCCGCCTTATCCTCCTGGCCCCGGCCATTAATCTTGAAGAATTTAAACCGTATGCAGGGCAGGTATTGACCATCCCCGTCCACCTCTATCATGGCCGCCGGGATGATGTGGTCCCTCCCGGCAAAGTCCGGGCGGTTGCCGAGGGGACATTTAATGACCTTAATTACCGTCTTGTGGAAGACGATCATTCCCTTCATGAGACCTTTCCCGGGATGCCCTGGGAATAGCTCCTACAGGAGTAATCTCCCCCAATGACGATCATTTCCCTATTGACAAACGGCCCTGTCCATAATAGTATAAGTGCTTTATTTCGCTAGTCTCACCCCCGATCTTTAACAGGCAAAAGTCCCATCAGCTTTCTTATCAAAACGAGGTGCTGCAGATGGAAGAAAATGAAGCGAAAAAAAGCGATATGGCTGCCACCACGCAGGAATGGATGAAGGCCTCCACGGATCTCTGGACCTCCATGCTCAAGGCCGCCCCCGACGGAGGAGGGATCAAAAACCGCTATGCCGAATCCGTGGAAGCGACGCTGAAGCGCATGCAGTCCGCCTCGTCCGCCCTCAATGATCCCCAGATGGCCGGCGCTGTTTTCACCGCTCTCAACACCCTTCCGGAATTTTTTTTAAAAATCTCTAAAGCGGGTTGGGAAGCGTCGGTGCGTCTCCAGCAAAAGGTCTCTGAAAAAGCCGGGAAAATCGGCCAGAAAACCGAGGCCTACCAGTTCGAAAACCTGGATCAGGGGGTCTTCAAGGCCTGGCGGGAAATTTATGAGGAAGAATTCAGCCAGTATTTCCAGGTCCCCCAGTTGGGATTGGCCCGTTATTATCAGGAAAGATTAAACCGTCTGCTGGACCAGTCCAATCTCCTCAACGCCTCTCTCTCCGAATTCCTTTATCTCCTCTACCTGCCTCTGGAAAAGTCAATGAAGGTCTTCCAGGACAGGATAGAAGACCTCTCCAAAGAGGGGAACGTCCCCGACAAGGCCAAGGACTATTACAATCTCTGGGTAAAGATTCTGGAAGGTCATTACATGAATCTGTTCAAGTCCCCCGAGTACCTGGCGTCCTTCCGGGAAATGCTCAGTCAGGCGGAAAACTACGTAACCGCAAAAAACGAAGTCCTTCAGGACATCCTGCAATCACTACCCGCTCCCACCAACCGGGATATGGACAATATCTACAAGGATCTCTATCTATTGAAAAAGCGCGTGAAGGCCATGGAAAAGGAACTTGCCGGGAAAGAAAAAAAATAAAAGGAGGTGGCGCTTATGGATCAACCGAAGATTTCCCTCGCCCTGATTTTAGCCAATATCGCCGCGGAAACCTAGAAAGCCCAGGATACGGCGACCAAGGCCTCCGAGGTGCTCCTTGGCCCCCTGGAAACCGCTATGGCCACCACGCCCTACGATGTGGTCTACGAAGAGGACCGGGTGAAGCTGAAACCATTACCGCACTCCCGGCGATGTAACCATGAAAACGCCCCTCCTGGTAACCTACGCCCTCATCAACAGGGAAACGATGCTTGATCTGCAGCCCGACCGGAGCGTCGTTCAGACCTTTCTCAACAGCGGCATCGATCTCTATATGATCGACTGGGGCTACCCGACCAGACAGGACCGTTTCGTCACCATTGACGACCATGTCAACGGCTACATGGGCAATATCGTAGATTTCATCCTCGCCAAGACCGGGGTTCCCCAGGTCAATCTCATGGGAATCTGCATGGGCGGCACCTTCTGTGCGATCTATGCCGCCCTCCATCCGGAAAAGATCAAAAACCTTATTACCACCGTGACGCCGACCAACTTCGATACGGACAAGGGCCTTCTCCATATCTGGATGCGGGCCATCGATACGGACAAGATTATTGACACCTTCGGCAATCTCCCCGGCGATTTCATGAACCTAGGTTTTCTCCTCCTGAATCCGGCCCGGCTCATGATCGACAAGTATGTAGGGTTTTTCGAGAATATGGGCAGCAAGTCTTTCGTCGAGAATTTCGTCCGCATGGAGAAATGGATCTTTGACAGCCCCGACGTCCCCGGAGCGACATTCCGTCAGTTTGCCGGCGATTTCTACCAGAAGAACCTGCTTATCCAGAACAAGCTCGAGATCGGAGGAAGGCGCGTCGATTTGAAGAACATCACCATGCCCCTCCTTAATTTCTATGGGATGTACGATCACCTCGTGCCTCCCGAGGCATGCAATATGCTCACCCAAGCAGTCGGCAGCACCGACGCCGAGGACATCACTCTGGACACGGGCCACATCGGGATCTATGTCAGCTCCAAGTGTCAGCGGGAATTCGCCCCCAAGATCATCCGGTGGCTGCGGGAACGGGACGGCGCGCTGCGCCCTGCCCCGGCTGTTGCCGTGGCTGACGAAACGGTCGGGGAGCAGCCTTCCCCGGCCTCACGCTTGCAAAGGCCTTCCCGTCCATCACCGGGAAAACGGCCCGCAAGAACAAGTCCTGAGCGGCCAAGACCGGCAAGGAAGGAACAGGCCATCAACCCGTCCTTAACGCAGGTAATGCAGGAAACGATTTAGGAAGAGGAAAGACCATGGCGGAAAAACAAAGCTATTTCAGGACCATTAGGAAAATCAGTGAAGCCTTCGGCACGACTAAGGATATGGACGCCCTGTTGCAGTTGATTGTAGACAGTGCCTTGGAGACAATGAAAGTGAAGGCGGTCTGCCTGTTTTTGACGGACGCGGAAAAGGAAACCCTAACGGTTGTCGCGCAAAAGGGATTATCGCCGCAGTATCCCCACGCCGGCTATGCCCATGCCGAGAAGTTCACCCCCATCCTGATGAAGGAAGGTTTCAGCTATTACCGCGATGCGACGACAGATCCGCGCCTGGAGAACCTGGATAAGAAAAAGGCCGAAGGCATCGGGTCCATCCTGGTCGTCCCGGCAAAGGTCATGGGCGAACTCATCGGCGTGCTCACCATTTATACCTCGAAAATCAGGGAATTCAACAGGGAAGAAATCGAGTTTCTCCGCGTCGTGGCGGAGCAGGGGGGATTGGCCATTGAGAATGCCCGCCTCGTCGAGAAGCTGCGGAGCAATACGAGGCTTTTCCTGAATCTGGCCGCTGCTATCGCTGCAAGCCTCGATATCATGACTATTCTTCATACCCTGACAGAAGAGGTGGCCAAGTCCCTGGGTATAAAGGCCGCTTCGATTCGTCTCCTCAATGACGAAAAGACGGTTCTGCAACTGGTGGCCAGCTACGGTCTCAGCGATAAATATCTGCAAAAAGGACCCATATCAGCGGAAAAAAGTATTGCCCAAGCCCTCAACGGCAAACCGGTGGCCATAGACTACGCCTATACGGACAAGGGCGTTCAATACAAGGAGGAGAAAAAAGAAGAAGGCATTGTCTCCATCCTGTGTGTCCCGATAAAGGCCAAGGAGGACGTCATCGGCGTGCTGCGCCTTTACAGCAGCAAGAAGAAGATTTTTTCGGAAGACGAAATCGAACTCGTCACGGCACTTGCCCTCCAGGGAGGACTGGCCATCCAGAATGCCAGCCTCTATCTTATGGTGCAGGATGATCTGCGGGACATGAAAGAATCGTCCTGGGCCTACAAGTGCTGGTTTTAGAGACGCGGGGGAAGGTTTCCCGTCTTTACGAGGGCAGACGCCCGCGGCGCTTAGGTGCGGGGACCATCAATTCGGAGAGGAAAGGAAGCAAATGATCGGGAAAACCATTGAGGCCATTAAGGTAGGGGACGCGGCCGAGTTCGCCAAAACAGTAACAGAAACCGATGTTTATCTGTATGCCGGGATTACGGGGGATCTCAATCCGGCCCATATCAATGAATCCTATGCCGCCGGGACCTTCTTCAAGACCCGGATCGCCCACGGAATGCTCACGGCGGGTTTCATATCGTCCATCCTGGGGATGCAGTTGCCTGGCCCGGGGACAATCTACCTTCGCCAGGAGTTGAACTTTCTCGCCCCCGTACGCATGGGCGACACAATTACCGGCAGGGCCGAGGTTGTAGAAATCATTAAGGAGAAAAACCGGCTCCGCCTTCGCACTACCTGCCGGAATCAGGAGGGAACCCTGGTCCTGGACGGCGAGGCGTTGGTTAGTCCGCCTAAGGCCCCCCCCAAAGCCTGACGGCTTCGTAAAAAGATCCGGATGCGGCGTTGCGTGCGCTGCATCCTACGTCCCTGCGGTGTACGCCTAGTACACCTCATTCCCCATAACTTGCGCGCCTTGCCTGCGAATCATTTTACGAAGCCGTCTGTGATTTGATCTATCGCCTAAGATTTATTTTCCCGTCTCGTTAGTGCTTCTTTTTGCCGGAACGGTCGGCCTTGGGGTCCTGCTCGAAAAGGACAGCCATATTTTTCACGAGATCCTGGAACTGGTTGTGCTGTTTTTTCATCAGTTCCTGAAGCTCATCGAGGGCGAAGGGAGAACCGATTCCCCCTTCGGACGAGATTCTCTTCAGGCTGCGCATGGCTCCTTCCTGTTCCGCCACGGTCTTTTCGAGGGCGGCGCATTTCCGGGCCAGGGTTTCATACTCTCCTTTGGGGACAACATCCATGAGGGCAAGACTTTCCCGAAAGGACTTCTGGAAGGTTTCCACTGATTTCTGCCAGAATTCCGTGTAATCGGGAGATCCCTCTTCAACCACGTCCAGATTATAAGCCTTGCGGAACATGGCCGTCAACGATTCGTAGCCCACCAGTCCCTGGCCGAACCACTTTCTAAAGTCCTCGATCTGTTTTTGGCCTTTGGCAAGATTCTGAAACAACTGCCCCCAGAATTCATAAAAATTACGATCCATTGTTGTTCACCTTCCCTTCTTCCAGATCAAGCTGGAATCGCACCGGTCCCCGGTAACCATTACCGAAGCGGGTATGGAGAGCGCACGCCGAGCGCGGATCAGACCAGGAGGTGGCAATTGCCCCGTGTCCTTTCGGAAAGGGCGTCACTTCCACATCGACAAAGTCCGCAGGAACCAAGGCGGCATCCTTGTCCACCAGATCATCCCCTTCGGCATAGCAGAGCAGCCAGGGGATGCCCTTTTCTTTAATTCCATGGAAATTCAATTTCTTGCCAAAAAGCTGCACCGGCAGGGCTCCATCCTCGGCCACAGGGATCGTATAGGAATCGAAACTGAGTTTCGTGATCCCTTCGGGAAGGTCCATCCGGTCATAGATCAGCCAGTGATTCAGAGCCGCCGCCGTTTTATTGATCTGGGAATCGCCGATATTGCTGAGATCCCGATAGAGAGCAACAAAGGGCGCCTCTTTCTCCATGCTTTTTAACTTATAGACCCAGCTCATGACCTTGCCGTAGACAATTCTGTTCCCATTGGGCATCACCTTGGCGGCATAAGCGAGATCCCGGAAGCGGGGGGGTAAATGCTGCATGTATTCCATGAGCGACTTGCTCCGGGTGCCGTCCATGGGGGCGACGCAGGTGATGAGGGCATCGACCAGACCGTCGAGTTCGCCGGAGAGGATATCCAGGACGGCGATGAACCCGCCTTGGCAGAAGCCATTCAGGGTAATCGGGCGGCCATGAGTTTCCTTCAGCAACTTGCAGAACAGGCGGGTATCGCGGGCGTCGTCTTCCCCCGTCATGACCTGCACCGCCTCCGTCGTCTGGATGTCCTTGAGGATCCGGATGTAGGTCGGGATGCCCTGATCGGCGAAGGCGTGGGTGTAACTTTTCCGTTCATCCGGCAAAAAGGCCAGAATATTCGGCCCCAGCACATAAGGATGGATGATCATGATCGGCTTCCCGTCTTGCCGCGGGCGGATCTTCCTGTTGCGAGAAAGGACCTGATACAGGATAAACCGTTCCGTTTCCGCCGTTTTGACATACCCGCCGTCATCGAAATGAAAACCGAATCCCGCGCCAGCCTTCTTTATCGCCTCGGGATACTGATTGATGACGCTGTCGGTGAGACGAGCCAGATTGGCCGCATAATTAGGAAAATCTTCTTCATCCCCATAGAGGCTATTGAGCAGGGAGACGAGAACTCTCGCTGCTTCTTTCTTGTAGAAGTCCCGGAAGCCCTTGAGAGACCCCGTCATTCCCTGCTCGGCGATCTGGAGATTGAACTGAAACAATTCGTAATAATCAGCCGCGCTCTGGATGGGGAAGTTGCTTTGCAGCTTTTCCTTTTCGAGACGGTTGAAGCCCTGCCACGCCGTCCAGAAGGGGACCATAAAATCGGCCACATAGACAAGGACACCCAACCCATAGAGCTGGCCGACCTTGAGCATATCCGTGGTAACCCCCAGGATCCTCCCGGGAGTCTCTCTGACCCTCCCGGCATAGACGGATGCTGCGCGGCTTAACGCCTGTTGATTTAGGTTTGACATCATATAAACTGGTTTATTTCCTCCGGGATAACGAATTCGTTACCGCCTTATTTTTCCTTCGACATCATCAGATACTCTTCCATCTTCCCGTAACCATCTTCAACCTTGGCCTTAAAATCCTCACGGCCCTTTTTGTAGGGTTTTACCCATTCCCCCATGGCCTTCTTCCCTTCCTCGGGAAACCATTTATTCTGCTCCAGCCACATGTTGAACATCTTTTCCGCCTGATCCTGCATGACCACCATGGCCGAGAAGGATTTTTCAAAAGCCATCTGGTTGAAATCGAACATCTGTTTTGAAATCTGCTTCGGATCCATTTTGTTTTCCCCCTTTTTTAGTTTTTTTCGGGCTACTTGCCCTCTTTTACCTTTGTTTCCTTGGTCTGCTTCTCGAATCCCGCAAAAAAATCTTCCACCTTCTTGAAACTATCGTTGGCGGATGCCTTGAAATCCGACCGCCCCTTCTTGTAAGCCTTTACCCAATCCTGAATCGCGTTTTTCCCCTCTTCCGGGACCCAGGGAGACTGTTCGAGAAACATGCTCACCATGCGTTACGTCTGCTCCTGCATAATCTACATCGCGTTAAAGGTGTTGTCGAATGTGGCCTTATGAAAATCTACCATCTGTTTTGCAATCTTTCCTTGCTCCATGATCGTAATACCTCCTCCTTGTTTTCTCATACAATATAGGCCTACTTTTGGGTTTGTCAAGAAAAAATGTTGCAACGCACCATTATTGTTTACGGCTCACAAACAATGCCACGACCAGCTTTAAGGCAATATTATCTGTAATATTGAGCATATTTTTATTATTTCACCATTTAACCGGTCACCCCGGGGTCTGGATAAAAAGTTATTTGTTGCGTTATGTCAATATCCCTGCTACGAGGATAACCAATAATCGAGAAAAAATTTATGACAGAAAAACTCCTCTACAAAAAATACGGAAACCGTCGGCTCTACGACACGGCCAAAAGCAGCTACGTGACTCTTGCCGATATCACCCGCACCATCCGCGAGGGGCGGCAGGTCCAAGTCGTCGACGCCAAAACAAAGGAAGACGTTACCTCCCTTATCCTGACTCAGATTATTCTCGAAGAATCAAGGAAGCGTAATTTCCTTCTCCCCTTGCCCCTCCTCCATTTGATTATTCAATATGGCGAAGATATTCTCCATGAATTTTTTCAAAAATATTTAGAACAGGTGCTTAAAAACTACCTTTCCTATCGGACGATGATGGATAATCAGTTCAAAAAGTGGCTGGAGATGGGCATTGACTACTCAGCCATCAATCCTTTCAAACCTTTTTTTGACATTTTTCCGGGCCCTCCCGATGCCCCGGCAGAAAAGAACGGCGAAACGAAAAAGAAAACGAGTATTTTAATGAAAGCCTTGACAATAAACGGCCATTCCCATAACATCGCGCCGAGAAAGCAATGCGGGAGAGAGACCATGGCGGACGAACAGAGGGTTTCCAGAAGAATTGTTATTCATTATACCGCTGAGAATGTTGATCAGCCCATCATCTGTCAGCTTGTTAAAACCCATGATCTGGTCTTCAATATCCTTAAAGCCAGAATATTCCCCAGGCGGGAAGGCATCATCATACTGGAACTGAGCGGCAACCCGGAGAATTTCAACAACGGGATCCGTTATCTCAAGGAACAAGGTCTTAAGGTTGAGCCTCTCTCCAAGAGCGTTAACCAAAATGTCGAAAAATGCGTGCATTGCGGTGCCTGTACCGCCTTCTGTCCCACGGATGCCCTGTCCTTTGAAATGGACACACAACGGGTCTTGTTCGACGCCGAGAAGTGCAACGGCTGCGAGCTCTGCGTCTCAGCCTGTCCGGCCCGGGCCATGGAGGTAAATATTTTCTAAACAGGATCAATCTTTGCGGGGAACGGCTTCCTTGCCCTTGTCTTTACTGATCACCCTGCTGACACTGTCCGTGATCTCCACGCCCTTGCCAATGATTTCCTTGCCCTTATCATAGGCGATCTTCCCTGTATCGATCACCTGCCCTGCCTGTTCCTGCGTCTTTTTTATGGCCCGGGTGAGATCCGCGGGGGATTTTTTGGGGGCCGTAAAATAGAAATAGCTCCCCGTCAGAATCAGGATAAGAAGAAATAACAGGGCCAGATTAATCAGATTCTTGAATAGAAAATAAATAATAATCAAGGCAACGGTAATAACGGCAAACTGATGACTATGAATGAAAGACCATATTGTTTCCATCGTTCGCGACCCTTTACATACAATCCGGCATTAATAATATCGATATATTGATGTCCCTCCTTAGCGGAAAATTAGAAAAAAATCCAGTCATCCTTTCGTCTTGACAAAAGAATATTCAGGCGGCTAAGGTTATAAATATGCGGGTAGCAATCACGACTTTAGGCTGTAAAGTGAATCAATATGAATCGACGGCAATGGGCGAATCCCTTGAAAAACATGGCTTCCGCCTCGTACCCTTCCTTGCGGAGGCCGATTATTATATCATTAACACCTGTACGGTAACAGAGCGAACGGATTACCAGTCGCGCCAACTGATCCGCCGGACCGGCAAAGCAAATCCCCGGGCCGCCATTATTGTCACGGGATGCTACGCCCAGACCGCACCGGAGGTCTTCGCCGGCATGCCCGAGGTAGCCGTCGTCGCCGGAACCCTGGAGAAGGATCGCATTGTTGAAATTATCAGGGAAATTCAAAAGACCCCCCCCGGGAAGACATCCGGGGCTGCCCCATCCGTCCAGGTAGGCAATATCGGGGTGGAGATAAAGGCATGGGGAGTCCGTTCCGTATCAGGATTTCCGTGGCATACCCGGGCCTTTTTGAAGATTCAGGATGGATGCAACGCCTTTTGCAGCTACTGTATCGTCCCGTTTGCCCGGGGAAGGAGCCGCAGCATCAGTGCGGACGAGGTCCTGGAACGGATTGAGTCCCTCGCCCGCAACGGCTACCGTGAGGTGGTGCTGACGGGCATCCACCTGGGGGCTTACGGAGAGGACCGGCGGGATGGATCTTCTCTAGCCGGGATCTTGCATCAGGTGGAAGCAAACAAGACCGTAGAGCGCCTGCGCCTGAGTTCTCTCGAACCCCGGGAAGTTACCGGGGAGATACTGGGAATTATGAAGAACGCCCATATCGTGTGCCCCCATCTTCATATTCCCCTGCAAAGCGGGGACGACGGGATTCTATCACGGATGGGGCGCAATTACGATACCGCCTTTTTCCGTGAACTGATGGCGCAGGTTTTTGCGAGCAGGCCCGATTTGACCGTGGGAATGGACGTTATGGTCGGTTTCCCCGGAGAAGCTGAAAAGGCATTTGAGAATACGGTATCCCTGCTTGAATCATTGCCGATCGCTTATCTCCACGTTTTTCCTTATTCACGACGTCCGGGAACGGCGGCGGCCCGGATGGAGAACCAGGTGGGAGAGGCAGACAAAAAAAGACGGGGACGGGTACTCCGGGAACTGGGAGTGATGAAACGCCAGGCCTTCCTGGAAAGATTTATCGGGTCAACCATGCCCGTGCTTATTGAAAAAAGGAAAGATCGCCCCAGCGGTTATTTAAAGGGATTCACCCACAATTACCTGCCCGTGCTCCTTCAGGACGGACGCGCCGAAATGGTCAACACCATTGCCCGCGTTAAACTTGCATCGGTGCGCGCCGGGGCGCTGATCGGAAGAGCACATGATGGACAATGAAAAACCGCCGACTCTAGGAGATCTCGAACAGGCGCTGGGATATGTATTTCAGGACCCCCAGCTCCTTGTCAACGCCTTTACCCATAGGTCATATACCAACGAGAATCCGTCCCTCACCTGCCGGGACAATGAACGCCTGGAGTTCCTCGGGGACGCCGTTTTGCAGTTATGCATCAGCGATCTCCTGATGAGGCGTTTCCCCGATTTTACGGAAGGCCGGCTTTCCAAAATGCGGGCGACCCTCGTTAATGAACAATCCCTGGCGGCCCTGGGTAAGAGATTCGGCCTGGGGAATCATCTCTTCCTGGGCAAGGGGGAGGAGGCTTCCGGAGGCCGGGGGAAAACATCCCTCATCGCCGACACCTTCGAGGCTGTCATGGCCGCCGTCTATCTCGACGGCGGATATGGACAGGCCTCCCGGCTCATTGCCGATCTGTTTGCAGACCTGATCCTCACCGGGGAAGGAGGGGCTGCCCCCTTCCGGGATTATAAGTCCGCCCTCCAGGAACTTTGCCAGGGCCGCTTTCACGAAACGCCGAAATATCAACTCCGCAATGAATACGGACCTGATCATGACAAGACCTTCGAAGTGGAATTAGCGATAGTCGAATCGGTGAAAGAAACAGGGACGGGGAAAAGCAGGAAGGAGGCGGAACAACAGGCGGCCAGAAAAGTCCTGGAATACTTTCAGACCCCACAAACATCATGATCATCCCTTTCTTTATTCAAAACCGTGGCTGCCCTCACCGGTGCATCTTCTGTAACCAGCAGCTTTCCGGGGACCGGGGACCGGCTGATTGGACGGACGCATCTTTCCATGAAAAGACCATGACCTTTTTGGCGTCCCGCGTCCCCGAGGCAAAGCGGACAAAAGGGGTGCAGATTGCCTTTTACGGGGGAAATTTTACGGGTCTGGCGGCGGCGGAACAGGATCGCCTTCTTGGCCTGGCCCATCGTTATGTGGAGCAGGGCGCCGTGGAAAGTGTCAGGATTTCGACCCGCCCCGACGCCCTGCATACTCAGGACATGGAACGCCTGGCGGCCTTCGGAGTCAAAACCGTGGAACTTGGCGCTCAATCCTTTCTCAACGATGTCCTGGAGGCTTCCCAGCGGGGACACACCGGGAAAGACGTTGATTATACAGTCGCACTTCTAAAAGATTACGGCTTTGAAGTGATCCTCCATCTGATGGTAGGGTTACCCAGAGACAACCGCAGCGGCTTTGGTGAATCCGTAGGGCGAACGATCGCCCTGCACCCTGACGGCGTGCGCATTCATCCCACCCTGGTCCTGGCTGACACCCGGCTTGCCGAAGAATTCCGGCGGGGGCGGTACCGGCCCCTAGCGCTCGGGGAGGCGGTTGAGCTTTGCAAGGAGGCCTGGCGGAGTTTTCAAAAGGCAGAAATCCCGATCATCCGCCTGGGTCTCCAGGCAACGGAGATGCTGACCATCCCCGGTGCCGTTCTTGGGGGGCCCTATCACTCCGCTTTCGGTTCCCTCGTTGCCGAGGCCCTCTGGCTGGAGCGGACCATGGCATTACTTGACGGCGCCGACGTCCAGGACAAAAGGCTGACCATCTATGTGCCGGCAGGACAGGAAAGCGCCTTCCGCGGCAACAGGAACGGCAACATTCAACGATTACAGAGACAATTCCGGTTTGCGGCGCTGGAGATCAAACCTGGAAATGAGGTCTTCAATTACAGCATTTCCTGAAAGGACAAGGGGGAAAACATGTTCAAGTCGGGCTTCATCGGCATCGTAGGCAGACCCAATGTGGGCAAATCGACACTTCTCAACAGCATCATGGGGGAGGCCATTGCCATCACAAGCCCCAAGCCGCAAACAACGAGAAACAGGATCATGGGCATCAAGCATCTGGCCGACGGACAGTTGATCTTTTTAGATACCCCGGGGATTCACGACCCTCACAAACCTCTGAATACGGCCATGGTGAAAACGGCAAGAAATGTTTTCAGCGATGTCGATGTGCTGCTGGCCCTCATTGAGGCCGGCAACCGTATCTACCCGGAGGACCGCGCCCTGTTCGCAGCTCTCGCCCCGTATCACCAGCGGGCGATCCTGGTAATCAACAAGATCGATCTCGTCAAAAAAGACACCCTCCTGCCTCTCATCGCCGAAGCCCGCGCCGCTTTTCCATGCCGGGCATTCTTCCCCCTCTGCGCTCGGACGGGCGACGATGTCCCGGCCCTGCTTCAGGAAATCCGTGACCTCCTCCCGGAGGGACCACCCTACTTCCCCGAAGACATGCTCACCGACCGTTCGGAGCGATTTATCGCCGCCGAGATCATCAGAGAAAAAATCCTTCTTCTGACGCACCGCGAGATTCCTTACGCAGCGGCGGTCGTCGTAGAATCCTTCCAGGAAGTGGCGGGAAAGGACCTGATCCGCATCCAGGCCACCATTCATGTGGAACGGGATTCCCAGAAAAAGATCCTCATCGGCCAGAAAGGGTCCATGCTGAAAAGAATCGGAACGGAGGCCCGTCTCGATATGGAACATTTTTTCGCCGCCAAGATATTTCTCGAATTATTTGTCCGGGTTCAAAAGGACTGGACACACAGCGAGCGGCTGGTTAGGGAATTCGGTTACGATCAATAATGACGGCGGCGTAAAAAATCCGGATGCGGCGTTGTCCCGGGGAGGTTGAGAATGTTACGGCCGTCGGCAGTATTTCCTTGAGATGCGGGACCGGACCTTTTAATGTTCAGTTTGACAAGTATTGTGTATCATCAGAGGAGGTTGCCGACATTGCCACCTCCCGGTCTGCGGTAAAATAGATATGGAATCCGCGGGATTGTCCGTGGAAACATTAACTAAAAGGAGGCATGAAATGAAGAAGAAGTTGACTGTATTCGCACTGGCGGCCATGCTGGCAATGGGGACACATTTCGCGTTCGCGGCCGATCAGACCGCACCGGCGGCGAAACCGGAAGCAGGGTTAGCAAAAGCGGCAAAGAAACCGGCCCCCGGACCGGGAGCAATCATGGTTGAAACCGTCAAGGCGACGGCGAAGGTAACGGCCATCGATGCGTCCAAGCGGATGGTGACCCTGGAAATGGACGGCAAGACCAAGACCATCACCTGTGGTCCCGAGGTTAAAAATTTCGCCCAGATCAAGGTGGGAGACTTGCTCAAGGTCACCTTCGTGGAAGCCCTGGCGGTCTATCTCCAGAAGGCCGGAGCTCCGGCCGGCGGCGATGATGTCAAAACTGTTACCCTGGCCCCCAAAGGCGCCAAGCCGGGGGTGCTTGTAACGGACACCGTCGTCCTCAAAGCCAAAATTGACGCTGTGGACGCCAAGAAAGGCACCGTGACGATTACCACCCCCGACGGCAAGACCAAGACCCTGCAGGTCGCCAAGAACGTCAAAGAACTCAAAGGCCTGAAGAAAGGTGATGATATTGTGGTCCGGTACACCGAGGCCCTCGCCGTAGTTGTTGAGACGCCCAATAAGTAAGGAATAGATATCGCAGGCATAACCGCAATGGCAGGTTCTTTTAGGAGGATTGATATGAAGAAGATATGCGGAGGAGGTTTGGTTTTCCTGCTTATCCTGACATTTGGCCTGGGCGTCGCCATGGCCCAGGGGAAGTCCCCCGTCGTTACGCAGACGGCGTTTGCCAAAATCGACACCAACGGCGACGGCATCATCACCGTAACGGCAAGGTCATGGCCGCCGAATTCGAGGCCAGCACCAAGCAACAGTTCAGCGGCCTGGATGCCAATAAGGATAACTCGCTTGTGGCGCAGGAGTTTGTAGCCTATTATTGCGGCCCCGAGGCCAAGGCCCCGAAAAAGGCGAAAGCTAAACCGATGAAGAAAATAGCCGCCAACAAGGACGGTAAAATCGGGAAGGACGAATGCGTTGCCTTCTGGATGGCCCGTTACAGCGATATGGATACCGATAAAGACGGGAAAGTGTCCATGGACGAATTCCTGGCGGCGGCCAAAAAGCAGTTCAAGGATATGGATAAGAATGGCGACGGTGTGATTGCGGTCCAGGATTTTGACTACCATTATGAGGCCCAGGACGCCAAGGCCAAAAAGTAAAAAACATCAAAATACCGGTTCCGGCTATAAATCATTCCATAACGATGCATAGTCGCTTCCGAGGCAGGGAAAGCTAATTTTCTGAGATTTACGATCCGGCATGTGGGGAGACAACCGTCTCCCCACAGTTTTTTCCGCTATTTAACCACCCCGGGGGGTTCTTTCCGACCGGCCGCCGCGAGCGTGCGGATGGCCGCCGCAATGTCACCGCTCAATACCCCTGACATCCGACTGTGGGCAGCAACGAGGGCGGAGGATGTTTTTTCCCGCACCAGCTCGGTCAGCACCGTGCGCCCTCCCTGTGATTGTCCGTCCGCCGCGGACCGCACCAACCAGATGGCATTCAGCCTGGCCTCCTCTCCCGGGGCGGATTCGAAACGCGTCACATCGATAGTGACGCGGTAAGATGGAGATACGGACTGGGGAAATACGGAAACATAAGGAGAGCCCAAAAGGGCCGAAAGATTCTCGGCAATGACGCGGGCGATGTCGCCCTTTAACGGCGAGGCCCAGCGGTTGAATTCATCGACGGCAACCTGATTGGGGGTAACGCTCAACACAAGCTGGGGACGATCGACGGCGGCCGGCAAGGATACGGGACCAACGGTGATGGTGAGGGTTGATGTCTCGCCCCCCCCGGTTTTTCCATGGGGCTCAGTGTGTACAACTGCGGTGAGGTAGATGCGCATCCCGCCGTCAGGATGAGCACGGCCAATGCGCAAAGGATCTTCATGGTAGGTAGTTTTTTCATTGTCCTTGCTCCTGTGCCTTCTCGCGGATCAATGCCTCCGGGTGGCTGTCCATATATTCGGCAAATCCCTTCAAGGCGCGGGCGGCGCGGGATATCTCCTGCAATGCCTCCCGCAGCTCTTGATTCACCGGCGCATCGGGACCGGTCAATGTCTTGTCCGTGTTGACCAACACCCGCTCAGCCGCGGCAACCGCCCGTTTTAAGTTTTCCATGGCTGTTTTAACCTCAGGAACTATCTCCGTATCGATACGCCCCAAGAGCTTTTGGGTATCCTTCAACGTCTTGTCCAGGGAAGCCATTGCCTTCTGCGTATCTTTCCCGATATCTTCTAAGGGTATTTTGTCTATTTTACCAAGGATCTTGGTGACCTTCATCTGAAATTCCGCCAGGCCGCTCGGCATTACCGGCAATTGCGGCGGACCCTTTTGCCAGTCGACCTTGACCTTGGGGGCATGGGGGAAGTAATCAAAAGCGATGTAAAGTTGCCCCGTGACGATGTTTCCAAGGTGGAACTGCGCCCGCAAGCCCCGATCGATCAGATGTTGCAAGCCGCCTTGAAAGCCGGCGCAGAGACTTATCGTGTTTGGGGTCAATGATTTGCCGGTTGTCAAATTGCGAGAGGAAGCGCTCCGGATAATATACAATCAGCACCTTGGGTTTAATCGTTTCGACTTCGGGATCGTAATGAAACGATACCTGCTTCACCTCCCCGATTTCAAGACCAAGGTAGGTAACGGGAGCACCGACGGAAAGCCCCCTTACCGATTCATTAAAAACAAGGACATAAGGATCGGCCTGAAGCTCATGTTTTGCCGTGGCCGCCTTCCGATCGCCAAAGAGGGGAAAGGCCGTGTTTTCCGGCGCCGGTACGGCGTCCTGGGAGAATAGGGGCGTATCGAAGGCGATGCCGCCGGCGAGCATGTAAGCTAACGATTGGGTATGGATGACCACCCCGTTTGCCCCCATGGAAAAGTCGATGCCGCTCGCCTGCCAGAATCTCGTTTCAGCGGTTATATATTTGTCGTAGGGCGCATTCACGAATACCTTGATATCGACGGACTTGCCGTTTTTCGCCAGATCGTAGCCGATGACCTGGCCGACATTCAGACGCCGGTAATAAATGGGAGAACCATAACCGAGGGAGCCGAGGTCGTCCGCCTTCAGCAGGAATTGCCGCCCGGGCTCCGTACTCTTAATGAGCGTGGGTGTATCGAAACCTTTGAATATCCTTTGTTTTTCATTGGATTTGCCGGCTTCCAGGCCGATATAATTCCCCGAAAGCAAAGTGCCCATTCCGGACACCCCGCTCAAGGTGACCCGGGGCTGCATGATCCAGAACCGGGCGTCTTTGACCAGGAGATTCTTGGCATTCTTGGCGATTTTTGCCGTTACGACGACCTGGGAATAGTCATCTGAGAGGTTCACTCCCGTGACTTGACCGATGTTAACATCCTTGTATTTTACAAAAGTCTTGCCGGCCTCTATACCCTCGGCTATCTTGAAGGTTATCGTGATCGTCGGTCCTTCATTCAGGAACCGTTCCACTGCAATCCCGATACCGACCAGGGCGGCAATGATGGGAATGATCCAGACAACGGAGAACCGCAACCGTTTGCTGGTTGCGATTGTCGCCTGGGGAATGTTCGAGACGCCGTTTAATTCACTCATTTCGCTCCTCCATTTTATTAGCTGAATCCCAGATCAGACGCGGGTCAAATGATTGGGAGGCAAAGATTGTCAATATTACAACCGCCGCAAAAAAAAGGATTCCGTATCGAGGCTGGGCGGCCATGAGCGGCTTGAGCTGCACCAGGGCGACCACAAAGGCAATGACAAAAACATCGAGCATGGACCAGCGGCCGATAAATTCGACCAGACGATATAGCTGCGCCCGTTCGCGGTTGCTTTTTGCCGAACACCGCTGCACCGTGATGAGTAAATAGGCAAGGGCGAACAGCTTTGTCAGGGGAATAATCACGCTCGCGATCAGGACTATGAGCGCCAAATGCCAAGATCCCGTCCGGTAAAGCAGGATAACGCCGCCGATGATCGTGTCTGCCTGGGCGCCCATCGCCGTTATGGAGGTCATAACCGGTAAAAGATTGGCCGGAACGTAGCAGATTGCCGCAGCGATGATGAGCGCCCAGGTCCGCTCCATTGCCTCATGACGGCGGAAGGCTAGTTCGTTGCCGCAGCGGGGGCAATAGTTCGTTGCCCGGGTGTGACCGGGAGTTTTGACAAAAGCGCACAGTGCCTGCACAAGGCGAGTCCGTACGGCATGGCCATCGGTTCCCGAGCGGTCATTTCTTTACCCCTTGGTAGTCGATGGCAGGGGTGGGATTCGGGAGGGACTGGGCATCGACAGTGGTCCATTGTACCTGCGTCCAGATCTTCCCGGAATCGAAATTTACCGCGACCATTGTTATCAGGGCAATAAGCACCCCGGTGGCAAATATCCCCACGCCGATGACTACGGTGGCCAGATCGGCGATTTTGACCAAGGCGACAAGAACGCCGAGCATCATTACCTCGGTCATGGCCCACTCCCGCGCCAGTTCGCCCCAGTGAAGGAGTTCACCCACCCAAAGCGGCGCCGGGCTGTAAATGCGGACGGCAAGTAGCACCACGATGATCCCGATATATACGGCCGGGGCAACTACGGCGCACAGCGCGACCAGGGCCGCCGTCAGCTGCTGCCCCTCCTGCCACATCATCCAGGCGCCGCCAATGATCGTCGTATCAACCTCACGCCTCGCCGCCGACAAACCCATCAGGGGCAAGGCATTGGCAAAAACGATTGCCGCCCCAACCGCCAGGGCCAGGGTGCGTTCGTTGGCCCCCGGCTTATCTGTTGCCAGCACCTTGCCGCACCGGCGGCAAAGCGCTTTCCCCCGCGGTGGCAACAAGGGAACGTGCTGTAGGAGATCGCAATCGGGACAGGCAACGGGAGTCTCGGGCATCAGTAACCGCTCCGTCAATGGTTTTTTCGATTACGAGAACTATCGGTAATAATTACCATTTATTCTAAAGCACTTCATTACCGCACTTCTTATTTGTATCTTTTTTATCATGCTCGCCGATTATAATCCACAATCAAAAATGGAAACTCGTTCCCCTTTGAAAATCACACATTTTACATTGACAAAAACTAAATATGTGTCCAAAATGAAGCCGTTTCCATTTAAAGGAGATTCATGAAAAAAGCCAGCTATCGAGACATCACCCACACGACCTTGCCCGTTTTGCTGGTTGCCATTCTCATCATCGCCGTTTTCGTAATACTACGCCCATTCCTGCCTGCATTGGTATGGGCAATAACGATCGTTGTAACAACCTGGCCGGTCATGTTACGTGTTCAGGAACGGCTGTGGGGGAAACGGGGACTCGCCACCCTGGTAATGACCTGGGTCCTGCTCCTGGTCTTGGTAATACCATCCTGGGTCGCCCTGGCAACTATTGCGGAAAATTCTCACCGCATCGACGACTTGGCGGAATCTCTGCGCACAAGTTCGCTGCCGTCCCCTCCCTCCTGGGTTCAGGACCTGCCGATGATCGGCCCCAAGCTTGCTACGGCCTGGCAGGAAGTCGCCGCTGCCGGTCCGGAGGGGGTAATTGCGCGGGTCAAGCCATACTCGGGAAGGGTGGCCAAATGGTTTGTTGATCAGGCCGGTAACCTGGGCAAAATTTTCGTTCAGTTTCTGTTGACCGTGATTATTTCCGTGATCCTCTACACCAGGGGCGACACTGCCGCTGCCGGCATCCGCCGCTTTGCCAGCCGTCTCGGCGGTCCTCGCGGGGAAGAGGTCACCATTCTCGCGGGAAAGGCAATCCGGGGCGTTGCCCTCGGCGTGGTAGTTACGGCCCTGGCGCAGTCCCTCCTCGGAGGCATCGGCCTGGCGATGACCGGCGTACCGACGGCAGCAGTCCTTACGGCTGTCATGTTCATGCTTTGCATAGCCCAGCTCGGCCCGGCCCTAGTGCTTATTCCTGCTGTCATTTGGCTCTTCTGGGGCAATCATAACCTGGCGGGATCGGTGCTGCTCGTGTGGTCGATTGTCGTCACCACCCTGGACAATGTGCTCCGTCCGCTGCTTATCAAAAAAGGCGCAGACCTGCCGCTCCTCCTCGTCTTTGCCGGTGTCATCGGAGGCCTTATCGCCTTCGGCATCGTGGGTATTTTTATTGGTCCCGTGGTGCTGGCAGTAGCTTACACCCTGCTTAAAGCCTGGGTCGCAGAGGAAGGCGCCGATGCTCCGGAAGGACCATAAATTGCGTATAAATAGTCGCCAGAACCAGGGAAGGAGGGAAGGACTTTGGAGGCAAAGAAGCTGTTAACGGGGGAAAAGGGCCTCGTCGTCGGTATCGCCAATGCAGATAGTATTGCCTATGGTTGCGGACGCTCCTTCTGCGGCCAGGGGGCAAAATTAGCCGTCACTTATCAGAATGAGAAAGGCAGGGCTTATGTAGCACCCCTGGCTGACGCATTGCAGGCGGAGCTGTTCCTGCCCCTGAACGTCCAGAAAGAGGGTGAACTGGAGGCGGTTTTTCAGGCCATTGCCGAGAAATGGGGATCCCTTGACTTTTTGGTCCATTCCATCGCCTTCATGCCGAAAGACGATCTCCAGGGACGGGTCATAGATTGCCCTTTGAGCGGGTTCCTGATGGCCATGGACGTCTCCTGTCATTCTTTTCTCCGGATGGCAAGGATGGCGGAGCCCCTCATGACCTCCGGAGGGTGTCTTATCGCCATGAGTTATTTCGGCGCCAACCAGGTGGTCGCCAACTACAACGCCATGGGGCCGGTCAAGGCCGCCCTGGAGAGTTGCGTCCGCTACCTGGCCGCGGAATTGGGGCCGAAGCGGATCCGGGTCCATGCCCTGTCACCGGGGCCTCTGAAGACAAGAGCCGCCTCGGGACTCGGCCATTTCGATGAACTCATGACCATGGCGGAGAAACGATCACCACAGCGCCGCCTCGTGGATATTGATGCCGTGGGCGCCATTGCCGCTTTTCTTGCCAGCGATTTAGCCGACGCGATTACGGGCAACACCACCTTCATTGATGCGGGCTATCACATCATGGGATGAAAGGAACCCGAAGGTTGAAAGGCTGTTCTTTGTTGACTTTTTTTGACAGGCCACAGAAAATGAGATAATGTTTCGAGAATTTAATTTGAGTGGGGAAGTTATGAAAACGGCAAACTGGCGCTATTCTATCCTTACACCTCGTTATCCTTTTAAAATTACCTTGGTTTTATTTTGTATCGTCCTTGCCGTCGGCCTCCTGCCGGGATGCGGGAAGGATCAGCAGGGGGGCGCCCAGCGACCGCCGTCACCGTCACCCCCAAGGATACCCCGGTCGTATTCGAGTGGGTCGGGCAGACGGAAAGTTCCCATATGGTGGAAATCCGCGCCCGTGTTGCGGGTTTCCTCGACAAACGGGTATATGAAGAAGGATCGCTGGTCAAAGCGGGGCAGGTCCTGTTCCGGATCGACCAGCGGGATTTCCAGGCCGCCCTCCAGCAGGCGAAAGGTGAACTGGCCCAGCAAGAGGCCCGGTGGGCGACGGCCAAGGCCAATCTAGCCCGCGTAAAGCCCCTGGCGGAGCAAAACGCCGTCAGCAAGAAGGACCTCGATGACGCCACGGGACAGGAGCAGGCCACCGCCGCTTCGGTCCTTGCGGCTCAGGGAAAGGTCAGAGAAGCGGAACTTAATCTCAGTTATACCGTCGTTATCACGTCCCCCGTGACGGGCCTCTCCAGTCAGGCCAAAAAGCAGGATGGAACGTATATCTCCGCCACGGACAGCCTCCTCACCTATGTGGCCAAGATGAACCCCATGTGGGTCACCTTCAGCCTGTCGGAGAACCAATATCTCAGTTCTATGGAGGAAATTAAGAAAGGCGCCCTCCGCTTTCCGCGCGGGGAAAAATTTATCGTGGAACTGGTCCTCGCCGACGGCTCCATTGATCTACAGCAGGGGCACCTGATCTTTGCCGATCCCTCCTTCAGCAAGGAGACGGGGATGTTTCTCATCAAAGCCACCATGGAAAACCCCAAGGGCATCCTGAAACCTGGCCAGTTTGTCCGGGTCCGCCTCAAGGGCGCCAGTCGTCCCAACGCCATCGTCGTCCCCCGGCGGGCGGTCTTTGAAGGGGCCAAAGGACAATTTGTCTGGTGCATCTATAAGCAGGGCAGGGCGGAGGTCCGCCACGTCACCGTGGGCGACTGGATCGGCGACGACATCTTCATTACCAAGGGGTTGGCCGCCAACGACCGGGTAATCGTGGACGGCGTCATGATGCTGGCCCAGGATGCACCCGTGAAGGTCGTCGACAAGCTGAAGACCGCTGCGGGCACCCCGCCGCCGGCAACCGCCGGGGAAGAGGCAAAGACCGCCGCTCCGGCCAGGAAGTAAGGGGAGGCCGCCATGATCTCGAGATTCTTTATTGACCGGCCCATCTTTGCCGCCGTTATCTCCATCGTGATTGTCATTGCCGGCGGGGTGGCGATGTTCAACCTGCCCATCGCCCAATACCCGGAAATTACCCCTCCCCAGATCCAGGTGTCGGCTATCTATCCTGGGGCCAGTGCCGACGTTATCGCCCAGAATGTCGCCTCTCCCATCGAGCTGCAGGTAAACGGCGCCGACAATATGATCTATATGAACTCCGTCGCCACGGGGATGGGAACGATGACTCTGACGGTGTTTTTCGAGATTTGGACCGACCCCGACATGGCCCAGGTCGATGTCCAGAACCGGGTCAACATCGCACTGCCCCAGTTGCCCCAATCGGTCCAGCAGCAAGGTCTTCAGGTACAAAAAAAATCGAGCTCCTTTCTTATGGTCATTGGCGTCTATTCTCCCGATGACCGCTAGGACCAGACTTATGTGGCCAATTACACCAACCTCTACGTCCTCGACGCCCTGAAGCGCATCGAAGGGGACAACCAGACGGCGATCCTGGGCACCCCGGACTACGCCATGCGCATCTGGTTAAAACCGGACCGGATGGCCCAGCTCGGCATTACGGCCTCCGACGTCTCCAGCGCCATTCAAAATCAGAACCAGCAGTTCGCCGTCGGCAAGATCGGCCAGTCCCCTACGGACGGCCGGGTCGAACAGACCTTTTCCGTGACCACCAAGGGTCCTCTGACGACCCCCCCAGGAATTCGAAAATATTATCCTCGCCAACAAGGACGGTTCGGCGATCGTCCGTCTGCGAGACGTCGGGCGGGCGCAGTTGGGATCGAAAGACTACTCCGTGCGCACGAAAATGAACGGCAAGACGGCGACGCTCCTCGCCGTTTACCAGCAACCCGGGGCCAACGCCGTCCAGTTTTCGGACCAGGTGAAGCAAACCCTGGAACAGATGAAAAAGAATTTCCCCGACGGGATCGATTACAAGATCGCCATGGATTCCACCAACTTTGTCCGGGCATCGATTAAGGACGTCATCATTACTTTCTTCGAGGCCTGCCTCCTCGTCATCCTCGTGGTCTACATCTTTCTCCAGAGCGCCCGGGCCACGATCATCCCCATTTTGGCCGTCCCCATCTCCATTATCGGCAACGCCACGGGGATGATCCTCTTAGGTTTTTCCATCAACATGCTGACCCTCTTCGGGATGGTCCTCGCCATCGGGATTGTCGTGGACGACGCCATCGTCGTCATCGAGAACGTAGAGCGGAACATGGAGGAGTTTCACCTGTCTCCCAAGGAGGCGGCGAAAAAGGCCATCGACGAGGTTACGGGACCGGTGATCGCCATAATGCTCGTCTTGTGCGCCGTTTTCGTCCCCGTCGCCTTTCTGGGCGGCATGACGGGACAGCTCGACAAGCAGTTTGCCGTGACCATCGCCATTTCCGTCGTCTTCTCGGGGATCGTTGCCCTGACCCTGTCCCCGGCCCTGGCGGCCCTCCTCCTCCAGCACAAGACGGGGGAAAAGAAAGGCTTCTTTAAATGGTTTGAGGCCTTTTTCCTTAAAGTGACCCACGGCTACACCGGCGGGGTCGCCAAAATGCTCAAGCATACGAAGACGGCAATGATCGTCTTTGTCATTATGCTGGTGCTCGTGGGGTTGATGTTTTATAAAACTCCCACGAGTTTTGTCCCCTCTGAGGATCAAGGCTATCTTTTCGGGGTGAGTTTTCTTCCCGATACGGCGTCTCTTGACCGAACGGAGGACGTAGGGGGCAAGAAGGCGAAGTTTTTCATGAACCATCCGGCCGTCCAGGATGTCAGTGAGTTTGCCGGCTACAGTCTCGTGGACAGCGCCTTGAAAGCGAACGCCGGCGTCATCTTCGTCTCCCTCAAGGATTACGAAAAAAGAGACAAGGACGAGCTCAAGGCCCCGGCGATTATTGCTGCGGCCTTCAAGAACTTCTCCCGGATCAAGGAAGGGGTGGTCATGCCCTTTAATCCTCCCTCTATTCCCGGCCTGGGCAACATGGGGGGCTTTCAGTTCTGGATTCTCAACCGCGGCGAGGGGAACGCTGCGAAACTACAGGAAGTGACAAACAAGTTTATCGATCATTGCCGCAAGCAACCGGAATTGCACGGCGTCAACTCGACATTGATTGAACGCCTACTCCCAGCAGTTGCGGGTGGATGTGGACCGGGAGAAGTCGGAAACCCTGGGAGTCCCCGTCCAGAATGTCTATGATACCCTCCAGATCCTCTTCGGGTCTGCTTATGTGAGCCAGTTCAACAAGTTCAGCCGCCTCTGGCAGGTCATTGTCCAGGCGGAACCCCAGTATCGCTCCCGTCCTGATGATTTGACCCAGGTTTATGTCCGTTCCCACGACGGCCGTATGGTGCCCCTCCAATCGGTGATCACCACAAAACATGAATCCGGACCCGATATCGTCAACCGCTTCAATAATTTCCCCGCGGCCAACATCATCGGCGGACCCGCCCCCGGTTACAGTTCCGGTCAGGCCATTGACGCCATGGAGCGGGCGGCAAAGGAAGTCCTGCCTGATGATTTCAGCTATGCCTGGAGCGGCGAGGCCTTCTACCAGAAGAAGGCGGGGGGGACTTCCGGACTGGTGTTCGTCTTCGGCCTGATCATGGTCTTCCTGATCCTGGCTGCCCAGTACGAGAAGTGGTCTTTGCCCTTCGGCGTCCTCATGGCGGTTCCCTTCGCCCTCCTCGGGGCCCTGCTGTCCATCCTGCTGCGGGGGATTGAGAACGACATCTATTTCCAGATCGGCCTCTTGACCCTCATCGCCCTCGCCGCCAAGAACGGCATTCTCATCACGGAATTCGCCGTCATGAAACGGGCGGAGGGGATGTCCATTTACGACGCCGCCCTCGCAGCGGCCAGGCTCCGGCTCCGCCCCATCGTCATGACCTCCATCGCTTTCATCCTGGGCTGCGTACCTCTTGCTATTGCCTCGGGCGCCTCGGCCAACAGCCGCCATTCCATCGGCACCGGCGTCATCGGCGGCATGCTGGGGGCGACGGTGATCGCCATTTTCTTTATTCCCCTTTTCTTCCAGATCCTCGCAACCTTTAGCACACGGTCCGATAAAAAAAGGGGGCCGGGGACCCGGGACATGAAACTTCACCGGGAAAGGAGGGCAACTGAATTGAAGATTGCCAGCATGAATATGGAACTACCAAGGGCAAAGCGCAAATCAAAAGCGGTAAGGATAAGAAGCCTTTTTACTGCCGTTGCCATTGCCCTGCTTCTGGGAGGCTGCACGCTCGGCAAGGACTACAAACGTCCGACCGTGGATACGCCCCAGAACTGGCGCTTCGTAGAGAAGGACGCCAAGGCTTTGGCCAACACCGCCTGGTGGGGGCAATTCCAGGATCCAGCGCTTAATGAACTGATCCAGACGGCCCTGAAGGAAAACAAGGATATTCGCATCGCTACGTCCCGGGTTGAAGAATATATGGGCAAGCTCGGCGTCACCCGGTCCGATCTCTTCCCCCAGGTGGGAGTGGGGGCAAGTGCGGGCCGGCAGCGATCGACGGAAGTAGGACCCACCGGGTGGTCGCCGACCTTGTCGCCCACTTCCAATACCTTTCAAGGCAATCTTAATGCCAGCTGGGAGCTCGACATCTGGGGCAAGCTCAGACGCGCGACGGAAGGAGCCCGGGCCGATCTCTTGAGCACCGACGAGGCCCGCCGGGCCGTGATCATGACCCTGGTGGCTTCCGTAGCCAACGGTTACATCAATCTCCTTAATTATGACCAGCAACTGGTAATTGCCAAGGAAACTCTTAATACCCGCAAGGATTCCCTGGATATTTTCGAAAAACGTTATGCCGGCGGCGTCATTTCGGAGCTGGAACTGAACCAGTCCCGGTCGGAATATGAAGACACCCGGGCGGTTATTCCCCAGTTGGAAAAGAATATCGCCCAGCAGGAAAACGCCCTTAATCTGCTCCTCGGGCGCAATCCCGGTCCCATTACCAGGGCAGGACCCTTGACGAGCTGGTCCTGCCAACGGTTCCGGAGGGGCTTCCTTCGGATCTTCTCGAACGCCGCCCCGATATCCGTCAGGCAGAACAGGATCTGGTCGCCGCCAACGCCCGGATCGCCGTAGCAAAGGCACTGTACTTTCCCTCCATCTCCCTTACGGGGCTCTTCGGTTTCGCCAGCGCCGAGCTGAACGATCTCCTGACGGGACCGGCCAAGACATGGAACTATGCCGCTTCCCTTACGGCCCCCATCTTTACCGCCGGCAAAATCAAGGGTCAGGTGAAGCAGGCGGAGGCAATCCAGCAGCAGGCCCTGGCGAAATATCTGCAAACGGTGCAGACGGAGTTTCGGGAAGTGGACGATTCCCTGGTAGATCAGCGGAAATCCCGGGAGCGCATTTCCGTCCAGGGCGATCAGGTCAAGGCCCTCAAGAATACCAGAAGGCTGGCCGGGCTCAGGTACGATAACGGTTATAGCAGCTACATGGAGGTGCTGGACCCGGAACGGAGCCTTTTCAACGGCCAGCTCTCCCAGGTTCAGACCAAAGGAACCCTTTTTCAATCCCTGGTGAATGTCTACAAGACCATGGGGGGAGGCTGGATCACCGAAGCAGACAAGATGGCCAGCGGGTACGCCATCACCACGGAAGAACCCAGTCCAGCCCCACCCCCTCTCTCTCCTTGAAAAGGAAGGAGAATACGAAATTTTTCGGCCTCTCCGTTTCAGGGGAGGCAGAAAAAGACATTTTCACGCAAAGCGAGGAGGAGTTAGCTATGGCGGTCAATGACCTGAAGGCATTTTTCCAGACCAACCCTTTAATATCCCTGTTTTCCGCCGAAGAACTTGCTGAGTGCGTTAAAGCTTCGGAAATTATTGAATTAGCTGCCGGAATTGACGTGGTGAAACGGGGGGAATCCCATAATTCCACTTGGATTATTTACGAAGGTGAGATAGCCGTACCCCTTCCTGCCGAAGGAACAAATGAAGAAGTGCTGACCTACTTGGAGAAGGGGCGGATATTTGGCGATCTTTCCGTTTTTACGGGGAATATGGTGGCTTTTGACTATCAGACAACCAAGCTCAGCACGTTGGTCCGTATTCCCCGGCCGGTCTTTATGGCCGCGGTCAAGCGAAACCCTGCGGCTACATTGCTGTTAACCAAGAATCTGACCGAGATTGTCTTTAAAATGGGCTTTTATCAGAAGGAGCAGGAGGTTCGCAAAGCGGCCCAACTTGCCAGCCATGATCCCTACGATCTCTATTTTACCTCCGCCTCGGAGCCGATGAAGATCTCCGTCATCAATTGCGGAAGTTCCTCCCTGAAATACACCATCTTCGATACCACCCAGAAAGATCCTCTGATCGAGGGAACGATCGAGCGGATCGGTTCCGATGACGCCCAGCACAAGGTTGTCACCCCCAAGTTCAAGAAATCAGTGTCCCTGGGGGCGGTACCCAACATGGAGAAGGCCTTCGACTTCATGATTGAGGCCATTTCCTATCCCGCGGTCGGCGGCACCGTCCGGGACGTCCGGGAATTCAAGGCGGTCGGCCACCGGGTAACCCACGGCGGCGGACTTTTCAACGGACCCGTTATCATCGACGACCAGGTCCTGGAGCAGATCAGATCCGTCTCCGATCTGGCTCCCCTCCATAATCCCTACAACATCGAGGGAATCGAACTGTTCCGGAAACTTCTCCCCGGGGCGCAGCAGGTTGCCGTTTTCGACAACACCTTCCATCAGACCATTCCGGCGGCGGCGACTTATGCCCTGCCCCGTCAGCTCTGTGCGGAGGAAAGGATCCGCCGGTACGGATTCCACGGAACAAATCATGAATATGTCGCCCTCAATGCCGCTACTTTTCTCAAAAAACCCTTGAGCGAGCTCAAGATGATCACCTGTCACTTGGGCAGCGGCGCTTCGGTCTGCGCGCCATCGATCACGGCCGGAGCATCGATACGAGCATGGGGATGACCCCCCTGGAGGGCTTGGTCATGGGGACGCGACCGGGGGATGTCGACGCGGGCGTAATTTTCCATCTCCTCCGGAAAGGCAGAAACGCCGTCGACTTGGAAAACATCTTCAACAGGGACAGCGGTCTCAAGGGAATCAGCGGCCTGACCAACGACATGCGGGAACCCCTCGCGGCGGCGGATAATGGCGACACCCACGCCCTGGAAGCGATCAGCGTCTTCTGCTATCGGATCAAGAAATATATCGGCGCCTATACCGTCGCCCTGGGCGGCCTCGATGTGGTCGTCTTCACCGGTGGCATCGGGGAAAACTCCCCGGAGATCCGGGCCAGAATCTTTCAGGGTTTCGAGACCTTCGGCATGACCATTGATCATAATATCAATCGCGATGCCCGGCCGGAGCGGGGGCAGGTCGTCGACGTCGCGGAACCCAATGCCAAGGTCCGGGTGCTCGTGATTCCCGCCGACGAGGAACGGATGATTGCCCGGAATACCCTCCGCACTGTCGGCTTGGTCCGCTCCGATACGGACATGAAGGTCTTCAAGACCACCCCCATTCCCTTGAGCATTTCGGCCCACCATATCCACCTGACCCAGGAAAATTTCGAACTCCTCTTCGGCAAGGGGAAAACGATGACGCCGAAGTCGCCTCTCAGCCAGCCGGGTCAGTTTGCCGCCGAGGAAACGGTCGATCTAATCGGCCCGAAGGGAACCCTGGAGAAGGTCCGCACCCTCGGCCCGGCGAGAAAATACAGTCAGCTGGAAATCTCCCGGACGGAGCAGTTCAAGCTCGGCATCGATCCGCCGATCCGTGATTCCGGGGATATCGAAGGAACACCGGGGATTACGGTGGTGGGTCCCCGGGGAGAAGTCCGGCTGGATAAGGGGGTAATCTGCGCCAAGCGCCACATTCACATGTCCACCGATGACGCCCTCAAGTTCGGACTCCGGGACAAGGATGTCGTCCGGGTGCGCAAGGAAGGAGGGCGAGGGCTCATCTTCGGCGATGTCCTGATCCGGGTGGATCAGAACTTCCGCCTCGACATGCACCTCGATACGGATGAGGGCAACGCCGCCGAAATCAAGACGGGAGACACGGGATATATCGAATCAATAGAGCACAGGCAGTTTGTTTCAACCGACAAAAAAGGGGGGGGGATATCCATCATGGCCAAGATAGCAGCGCCGGTTAAGGACAAGGCAGCCAAGATTAAGGCGGCCGTGTCGTCAGTTCTCGATCCGGAGATAAAAAAGACGTCCCTAAAGGCGCCTTCTGAACCCGTAAAATCTGTAAAGGCGGCAAAAAAAGGAAAGGCGGCGATTCCCGAAGAGGCTGCTGCCGTTAAAACGGCAGCGGCAACGAAACCGGTCCCCCCACCGGGCAAACAGCAGGCACCGGAAAAAGCCGCTGCCGCTGCCAGGGCGGCAGGGACGGACACGGACAAGCAAGACGAGGAGGTGAAAAAACCCTTCGCCGGACTTGGTCAGACCTCTTTCTTCAAGGGAATAAAAGGAACATGGGAGGGCAACGCCGCCGCCAAAGACCTATGGGAATATGGCGTGGATATGATCCAGCGGCAAATCCTTTTCTGGGATGTCATGCGGCAGCGGGGGGATAACTTTCTCCACCATATCCAGGAGGGAGAGCCGCCGGTATTACAGTTCGAGTATGAAACGATCATCGCCGGACGGACGCTGGAGAATCCCGTCAATTACGCCCTGCTCAGGATTATCCCCGGAGCAGGCATGGCTATCGATCCCAGGAAGCGCCCCTTCGTTATCGTTGATCCCCGGGCGGGGCACGGGCCGGGGATCGGCGGGTCCAAAAGTGAATCCCAGGTGGGCGTCGCCCTGCAAGGCGGCCATCACGTATATTTTGTCATGTTCTTCCCCAAGCCGGAACCGGGGCAAACCCTGAACGATGTCGGCCGTGCCGAGCACCTGTTTCTTCAGGAAGTCATCCGCCGGCATCCTGAGGCGGAGAAACCCTGCGTCATGGGAAACTGCCAGGCCGGCTGGGCCGTCGTTGATCCGGATATCATGGGAACCATTATCTTGAACGGCGCCCCGATGTCCTACTGGGCGGGATACAAGAACAAAAACCCCATGCGTTATTCCGGCGGCCTCCTGGGCGGCAAGTGGCTCACCACGCTGACCTGCGACCTGGGTAACGGCAGATTCGACGGAGCCTATCTCGTCCAGAACTTCGAGAATCTCAACCCCGCCAATACCCTCTTTGCCAAGGAGTATAACCTCTATGCCAAAATCGACACGGAGGCGGAACGCTATCTCCATTTCGAGGAGTGGTGGAGCGGCTTCTTCCTGATGAACGCCGAGGAGATCGATGCCATCGTAACCAATCTTTTTGTCGGGAATAAATTGGCCAAGGGCGGCATTACCACTCCCGACGGCCGACGTGTCAACCTGAAGAATATTAAGTGCCCCATCGTCATCTTTGCCTCATTCGGAGACAACATTACCCCTCCTCAGCAGGCCCTCAACTGGATTGTCGATGTTTACGGCACCGACGAAGCTATCCTGAAGGACGGTCAAGTGATCATCTACACCCTCCATCCCGATGTAGGCCACCTGGGAATCTTTGTGGGCGCCTCCATCGCCAGAAAACAACATGCCGAGTTTGTCACGACCCTCGAGATGATCGATGGCCTGCCACCGGGGCTATACGAAATGATCCTTGAGAAGAAGAATCCCTTCACGGAACATGGGGAACTGATCCAGGGTGACTTCGTCTGCCGGTTTGAAATGCGGAAGATTAAAGACATAATGGCCCTCAATGACTCCCGCCGGGATGACGATTATTTTGCCTCCGTGGTAGAGGTATCATATTTCAATGATGAACTGTACCGAACCTTCCTCCAGCCCTGGGTCCGGATGATAACAACGGAACGGAGCGCGGAGATGATGCGCTGGCTCAATAAGAGCCGGATGAAATATTACCTCTTTTCCGAGCGGGTGAATCCCTTTATGGCGACCTTCAAGATCTGGGCGGACTGGGTCCGGAAGAACCGCAAACAGGTATCGGAAAACAACTATTTCCTGACAATGGAGCAAGACATGGCCCAGACGATCGAGAATCGCCTTAATGGTTATCGGGATGTGCGGGACGACCTTTACCGCAACATATTCAAAGCCATGTACGGACCGCTGGGGCTGGCGCCGCTCTTTCCGGCCAGGAAGGCCGTGGCTATGGCCGAGGAAAACGAGGCCCAGGAGGCGGCAATTCATGCGGAAATTGAGCGTCTGAGAAACGAGATGGACAAGGGCGGTTTCGATGAGGCCCTGATCCGCCTGATCATTGCCAGTATGATCCACATCGGGGCCATCGATTATCGGTCCCGTCTCATCGCCAAACAACTTGAGAAGCGGCACCAGAAAGAGGAAATAAGGCCTGAAATAGCCAGGAAAATGATCTGGGAGCAGTATTTTATGCTCCTCATCGAGGAGGATCGGGCGCTTGCCTCTCTGGCCAAGCTCCTGCCGACCAAGGAGGAACGTGAAGCGGCCGTGAAGCTTACGATGGAGGTCATGATGATCAGCGACGCCCGGCTCGATCCGAACAGCGCTCTCGTTGCCAAGGTGGCCAAGGTCCTTGACCTTGATATCAAGAAATTATTGACTGTTGTTTCCTGAAGCGGGGCTGGAAAAATAAATATTATCGCCGCTATGGCGAAAAAACGAGAGCCGGTGGGGATCATATTTTGCCGCTTCGGGTGATATCCCCTGCCGCCTGCCGTGTCCAGGAAAGAGGTAATCCAGAGTGACCTTCCGGTATACTGGTGGGTTCATTAGCTTTCAGTAAAGGTGGGGATGGTAGCCCTCTTGAATAGGCAAATTGACGAGAGTATGCTCTCTTTTGTCCGTTCGGATATGGGAAAACTGCTCATTGTTCTGCGGGGGCAATGGCGGGCGGGAGAGAAATTGCCCCCGGCCTCGGAAGTATTCCGGCAAATTGAGCAGGACCCGGCGACTAAAAACGTTACCTTTGAATGTTCCGGGTTAGGAGGCTGGAGCAGCGTCCTCATCACCTTCCTCATCAATATCATTGACTATGGCCGGCAACGGGACGTCTCTGTGGACCGGGGAGGGCTTCCCCCGGGTGTTCAGGGGCTTCTGACCCTGGCCTATGCCGTCCCGGAGAGGGCCGGGGCCAGACGCGAAAAGGTCCGGACGCCTATCCTGGAACAGCTGGGACAGGAAGTTTACCCCTGCTGGCAGGGTACCCAGGAAGTGTTCGCCTTTATCGGTGAGGCGACGGTGGCCTTCGGAAGATTGCTCCGGGGGCAGGCCCGCTTCCGCCGCCGCGATCTCTTCGTCGCCATCGAGGAATGCGGGATTCAGGCCCTCCCCATCGTTTCCCTGATCAGTCTGCTCGTCGGTGTCATCCTTGCCTTTGTCGGAGCCATCCAATTGAGCATGTTCGGCGCCCAAATTTATATCGCCAATCTGGTCGGAATCGGCGTTTTCCGGGAGATGGGAGCGATCATGACGGGGGTGATCATGGCCGGACGGACGAGGGCGGCTTTCGCCGCCCAGCTTGGGACCATGCAGACAAATGAGGAAATCGACGCCCTCAAGACCCTGGGTATCCCGCCGATGGAATTTCTCGTGCTGCCCAGAATGGTCGCCCTGGCCGTGATGATGCCCCTGCTGTGCCTCTACGCCGATTTCATGGGTGTTCTCGGCGGGCTTATGGTCGGAGTGACGATGACGAATGCCGTCAGGCTCAATGATATGTGGGTCGGCCTTTTTATGAGTGCCGTTTTCGGCATCCTCATTGCGGTTACGGGATGCCTCCGGGGGCTCCAATGCGAGCGGAGCGCTGCCGCCGTCGGGCAGGCGACGATGTCCGCGGTGGTGACGGGGATCGTGAGCATCGTGATCGCCACGGCGATTATTACGGTGCTGTGCAATATCCTGGGGATATGAAATGGATGGGAACAGGGAACCCCATATTGTAGTTAAGGATCTGACGATGGCCTATGGTGATTTCGTTCTCCAGCGGGACCTGGCCTTCACTATTTACAACGGCGACGTCTTCATCATCATGGGGGGGAGCGGTTGCGGAAAGAGCACCCTCCTCAGGCATCTCATCGGCCTCAATAATCCCGCCCAGGGGGAGATCCTTTTCAACGGCGTCAACTACTGGCAGGCGGAACCGCAGCAACGGGAAAAGATTACCCGGGGCTTCGGTGTCATCTATCAGAGCGGCGCCCTATGGAGCTCCATGACCCTGGCGGAAAATATCGCCCTCCCCCTGGAAGAATATACCGATCTTTCCCCTCGGGATATCGGCGAGATAGCCTCCCTGAAGCTGGCCCTGGTGGGGTTGAAGGGGTTTGAAGACTATTATCCCGCCCAGATCAGCGGGGGCATGATGAAGCGGGCGGGATTGGCCCGGGCAATGGCCATGGATCCGAAAATCCTCTTCTTTGACGAGCCGTCGGCAGGACTGGACCCCATCAGTTCCCGCCTCCTCGATGACCTCATCCTCCAGCTTCGGGATAGCCTGGGAAGGACTATCGTAGTTGTAACCCATGAACTGGCAAGCATCTTTGCCATCGGCAATAACTCGGTTTTTCTCGATGCGACGGCGAAGACCATGATTGCCTCCGGGGATCCAAAGCTGCTGCGCAAAGATTGCACCAATCCCGTCGTTCAGAGCTTTCTGACCCGAGGCGGGGAGTTTTCCGCAAAAACCATGGCTAGGGAAGAATGTTGATTCAGGGAGCACAAAACAGACGATAGACAGGGAGTCAACCCATGAGCAAGCAGGCGAGCATGAAAATGATCGGCGTCTTCGTAGTTGGGGCGCTGGTGTTGCTGACGGTGGCCGTTGTCATCTTTTCCTCCTGGCTATTTTTTCAGCAACAGAACTTCTATGTCCTGTACTTCGATGAATCCGTCCGGGGTTTAAACGCGGGCGCTCCTGTGTATTTCAAAGGCGTGAAGGTCGGAGCCGTCAAAGACGTCCGGCTCTTTTACAAGCCCGAAATTGAGACGCTCCATAGCGCCGTCGTCATCGAACTTGACTCGAGTCGGATCATCAACATCAACACGGGGGGAAAGGTAGCGGCGGAATCGGGAGACGTTAAATACCTGGTGGAAAAAAAAAGGGCTGAAGGGGCAGTTGGATACCCAAAGTCTGGTAACCGGCCTGTTGGTTATCACCCTCGATTTTTTCCCTGACAAACCCGCCGAACTCCACAGTTATATGAAAAAATACGAGGAGATCCAGACGATACCGACGCAGTTCGAGCAGGTCGCCAAGGCCTTGCAGGATATTCCGATTAGGGAGATGGTGAAGAAGCTCGACAAGATTATCTCAGGCATTGAAAGCCTCGTCAATTCCCAGGATACGCAGGAAGGCATCAAATCCCTTGCCAGAACGGCAAAAGAGGCCGAGGGGCTGATAAGAAAGATAAATGAACAGATCGGCCCGACAGTGACGGATCTCCGGGAAACCTCCGAAGCGGCCCGGAGTACCTTCCTGCAGGCCGAAAAGACCCTCGCCATGAATGAAGGGGTTTCCGGTCAAATAGCCACAAAGACCAAAGAAACTCTCGATCAGGCAAAGGGAACGCTGCACAAGATGGACGATAGTCTTGCCGCCCTGAAGCGTTTCACCCGGGAGAATACGGAGGTTTCCTTCCAGTTGGAAGACACTCTCCGGGAGTTTGCCAATATCGCCCGGTCGCTGCGGGTGCTGACCGATTACCTGGAACGCCACCTCGAGGCGCTCCTGAAGGGAAAGAAGGGGCCTTAGGGAGGAAAGGGTATGAAAATAGGATTTAAATCCTGGGTATTAGTGATTTTTCTCGCAATTATCACCGCCGGGTGCGCAACATCTCCGCCGGCAAGGTTCTACACCCTGAATGGGATCGATAAACCGGAGCATGCGCCCCCAACGACGACAGGAAAGGAAGAAACTATCGGCGTGGGGCCGGTTTCCATTCCCGCTTATCTGGATCGCCCTCAGATTGTCACCCTTTCCGGAAAAACGAGGTCGCCATCGCGGAATTTGACCGTTGGTCCGGCTCATATCGGGATGAAATCGCCCGGGTGATGACAGAGAACCTATCCGCGCTGCTGCCATCGCAACGGATTATCTCCTCCGCCTGGGGACGGAGGATAATCCTTAACCGCCAGATCACCGTTGATATTCTCCGTTTAGACGGTGTATTAGGGAAAGTTGTGATCTTAAAGGCAAACTAGGCGATCCTGGAGGAAAACGGGACAAAAACCTTCCTCGTCAGACGATCGGACATCTCCGAACCTGTCAGCGGCGGCGATTATCCCAGTTTCGTAGCGGCCCTGAGCCGTTCGCTGGGGACACTCAGCCGCGAGATTGCGGCGGCGATGCCGTCTTCGCAATAGAAATACTCAAAAAAAGCCGCCTCTCCCCGCAGCAATTGCACGGGGAGAGGCGGCTGATAAATAACGAAGTCTTTGTCCAGCAATGATCTATGAGCGAAGCCTTTCCGCTCCGCCACCTTGCATCAGCTCCGTAAAATCACTTATTCTGTACCGGGACGAACTGAGCCCGGCGGTTTTTGGCCCATGCCGCCTCGTTGTGTCCCGGATCCAAGGGACGTTCGAGGCCGTAGCTGATAGTTTTCAGCCGCTTTTCATCAACACCCAGACCGACGAGATATTTCTTTGCTTCCATGGCCCGCCTTTCCCCGAGGGCCAAGTTGTATTCCGAAGAACCTCTTTCGTCGCAATAACCTTCAACGGTCAGGGAGTAATCCTTATTCTTGGCGAGCCAGTCGGCATGACCCTTCAGGATTTCTCTATCGGGGGTTCTGATTGCGGATTTGTCAAAATCAAAGTGGACATTTGCCAGTTCCAACGCCACGGGTGCCGCCGCCGCTTCCGCTTCCTGAACCTCCTCCACGACCGGCACCGCGGCCGCGGGCGTGGTGAGGAATATGCCCTTCACGAAATCATCCATGGCCGCCTGGGTGGCTAAGTCATCGGCGTTTACAGCTGCTCCGCACTTACCTTCCTTCATGATCGCGTCGGTAAGTTCTTTCGCCCGGGGATACTTGCCTATCTGGACGGTATAGATGCAGACCTTGTCGCCGTATTTTTCTTTTAGCCTGATTACGGCGGGGATGACCTTTGCAGGCTGAAGATCGTCAACACCAGGTATATTTTCGAAATCGCTGACAATAATAACAGCAGAATTGCCCGTTTTTCCCTGGAGGTCCAGGGCGGCGCCGTCGATAGCCTTTTCCATCGGGGTTGGACCGCTGCCCCATTGCAGGGGATCCATAGCCTTGACAAACGCTGTTCTGTCAAAGGCGGTCATTCCGTAGAGAAGGGTGCTCTCATCGTTATAGAAATCCCGCAGCCCCGCTGTCAGCTTGATATCCGGAATCGTCTCAACCATTCTTTGGGTCGTTTCTCTGGCCAGAGTCAACTCCGTAGACTTGCCATAGGGGTCGTCCATGGAAGAAGACTTGTCGAAGAGGACGACAAAGTTTTCCGTTTTCTGAACCAATTTGCCGGCTTTCACTTGTCCGTCAAGGCTATCGGGCGAATAAGCCACCCTTTTTGCCGCACAACCTGCAAAAAGCAAACACAGAGAAACTACTAACAACATCCGCAACCCAATACTTTTCATGAACGTGTCCTCCTTATTAGTATGAAATATGGAACTCCCTTGAATAATTCCTTTCGATTACCGTCCGGCCTTCCGCTCCTATCCTCCACGAGTTTAATACCAGTAAATTTTCTAACCTTCAAGAAAAAAATTATTTATTTATGGTGAGGAGCTAAGTGGGTCGTCGCCGAGATATTCGCCAGAGAATACTCCAGAGCGGCCACGCCCGCAAGGGATCGGGGCAGGGTGAAATCGGCGAACTGGCTTTTTTATCTGTCAGGGCATACAAAACAATATAGTAATATACTATGGATTGACATTTCCGCCCAAGGAAAGAAAAAGCGAGAAAATTTGATGAATTATTCCATTTTATGTGTAATATCACCCCCGATGATTAAAAGGAGGCATTAAGAAATGGAAGCATACCGGCAAAAACTAAGGACCGCCGAGGAAGCGATTGCCATGATTCACTCCGGTCATCGGGTCTTCATTAGTTCCAACTGTGGTTCACCACGCCATCTTGTAGAGGCCCTCATCAAAAACCGCGACCGTTTCTCCGATCTGGAGATTCTACGCCTCCTGGCATTGGAAGCAACCATCGATATGACTAAGCATCGGCAGGAGTTGGAGCATATCTTTTCCTTCCGGAGCATCTATCAGGGGTCAGGACGAACGGAACAGCTCCGGGGTATCCGCCGCTTTCTCACCCCCATGGGCTTTTCATCCATTCCGAGGCTTTTTCGGTCCCGGAAGCTGCCCATCAACTGCGCCCTCATTCAGGTCAGCCCCCCCCCGATGCATACGGGTGGATGAGCCTGGGGGTGTCCGTCGATATTACGCGGGCGGCTGCCCAGGCGGCGGATCTCGTCATCGCCCAGGTCAACCCTCAAATGCCCCGTATCAACGGAAACAGCTTCCTCCATGTTCGGGACATCAATATATTCGTGGAATGGGACGCCCCGCTGCCGGCGGTTCAGGAGCATCCGGAGACGGAGACAGCCCGGAAGATCGCCGAGTTGGCGGCGTGTCTGATCGAGGATGGCGCCACGATCCATGTGGGATTAAGCGAGGATACAGGTCCCATCCTCCGCGCCTTGCAGGGAAAGCATGATTTGGGCGTCCATACCCAGTTCATGACGGACGGCTTCATGCACCTCATGCAAGCAGGAGTGATCACGAACCGCTATAAGAGCAGCCAGGAGGG
>DYRD01000160.1 GCA_020718905.1 Syntrophus aciditrophicus | reverse complement strand
GCTGGAGTTCCAGGGTCTCCCACTTGAGCTTCGTGACAACATGTTTCGGCAACCACCGCTGAAGAAACTGCCTGGCGACAAGTTTGATCGAGAAGAACTCTTTGAAGATTGAATCGTGGGGCGTTTTCGACAAGGGAGGCGGGAGGAAAGTATGAAGGGAGAATTATGAATTATGAATTATGAATGGGACTGGAAGAGGGAACAGGGCCGCCGGACAACATCTTTTAAACCACTAATGGAAGAAATGGCCGTTCGCAATGGCGACGGCTCTCTTGCCGCTATCGCGGTGAAACATTTAGACTGGGAGAGGGAACGGGGCTCCGGGCAAATGCCCGGTGAGGGTGGCCACGAAGAATCCACACCGCAAACGCGTTTGTGGGCTGGATTCTGCGCGGTCACCCACCCGTCTCAAGACGGGTGCCCCGGTCCCTCTCCCAGTGCTTTTCCGCAAGCCCGGCCATTGTCCGGGCTCAAATGACCCCATTAGTGAACATTAGTGGTTAAATGAGATTGGAACACTTATGAAAGAAATTGCCTCTCGCAATGGCGGAGGCATACGCTCCATATATTCAATGTTCACCGGCGATGCAAAGTGCTTTCGCTCTGAATTCCTCCGATAGCAATGAACCGGACAAGACCAGCTTGTCTAGCTCCGGCCTGAGTGTCGGAATTAATCCCTGAGCCTTGGCCTTGATCAAGACCCCTAAAGTCCCGATAATCGGAAGGCCGAAGGCCTGCGCACAGCTACGAGCAGCAAGGTCATCAATCACGCTGACAGCATTTGGAGTCCGCAGTGCGACTGATAATACGGCGGTTTCCCCAGCGCCCAAGTCCCAAGCCAATATCTCGGGGACTTCGAATCTTCCGCGTGCAAGATGCTCGTCTTGTTCCTGCTCTTCAAGCCAGCTCCGAGCGGGATCCTGTTCGGGCCCAGCCAAAACTTCGGCCCAGACGGCTTCAGGAATGATGTAGGAAGGGGCGACTTGCTTGAGTATCTGCAATCTGCCGATTTTCCCAAGCAGGATGAGGGGTGATGCATTGACTATCCAAAGCATCAAAGGTTGGCTTCCTGTTCAAGATCCCCGGCGCCGCATTGAACAGCTGGCACTTTGTATCTGTGGAGCGCCTCAATGAATTCAGCCCGGGATAGCCCGGCGATTTCGGCACCTTTAGCCTGTGAGATTTTGCCGAGTTCATACCACTTTACGGCCGCAGCCAACCGCAGCTCTTCAATAAACTCAGAAGGCGGTTGCCGGAGCGACGAAAAGGCCGTGGCAGGAAGATCAAAAGTCAAGTTCATGCTTGGGTATCAAGGCCGGTGCGATTCATAAACAGAGGGAATAGGGGTTGGATTGCAATAATAAAAGGCCCCAATCCGATTTGTATTGGGGAACACCTCCCCGAACTCGACATCGAGTTTCAGTTTTCGGAGGGAGAGTTGGATCGCAATTTCCCACGCGGAAGCGTGACTGACATAGCACTGGTTGGTTGCGTCTTCCATTGCTTGTCTTGCTGGGATGGAAAGCATGGAGCTGCCATCACAAAACCAAAGCAAGGCGTGCGTGTCGAGCAGAAGCCTCATCCCATGTATTCTTTAAAGTCTTCCAAAGGCTCGTCGAAGTCATTCGCCAGATGAATTCTACCCTTCAGGCAACCAAATCCGGCAGAAATCCGTGGCAGGCATTCTGAGGAGGCTGAATCGATAGGAGTGAAAATCGCGACAACCTGAGGCTTCCCACTTCGTACCTCGGCGGGAAGCGGATGGTGCAATGTTCTGTCGTCAGTCGGCTCGAAAATGGCGGTCAGCGTGATCATGATCGAAATATCATCTATAATCCGAAAAGTTCCAGAACGACTTTTGGATACATTACGCCAAAGTGAACCACTAATTGAAGAAATGGCCGTTCGCAATGGAAGGACGTTCTTCGTTCTTTGTTCTTGGTTCTTCGTTGGAGTGGGGGAGGGAGCGGGGCTCCGGGCGAACGCCCGGTGAGGGTGACCGTGAAGAATCCACGCCGCAAACGGGTTTGTGGGCTGGATTCTGCGCGGTCACCCACCCGTCCAAGGACGGGTGCCCCGGTCCCTCTCCCAGTCCCTTCTCCAAAAGCCCGGCCATTGTCCGGGCTCTAATGACCCCATTAGTGAACATTAGTGGTTAAAAGAGTTTGGAACACTAATCGAAGAAATGGCCTCACGCAATGGCGGAGGCTGACTTGCCGCTATCGCGGTAAAGAATATGGGAATGGGGATTGGACGGGGCATCTGCCCTTCGGGCGGATGGGGTGGCGGGTAAAAACCTGCTGCGCAAACGCGTTTGTGCGACAGGTTTTGATCCGCCGCCCCACCGGGCTCCAGCCCGGTGCCCCCGGCCAAGCCCAGTCCCTTCTACAAAAGCCCGGCCATTGTCCGGGCTCACATGACCCCATTAGTGAACATTAGTGGTTTGAAGAATTTGGAACCACTAATTGAAGAAATGGCCTCTGGCAATGGCGGAGGCTCACTTGTCGCTCTCGCGGTCCAAGAATTGGGACAGGGAGAGGGAGCGGGGCACCGGGCAAATGCCCGCTGACGGTGACCGTGAAGAATCCACACCGCAAACGCGTTTGTGGGCTGGATTCTGCACGGCCTCCCACCCGTCTCAAAACGGGTGCCCCGGTCCCTCACCCAGTCCCTTCTCTCCAAGCCCGGCCATTGTCCGGGCTCCAGTGACCCTATTAGTGTACATTAGTGGTTGAAAGAATTTGGAACCACTAATTGAAGAAATGGCCTCTCGCAATGGCGGAGGCTCACTTGCCGCTCTCGCGGTCCAAGAATTGGGACTGGGAGAGGAAACAGGGCAACGGGCAAATGCCCGGTGACGGTGACCGTGAAGAATCCACGCCGCAAACGCGTTTGTGGGCTGGATTCTGCACGGCCACCCACCCGTCTCAAAACGGGTGCCCCGGTCCCTCTCCCAATCCCTTCTACAAAAGCCCGGCCATTGCCCGGGCTCTAATGACCCCATTAGTGAACATTAGTGGTTGAAAAAATATGAACCACTAATTGAAGAAATGGCCGTTCGCAATGGCGACGGCTTGCTTGCCGCTCTCGCGGTCCAAGAATTGGGACTGGGAGAGGGAGCGGGGCACCGGGCAAATGCCCGGTGAGGGTGGCCGCGAAGAATCCACGCCACAAACGCGTTTGTGGGCTGGATTCTGCGCGGCCACCCACCCGTCCCAAGACGGGTGCCCCGGTCCCTCTCCCAGTCCCTTCTACAAAAGCCCGGCCATTGTCCGGGCTCACATGACCCCATTAGTGAACATTAGTGGTTGAAAGAATTTGGAACCACTAATTGAAGAAATGGCCTCTCGCAATGGCGGAGGCTCACTTGCCGCTCTCGCGGTCCAAGAATTGGGACAGGGAGAGTGAGCGGGGCTCCGGGCAAATGCCCGGTGAGGGTGGCCGTAAAGAACCCACGCCACAAACGCGTTTGTGGGCTGGATTCTGCGCGGCCACCCACCCGTCTCAAAACGGGTGCCCCGGTCCCTCTCCCAGTCGCTTCTCCCAAAGCCCGGCCATTGTCCGGGCTCCAGTGACCCCATTAGTGAACATTAGTGGTTTGAAGAACGGGTGGACCGAAATTCTTTCAGAATTCCGCTAGTGCGACTGCACATACATGAAAACAAC
>DYRD01000002.1:40046-82354 GCA_020718905.1 Syntrophus aciditrophicus | reverse complement strand
ATAGAACAATCCTCCCACTTATGCACCTGTCCAGTTTTGCCATACCCGCTCTAATGACGATGGTGGTGACGGTTATGACGATGGCAACGGCGCCGATGATCTGACCTGGCGGGATGGCGGCCGGATAGGGATAGTAAAAAGCGAGATTGGCCGGCCAAAAGGTCATGACGATATACTTTACGTAGGACACGACGGCTTTGGCACAACGCTCCATAATGGTCAAATCTTCCAGGCTCATCAACGCGCCGACCTTCCTTAAAGATCACGAGAATTGAGGCCATGAATGAAAGCGCGATGAGGGGTAGTTTTTCCAGCAAAAGGAATAAGATACTTCTTTTCAAGGCGGGATGATTGACCGGCGGGAGGTCTTCTATACTTTTAGGTTTTAGAGAGGCCAGGCGCTGTAGAGGCCAGAAATCCATAAGCAGCATGACAAAAGGAAACTTTACAATCATGGGTTTGGACATGAGCCCAAGAATGAAAATAATGATCACAAGGTAATATTTCCGCCAGCCGGGGGCCTTGGCGTATATCACATACGCCCAAAGTGAAGCAAAACCAAACAAGGTACAGAGAAGATCCTGCGCTGCGAAACCCAGGCGACGGATTCCACATGCAGGGGGTGAATTGCAAAAAGGAGTGCAACAAAGGCACTCCGTAGGGGCGCTTCCGTTGCCTCCCGGAGTAAAGCGAACAGAAGCAGGGTGTTTAGGATATGGAGGATAACATTTGTCCAATGACTACCAAATGTTTTACGGAGTTATTGTACCCGTACTATCTACAGAAAACCCCCGACCGCCATTCGTGCTTGTCGTTGTAATCGACAAACCGGCCTGCGTTCCAGTAGCAACAGTTGTCGTTACATTCTGTGTCGACTTGAATCCATAGGATCCCAACAGAGCAGAGGTAACTGTTGCTGCAGGGGAATCGGAGAAGAATGCCTGTGCCGCAGTGTAGGCGTTCTTTGCATCGGCCTTCGCCTGCGACTCATAGCCCCTGGTCCTATACGCCGTGAACTGCGGGATGGCGATGGCTGCCAGGATACCGATGATCGCGATAACGATCATGAGCTCGATCAGGGTGAAACCCTTCTGTCCTTATTCTCTTACGAAAAACTTTCATGCTTTCCTTTCTCCTTCTAAATGTATTTGTTGATAGTTAAGCTGCAACTCCCTTGCGTCTGACCTATGCCCCCTTTCATCACCCTCTCGATTATTTGAAGCATTCCCAAATTTATATCTGCTCTGTTGGATAGCAATTGACATGCCAAGAGGCGCCTTTCGTCTGCCTAATGAAGAGAAGGGCGAAAGTTCCTGTATATAAGAACTTTTTTGAAAACACACCAGCCACTGCTCTTTTTTCGTTCCTCAGGCAAAGGAAACCACAGTGGTGATTTTCACCGGCACGCGGTGATTTTCACAAGAAGGTAGTAAATAGTCAGATATCGTTCTTTTGCTTTACTCATCACGGCAGGAAAGGATTGACTATGAGGATTCCTTCGATTCTCTGCCCATGATTCATATCCTCCGTTAGAATTTTATCCGCTTGCAGAAGCTGGGCGGCGACAATAACCAAAGCGTCCCAGAAAGACAGTGGTAATATTCTGCTTCATCATGCCACCTTCTTTCTGCTACACGTGGTTCACCTGTAGCATGGCAGCATAAAATAAGCAATGATTAGGTTCGGCGCAGGCGGTCACTATCAAGCAACGTGATCGCAGAGGATCTTGATACCAATTCCGATCAAAATTATCCCCCCCATAACCTCGACCCGTTTCCCGCAGATCTTGCCGAGTTTCTCCCCGAAGAGCATCCCCGACGCCGTCATGATAAACGCGACTAGCCCGATGATCATGCTTGGATAAAGAATCGGCGCCTTCAGGAACGCCAGACTCAGTCCCACGGCGAGGGCGTCGATGCTCGTGGCCACGGAAAGCATGAGGAGCGTGAGGCCCTTCGTGGGGTCGGTGGGATGGACTTTCTCTTCGCACTGAAAGGAATCATGGATCATCTTGCCACCGACATAGAGGAGGAGGCCAAAAGCGATCCAGTGGTCAAACCCGGCAATGTAATTCGCCACCGTCATCCCTCCCAGCCAGCCGACAATAGGCATCATAAACTGGAAAAGGCCGAAACTTGCGGCCAGGCGCAGGACCGGGGTAAATGATACTTTGCGGTTCACCGCTCCGATACTGATGGCCACGGAAAAGGCATCCATGCCCAACCCGACGGCAATAACCAAAATCGAAATAAAACTCAAAGTCTAAACTTCCGTAACCGGTGCCGACTCACGACGGCAGACCGTTTTCCTTTCTAAAAAAAGCAAAAATTTCCTGGGCCAGATCCTTACCAATTCCCCCGATCTTCTGCAAGTCAATAACAGTCGCCTCCCTGATCTTTCCCAGGTCTCCCAACCCTTTGAGAAGGGCCTTCCTTCTCTCCGGACCGATACCTCGAATATGATCCAGGAGGGAGCGGAAATCCTCTTTTTCTTTTACCTTCCGATAATAACTTACGGCAAAACGGTGGGCCTCATCCCGGAGCCGCTGGAGAAGGAATAAGGCCGCCGGCCAGCGGGAGATATCTACGGCGTCCTTTCGTGCCGGCAGGAAGACCCGGTCGCCGCTTGGTCTGCCTTTGACACGAAGTCTCCCCTCACGATCATCAAGACCTCTTAAATATACCTTTCCAGCCTCTCCATCGTCATTCCCGCACGTCACCCCGGCAGAAAGCGGGGCGGGAGCGGGAATTGAAAAGTCGTGGCCGGCTTCCCGGTCAAGCCCATAATTAGAAAAGGAACTGTTATGCAAAGGTTGCTCATCATGGCTTGATCCTTCATTGACTTGATATCTCTCTATTTGATCGGCACCCCTCGTCTCCTCTCCGTCATAGTATCCCCCTTTGGCCAGGGCGATTACCTCTACCCCGCTGATATCCAGGTCCTTCAATACGGAAAGGGCCACGGAAAGCTGTCCTTTTCCTCCATCCACCATCAACAGGTCCGGCAGGTCCGCCCTCCGGCGATAACGCCGCGTGAGAACCTCATACATCATGGCATAGTCATCGGCGCCGGAGATCGTCTGGATCCGGAAGCGGCGATAATGATCCCTATCCGGAGCGCCGTGCGCAAAGACGACCATGGCCCCGACGGCATATTCGCCGCCAATATTCGAGATGTCTAAACACTCCATCCGCTCCGGCGTCTTCCGGAGCCCCAGCGCCGTCACGAGACGCTTCATGGCCTCATCGGGACCGGTGGTCTGCTGCATGACCTTCAGGGTGCTTTCGCTGTTACGGTTGGCCATCCCGATGAGGGCCCTCCCCTGCCCTCTTTTCGGGACCAGGATCTTGACGGATCGCCCCCGCGTCTCCCCGAGCCACTCTTCAAGGACAGACCGGTCCTCGGTCGCGGCAGGAAGCATGATCTTTCCCGGGATTTCATGGCCGGCGTCATAGTACCGGGTAAGCACCGCGGCAAGGATCTCCCCGGTCGGGAGGCCGACCCGGATCAGGGGAAAAGTCTGTTTTCCCACCATTTTGCCTGCTCTCACCTTCAGGAGACAAACCTGGGTCAGGGCGCCCTCCCGATACAGGCCGAATACATCCTGATCTCTTGCCGTCAGGGAAGCGGTCCGCTGAATTTCCAGAGTCCTCCGGACAGCTGCTATCCTGTCCCGCAAAGCGGCGGCTTCCTCGAAGTGCAGCGCCTTCGCCGCATCCTTCATCCGGTTCTCCAGGTTTTGCAACAGATCCGTTTCCCTGCCTTCGAGGAAGGTCAAGGCGTCCCGGACGGCATCTTGATAGTCTTCTTCCGTAACAAGCCGGACGCAGGGCCCCAGGCAACGACCGATCTGATATTCCAGGCACGGCCGTCTGCGGCTCCGGAGTTCCACGTCCCGGCAGGTACGGAGGGGAAAGACGGTCTGGAGGAAGCGCAGGGTTTCCTTGGCTGAGGCGCTGGACGGGTAAGGACCGAAGTATCTCGCCCCGTCCTTTTTCTGTCGCCGGACGAGCTGAAACCGGGGGAAGGTCTCCGTGGGAAGCACGCGAATGTTAAAGTAGGCCTTGTCGTCGCGGAAATCAACATTATAGCGGGGCCGGTGTTCCTTGATGAGGGTATTCTCGAGGATGAGGGCCTCTTTTTCCGTATCCGTAAGTATCCATTCAATGTCCCGGATGCGGGAGACAAGAAAGGGGATCATGGGACGCGTATCTCCCCCTCCCACATAGTTCCGGAGGCGGGAACGGAGGTCCCTGGCCTTGCCGACGTACATGACTTTCCCGGTGATGTCCTTCATGAGATACACCCCGGGGGAACGGGGAGCAGGATGAATTATCTTATCCAACGGGTGTTCCGTCATAACGCAAATACTGCCTTCCCCCACCCTAACCCTTCCCATGGCGAGGAAATTACCTGACTTTTTAATACTTTGCCATCGTTGCCGATCACGCGACTTCACCACCCAGCTCAACCATGAGGGAAGTAAGCTCCCGAATCTCATCGCGCCGTTCCGCCGCCTTTTCAAAGTCCAGGTCTTCGGCGGCCTTTTTCATTTCCTCCTTCAGACGTGCGATCAAGGTGGCCAATTCGTCTTCCTTTCCGTAGGGCGCTTTTCCTTCCCGGACCAGCGGCACGGTGAGATAGTCCGCCTCATAAACCGAAGTCAGGACATGGGAGATGGTCTTCCGGATGGACTCCGGGGTAATGCCGTGCTCCTTATTGTAGCGGGATTGGAGCTTGCGGCGGCGTTTCGTCTCATTGAGGCAGGCCTGGATGGATTTCGTGATCACATCGGCGAACATGATGACCTGTCCGGAGACATGCCGTGCCGCGCGGCCGGCAGTCTGGATCAGAGATCGTTCCGAGCGGAGGAATCCCTCCTTGTCGGCGTCAAGGATCGCCACCAGGGAAACCTCGGGGATGTCAAGGCCCTCCCGGAGTAGATTTACCCCGACCAGGACATCAAATTCTCCCAGGCGCAGATCCCTGATAATCCCCACCCGCTCCAGGGTATGGATATCCGAATGGAGATAGCGGACCTTGATCCCCAGTTCCTGGTAATAGGTCGTGAGGTTTTCCGCCATGCGCTTGGTCAGGGTCGTCACGAGCACCCGCTCTCCCTTCTCCACCCGGGTCCGAATCTCCCCGAGGAGGTCGTCGACCTGATCCTTAACCGGCTTGATGATGATCTCCGGGTCCATGAGGCCGGTGGGACGGATGATCTGCTCGATAACCTGTCCATCTGCCTTGCCAATTTCGTATAACGCCGGCGTTGCCGAGATATATATGCGCTGTTGGGGAAAGGCCTCGTATTCCTCAAAACGGAGGGGCCGGTTGTCCAGGGCCGAGGGGAGACGAAAACCGTACTCCACCAGGGTTTCCTTCCGGGAACGATCCCCCCGGTACATGCCGATGAGCTGGGGAATCGTCGCATGGCTCTCATCGATGATCAAAAGGGAGTTTTTCGGGAAATATTCCATGAGGAGGGGGGGGGGCTGTCCCGGGCTTCTTCCCGTCAGATGGCGGGAGTAATTTTCGATCCCCTGGCAGTAGCCCATCTCCTCCATCATCTCGAGGTCAAACATCGTACGCTGTTCCAAACGCTGGGCTTCGAGCAGCTTGTTTTGGCTCTTCAGGTAAGCAAGCCGTTCCCGGAGTTCGGTGCGGATATCCGCCATCGCCCGCTTGAGATTATCCTTGGTCGTTACGTAATGGCTTCCCGGATAAATCGCTAACTTGTTAATTTTTTCTATCTTTTTCCCACGCAGGGGGTCAACGATAACAATATCTTCAATAACATCATCGAAAAAGGTCACCCGCACCGCCCGTTCCTGTTCATAGGCGGGAAAGATTTCCACGACATCGCCCCTCACCCGAAAGGTCCCCCGGTGAAAATCGATATCGTTTCGTTCGTACTGGATTTCCACGAGGCGCCGGAGCATGACGTCCCGTCCGATTTCCATCCCTTCCTCGATATAAAGCATCATCCCCTGGTAGTCTTCGGGGGAACCGAGACCGTAAATACATGACACGCTGGCCACAATAATCACGTCCTGACGATCGAAAAGGGCGTGGGTCGCCCCATGGCGCAACTTGTCGATCTCTTCGTTGACGGCGGAATCCTTCTCAATATAGGTGTCCGTGCTGGGAAGATAGGCCTCAGGCTGGTAGTAGTCGTAATAACTGACGAAATATTCCACCGCATTGTCGGGGAAAAGGCTCTTGAATTCCCCGTACAACTGGGCAGCCAGGGTCTTGTTGTGGGCGATCACCAGGGCGGGACGCTGCACGGCCTGGATGACCTGGGCAACGGTAAAGGTCTTCCCCGAACCGGTCACCCCCAGGAGAACGTGATGGGGAAGACCCCGTTGGATCCCGGCAGTCAACCTGGCTATCGCCCGGGGTTGATCGCCCTGGGGTTCAAATTCGGATGTGATACGAAAAGGAGGCATATAAATCTCCATACCATTACGAGGAAATGCCCGCAAAGGCAATTATTCAAATTCATCCCCGAAAGATCATTGTGCTTTTATGGTTGATTTTTCGTCGTGGCGGCGTGAAGGTGGTTCGCAGGCCTGGTTAATGCTAGGCTATCGTCCGGCATTCCATCTCCTGGCGGATGCTGCGTGAAAGCTCATTAATCTTAAACTGTTTCTGGATGAAGCCGTCACACTCTTTTGCGAGCATAGCCGTTGCCTCCCGACCCTTGCTATACCCGGAGACCTTCATGGATGGCTTGAAGCAGGCCTTCTTCATAGGCGGCCTCGGTCAGATTCTTCAGAGTGCCGAAAAGCATGGCCATGTCTGCGACTAATATTTAGAAAGATGATAAAAATTATAAATGTTGAGTAGTTACAACACGGTTATGCTCGGATTTTTTTACGACACCGTCAATATTTGCAGCTTGATATTATTTTGATTTCTGGTAGCATTTCCAGAGGCAGAGAAATATTTTACCCGGCAGCTTCACAGAACCGTCATTTCCAGGAGGATATTAGATGGACGCGATTAAGAATACCGCCCATGCCAGTATTGACAGTTTCATCCACGCCCGGCAGGCCAGATTCACCATGAATCTTTCGCCGGTCACCCAGGTACTCGCCTTCCTCGATTGGTTCCTCAACCTCGCCGATTCGCCGGGGACACAGTACCGGATCATCGAGGATTTCAAGGAAAAAAGCATGACCTAAAGGAGAAAAATATATCAATACCGACCGTTGGCTGGAAGAAGCACCTACATTTAAAGGTTCTTGGTGGCTCCCCTGGGAGGAATGGCTGACCGCCCATTCTACGGACCAGACGGCGCCGCCGGAGATGGGGTCCCCGGAAAAGGGACTCAAACCGCGGGGAGACGCTCCCGGAACATACGTATTGCAGACATGATGCCAGGGGGACGTTTTGTCTTGACAATTAAAACCGGATATGATTAATGACTCCTCTTCGCACGGTCATTTATTTAACTGAGGCTTGAAAAAATGAAAAAGACATTAAAAACAATCAGTAATACAAGCAGGAAAAGAACCCATGGCTTCCTTGTCCGCATGGCTACGAAAGGCGGCCGGCTTGTCCTTAACCGCCGGCGGGCGAAAGGAAGAAAAAGGCTGGCTGTTTAGCCTTGCCAAAGACAGGTCTGTGCGCCCCGGCGCATTTGCATCTGCATATTCCATGGAAAATTCAACCTTTGGCAAACTGGAAAGGATAGACAAAAGACGAGATTATTTGACGGTCTATCAACAGGGGGTTCGCAAACATTCGGAGCATTTAACCTGTATCGTATGCCCGAACCCATCAGGAGTCAGACGGCTGGGGATCACCATAATAAAAAAGGTGGGGAACGCTGTCACAAGAAACAGGATCAAACGTCTCATTCGGGAGTTTTATCGTTTGCATAAGCCGAGGTTGCCGGCTGCTCTTGACATCGTGATCATGGTGAAGGTCCGACCGGCGTTGCCGACACATCACGAGCTTAAGAGGGAGCTGGAAAGGCTTTTAATCAGAACCAGGGATGAACAATAAGATATTTTCACAAATCCCGGCAAACATTCTTGTTTTGCTTATACGTCTATATCAGCTGTTCATCTCCCCGATCCTGCCCCCATCCTGCCGTTTTTACCCGACCTGCTCCGAGTACGCCATTATGTCCATCCGGCGCCATGGCCCATGGAAGGGCTCTTTAGCCGGCCTTAAGCGTCTCGGTCGCTGTCACCCCCTGCATCCGGGTGGTTACGACCCTGTCAAATAACTGAAATACGGGAGGTTATGAATGGATAAGCGAACCATTCTTGCCATTGTGCTATCAGTGGCGGTTATTCTCATCTACCAGATATTTTTTATGAAGCCGCCGGTGAAGCAGATCCCGGCGCCTGCGAAAGAAAGTTCACAAACAGCGAATAAGGCGGAGACGGCGGCGGCCCCTTCCCCGGCGCCGTCCGTACTGCCGCAGACGGCTATCAAGGCGGGGCAGCCGGCTAAAATCTCCCCAGCCGTAGCGGAACGCTTCATCGCTGTGGAAACCCCTCTGTACATTGCGCAATTTACCACCAAGGGAGGGGCCATTCAGTCTTTCAAGCTCAAAGGTTACCGGCAAAAACTGGGCGAAAAATCCGAATTGATTGAACTGGTGGATGTAGGCATGGGCATGCCTCGGCCCCTGACCTTTTCTTTCCCCGGCTCCACCGCCGATCTGCCCGCCGAGGGTATGTATGACAGCGAGACAAAAAGCCTCGATCTGACCAAGGGCAAAGAAAGCCAGCGGCTGATTCTTCAGCAGAACATCACCGGGGTCATGAAGGTCGAGAAAATCTTTACGTTTCACCCCGACCGCTATGGCATCGATCTCGAAGTCCGCGTGCACAACCTCACGGCAACCCCCCTGAGCCAGAATGCGAGTCTCAACTGGAACCAGTATGTCGACCCGAAGGAGGAAACGGACAGCTGGAGCCACAAAGGCCCCGTAGCCTTCGTCGCCAAGGATATGGAGCGTACGGAAGTCAAGAAAATAGAGGGAGAAAAGGTCCTGGGACCGAATGTCTCCTGGGGCGGCTTTGAAAGCAAATACTTCATGGCGGCCATGATCCCCCAGAACCCGTCCCTGACCAGTTTTGCCATGTCCAAAGACAGCAGAGACATGGTCACGGCCAGCCTGCAGGGACCGAAGGATCTCATCCCGGGAGGACAGGCCGGGTCGTTTATGTACACCCTCTTTCTTGGCCCGAAGGACTATTCCATCCTCAAGGCCCAGAAGGTAAATCTTGAAGACGCTATCGATTTCGGATCGTGGCTGAAATGGCTGGCCATGCCTATGCTCATCGTTCTCAAATGGCTTTATCAGTATGTTCACAACTACGGCATCGCCATTATCATCCTGACCATCCTCATCAAACTTATCTTCTGGCCCTTGGGAAACAAGAGCTACGAATCGATGAAACAGATGCAGAAATTGCAGCCGAAGATGAAGGAACTCCAGGAAAAGTACAAGGGTGACCGTCAGAAACTCAGCCAGGAGACCATGGCCCTCTACAAGACCCACAAGGTCAATCCCATGAGCGGCTGCCTGCCCATGCTCATTCAGATTCCCGTTTTCTTCGGTCTTTACAGGACCCTTCTGTATGCCATTGAACTGCGGCACTCACCATTCTTCTTTTGGATTCAGGATCTCTCCGACAAGGATCCCTATTACATAACCCCCATCATCATGGGCGGCACGATGTGGGTTCAGCAGAAAATGACACCCATGAGCGGCGACCCGATGCAGCAGAAGGTTATGCTGTGGATGCCGGTTATCTTTACTTTCCTCTTCCTGAACTTCCCGGCCGGACTGGTTATCTACTGGTTGCTCAACAACGTAATCAGTATCGGGCAACAATATTATATCAATAAGCGACATGCTTAATCGAGGTGATGGATGAACATGACCGAAATTGAAGGTAAAACCATTGACGAAGCTATAGAAAAGGCCTGTAATGAGTTTGGGGTCCCCCGGGACAAGCTCAATATCGAAATAGTCTCGGAAGGATCGCAGGGTTTTTTCGGTGTCGGTGCCAAGCGGGCCAAGATCCGGGCTCGCCTGTTGTCCATTCACATGGAAGAGGAATCCTTTGAAAAACCGGCAATAAAAGCAACTCCTGTCCTGCCGGTAGCCGCTGCCGTGCTTCCCCAGGTCAGAAAAGAGGGGAAACCGGGAAAGAGGGAAGCCTCCCCAGAACATGCGAGGGCAGCCAAGACCATTAAAGAACCGGCAAAGGAAATATCGAGGGAATCGGTGCGGGATGCCGGCAAGGAAACGGTTCAGGAAACGGACCATGAATTGGCCATGAAAGCAAAAACGCTCCTCTCCGGGATTTTGGAGCGTATGAATATCGAAGCCCCCGTTACCGCCGATGCCCGGGAAGACGCCATTGTCCTCAATATCCAGGGGGATGGCGGTGGCCTCTTGATCGGTAAGCGGGGGCAGAATCTCGACGCCCTTCAATATCTTGTCAACAAGGCCACCAACCGGTCCGGGGAAGACAAAAAAATGATCATCATCGATACGGAGGCCTACCGGAAACGCCGGGAAGACGCCCTCGTATCACTGGCGGAAAGGCTGGGGCAGAAGGTCAAGAAGACCAGAAAAGCGGTCACCGTAAGCAATATGAACGCCCACGACCGCCGGATCATCCACTTGACCCTCCAGACGGACTCCTCGCTCACAACAAAGAGTCGCGGCGAGGGGGAGTACCGCAAGATCATCATCATGCCGGCCCGAAGCGAGCGGGAGCGGGCGGTGATCAAGCCGACGGCAACCTGAGCAGCCTCATGAAGACGGACGACACCATTGCCGCCATTGCCACCGCCCCGGGGGTAGGCGGAATTGCCGTTGTCCGTGTCAGCGGCCCCCAGGCGGAAGCCATTGCCCTTCGCCTCTTTCGAAGGAAGGATGACCGCCTGCCGGTTCTGGAAACCCACCATCTCTACCACGGCCACATCATTTCCTCCTATGGGGGCGCTATAATCGATGAGGTCATGGTTGCCCTCATGCGGACCCCCCATTCCTACACCGGTGAAGATGTCCTGGAAATAAGCGGTCATGGGGGGTATCTTCTCCCCCAAAGGATATTGGCGGAAGTCCTCAAGACAGGGGCGCGTCATGCCGAACCGGGTGAATTCACCAAAAGGGCCTTTCTCAACAATCGGATCGACCTTTCTCAGGCCGAGGCGGTGGCGGACATGATCGCCGCCCGGACCGAAGGGGGGCTGGAGCTTGCCCAGGCGCAATACCAAGGCCGCCTCTCCGGATGCATCGGGAAAGTGGGCGCGGAAATTGTCGACATTCTTGCCCATCTCGAAGCGGCCATCGATTTTATCGAGGACCTCGCTGACCTTCCCGAAGACAAATCCATCCCGAAGCGGCTCCAGAATATTGTTCAAGATCTCAACAGACTCGCGGCGTCTTATGGAGAGGGAAAGGTCCTCAAGGAAGGGGTCAGCGTTGTCATTGCCGGTCGGACCAACGTCGGCAAGTCCAGCCTGCTGAACCACCTCCTGGGAGAGCAGCGGGCTATTGTTACGCCGATACCGGGTACCACGAGGGATTTTATAGAGGAACCGCTCCGGATCCATGATCTTGTCGTCAGATTGACGGATACGGCGGGGATCCGGAATGCGGGGGAGGCCATTGAGCAAGCGGGCATTGACCTCGTATGGCAACGCGCGGCGGCGGCCGATGCGGTGTTGATCCTCCTAGACGGCTCGGAAGCGTTGACGACGGAAGACGAAGAAATCATCGAAAAACTCCGAGGCAAACCGCTCATTCCCGTCGTCAACAAGGCAGATCTGCCCCAGCTCATCTCTCCCGAGGACATCTCCCGCATCCTGCCGGGAGGGCCTGCCATCCTGGTCTCCGCAAAATACGGTAACGGCATGGAGGAGCTTCAGGAGGCGATTTACCGGCATTTCTGTCGAGACAGGAACGACGGTCCCCCTCCTGACACCATCACCCATCTGCGCCACCGGCTCGCCATTGAAAGGGCGGTTTTCCATCTCTGCGAGGCTACGGCGGGGGCCATAAGCGGCGTATCGCTGGAACTGACTGCTGCCGACCTCCGGGACGCCCTCGACGCTCTCGAAGAGATAATCGGAAAAACGGCAAACGACATCATCCTCGCCCGGATTTTTGCCTCCTTCTGCATCGGAAAGTAAACTTTTCATTCTTTTATTCTTTACAAAAACCTCCCTTTTCAGTATATTTTTGGCAATTGTCGGGCGGGCGGAGGCGGCGTCAGTTGCCCCATCCCCACCCCGTGAAATACATCGGCCGGTAAGTGAGCAATACGCATCTTTATGGGAGGCATATAGCCATGCGCAAGAATCTGTTTTTTTTATTCTTCTTTGCCTGTTTAAGTATCCTTTCCTTTGCACCGGCTTACGGCCAGAGCAAGTGCGTTGACGCCGAAGGGGAAGCGGCAATCGTCAATAATGATCGTCCCGCGGCCAAGATGGAAGCCATCGCTCGGGCCAAATGGTAGGCCATTGAACAGACCGTTGGAGTTGACGTCAAAGCGGGTAGCTTTGTCTCCAACTTTGCCCTCGTCGAGGATGTCATGAAAACCCAGGTGGGGGGAGCGGTGAAGAAATATACCGTCTTGAGCGAGGATGAAAAAAAGGACGCCCTCACCGTCAGAATCAACGCCTGCGTGGAGCCGAAGCAGGCCCAGGAAGCCATTGCCTCGGAACTGGCCCTGTGAATAACGGCATCGCCGTTTTCATCCCTGCCAGAAGACCCCAGGGGGGACAGGGAGGGTCTGTTTACGAAGAGACGAATATCCTGTCTGAAAATCTCATCGGCAAGCTGACGGATCAGAATTATAAGGTCGTCGATGTCGCCCCGACTCAGGCCGTAGCCGCCGCCGAGATCGAGAGGGCCGTCAAAAGCGGCAGCACCCTCGCCATCCGGAGCATGTTCTATAAATTCCTGTCCAATATCATCATTATCGGCAAGACCGATTATACGATCTCTACCAAAAAAGGCGAAGATATTGGTTATGGGCTCTCGATGCCCTTCAATAACGTCACCGTCCGCCTGACCTACCGGATGGTGGCCCGAAACAACAAGACCGGAGCGATGGAAATACTCACCGCCGGATCGGAGCAGGGCAAGGGCATCCGGAACAGCGTCGAGGATGCGGCGGCGGCCCTCAAGGACGTGGCGGAAAAGATCACCCCCAAGCTCCTGGACAAGGTCGCCCACTACATTCGGGGGAACGTCAAGAAGATCCGGATTCAGATTACCGGTGTCGGCGATATCGATACGAATATGGAAATCAAGGGCATCCTCCAGAACAGCGTCTGGGTCTCGGAAGTGGAAGAGAAGGAAATGGGCGCGTTCATTGTCAGTTATCCGGGAAATTCCGTCTACCTGGCTAACAGCATAAAACAGAAGGGTAATTTCACGATGAACAACTTTACGCCTTACTCGCTTACCATTAATTATCAGAAATAGAGGGGATAATTAACGATGAACAAACGATTGATATTGTCCGTCTTCATGGTTCTTTTTATCAGCGGCTGCGTCTCGGCGCCAAAGATCGATTTGACCGGCTTCGTACCCGACCGAGAACACAAAATCAGAATTCCCCTGATATGTAAATCCTCATACGATGCGCCCCTGCCCTTTGTGGCGGTGACCAATTTCACCAATAACACCTCCTTCGATTATGCAACGTCGTCCAGAGCCAGGTTCAGGGTTCAGGACAGCGAACGGCCGTAGGCGGCGCGGCAGTCGGGGCAGCCGGCGTTGTATGGGGGACGAAAGAACGGTCTTCCTTCCAGGCCAATTCCGAAAGTGTTTCCCGTCAGATCAACGCCAAACTCAGCGAGAGCATCGAAGACGGCGTCATGAATGAGATGGTCAATATGGGAGGGGCCAAGGTCTATACCCGCAAGGAGATGGAAAAAGTCTTTTCAGAGCAGAAATTCCAGCAATCCGGCCTGGTGGACGACGCCACCATGGTCCGCCTGGGAAAGCTCAAAGGCGTCAAATACATCATCACCGGATCGGTGAATAATGTGGATCTGAAGTGGGTCTCCTACCAATCGGCCAGGCAGGGCCTCGGCAAGGGCGGCAGCGGCAGCTTTATCGGCGATCTCGCCCTTGCCGCCGGCGCCGCCGCCCTGGAAACTCAGGAAGGATGGAATATCGGCACCGAGCTCACAATAAGGATCCTCGATGTGGAGACCGGTGAAGTCGTTCTATCGAAAAAGATGACAGGCAAGCATATCATCGGCAAGATCCCTTATCCCAATTACGACGCCCTCATCGGCGGCATCAAGAAGGCCGCGAGCAAGAGCATCGAGACCGCCCGCCCGGAGTTGTCCAAGTATTTCCCCCTCAAAGGTTACATCACCATGATCAAGAACAGTCCCGATGGCAAAGAGAAGGCCGTCCGGATCAGTGTCGGGGAAAAAGTGGGGATCAAACCGGGAAACGAACTCTTCGTGTATACCTTTGAAGAGGTGGAAGATCCCATGTCGGGCAAGAAGGAATGCGACGTTCAGAAGCTTCCCGTCAGCCTGATCGTGTCGTCCGACCAGTTGCAGCCGAATGTCGCCTGGGCGCTGGCCAATGTGAACAAGCCGGAACAGCTCCGCATGGTCAAAGTCGGGCAGCTTATCGAGAGGAATCCCCTCAAATAAACGGATTGAGCGAAGCAAAAGTATCCATATAAAAAAGCCCGTCATGACCTGGCCATAAAGGTCATGACGGGCTTTCATTGTTCTTGGTTACGGTGCCGCTTTTGCTGCTCTTGCTCCTACTCCATGCCTTCGATCAGGGCCATCACGTTCTGTCCCAGGACCTCGTGGTTGTATCCCCCTTCGAGGATGGCAAAATAGCCGCTTTTATTGCTCTGGGCGGCATCCTTGACCATCTTGCCCATCTCCTTGTAATCCTCCGTAGTCAAAAGCCCCCCCCAGTCTTCAACATGGTTGTCGAATCCGGCGGAGATACCGATAATATCGGCAGGATTCGAATCCAGAAAGGACCGGACTCCCTTGAGATAGTCGGTGCGGCTGGAGAATGAGGGGTTGTAGATATTGACATAGCCTTTAATTCCCAGGATGTTTACCGTCCCATCGCCGAAATGGAGATCGAAGTCGAGAACGAGGGCTTTGTTGATAAGGCCCTCTCTTTTGAGCTTCTCCAGGGCAATGGCCATATTGTTGAAATAACAGAATCCCCAGGAATTCGCCGCGGAGGCGTGATGACCGGGCGGCCGGATCAGGGCAAAGCACGGTTCCTTAAGCCCGATCTGGGCAGCTTGGACCGCCCCGCCGGCAGCCACGGCGGCAATGTCGTATATCCCTTCGCGCCGTACCATCTCGACATGACTCGGGGTATGAACGGCATCGATATCCTCTGCCGTTGCAGGCACGGCGCCCACAAAGGTCACCCGCTCCCGGATGACTTTGTGCACCCCTTCGATCCGGCCGAAGGCCGCCGCTGGATCGGAACAGTAGGACAGGTTGAAATCCTTGTGATAGACGACCTTCATGACGTCACCTAAAAGATATATTATGGGGACGGGCCCAGACGACCTGCGTCTGCTCGTCCGTCATGTAGCCCTGGTATTCATCCTTGGTAATGAAGCCGTCTTTATTCCTGTCCAGGGACTTGAACTGTTCCGGCGTCATTCCCGGGATCACAACGGTCATCTCCTTGTAATCGATCTTGCCATCCTTGTTGACGTCTATCTCTTCAAAAGTGATCACCAGCGGTCTGGCAACCTCGGAAAAATGGGTCTGGACAAACTTCCATTGTTTACCATCTTTCTTTAAGACCGCCGTGAAGTGACCTTTGACATCCAGCGGCTTGCCCCCCTGAGCAAAGACCAGGCTGGCCTTGATCTGGAGATAGACCCAGGCAACGTTTCCGGAGACGGACATCTTAAAATTGCTGCTGCTTATGGATTTCAGCTCGGCAATCGCCACAAAGGACTTCTTGTATTCGGCGCTGATCTGCCCTTGTCCGATGGCGACTTTCCCTTCCTCGGAACCGATGGACATGACCTCCGGTCCTTTTGCATAGAGGTTCATGATCCCTTTGAGATCCCTCGCCTTATAGAGCTCGCCGTGTTTTTTCAGGACCGCCTTGATTTCCCCTTCCACCTTCGGAGTCGCTTTCGCCACCGCAGGCATAACTAGCGCCACCGCAATCATTGCCATAACCAGATAACCCGTCATTCTCTTCATAAAGACCTCCTTATCATTATGATTCGTTCGACCCCCTAAGACATGATTCCACTCGGCCATCTTAAATTAAAATGCCCATGGATTTCAAGAAGAAATAAACCCCCTGGCCCTAAGAATCTTCAGAGTGTTTACGGATACAGGCAACCCCTCCAAATCCTCCGGGGAGGACCAGCGGGCAGCGAGGGCGTCATCGGCAGCCTGTATCTCTCCCGACACATACTCGGCCTCCACATCGACAATGACAAAATGATACTGAAGCCGATTTTTTGCGTCATATTCCAGAAAATCAAAGGTATATACCGGGGTCCCCGCCCTGATCCGAATGCCCGTTTCTTCAAGTATTTCCCGTTCCGCCCCGCTCTGGATGGTTTCTCCCAGCTCCAGCGACCCGCCGGGGATCGCCCACAAGCCCCGGCTCGGAGGGGCGGCCCGCTTCACGAGGAGCACCTTCCCTTCCTTCACGACAATGGCGCCTACGCCTACGATCGGTTTTTGCGGATATTCACATCTCGACATTGTTTCCCTCCAGAGCAAACGCAAAACGGGCAGTCATACAGGCACCGGCATTCCCGTCAAATTGTCGATCTTCGAAGAGGACGCGGCCAAAGCGATCCATCATCAACACCGTGGAAGACCTGGTCCCGTAAACAGGAATAGCGATGAAAACGGACGACAGGATGCGTTCCCACTCCAATCCGATCCCCGTCTCGGGTAGATCGCCATCTTCGGGCCGCGAGGAATCAGTCAGCAGGGGGACTGTTCTTCCCGGCGATGGCGCTGCGGAAGCGCTCCCTGGCCTTCCCGACCTTGGGCCAGGGCGTGTCAAGGAGGTGGTTGCTGAGGCCGTGGATACCGGGGGCAAGGGGGGTGACGCCTCCACCGCCACGATTGGAAAGATAATACAGCCCCGAGCCGTCTCCAAGAAGCACGCTGAAACCATTATAACGGGGGGCCTCCAGTTGGAATCGTTCCAGGTAGTCTCCCGGCCGGTCGTGGCCAGTAAGAAAATCCCGGACCAGCCAGCCCCGGGAAGGAGCATTCCCTCGCATGGAAAGGGGATCACGATAATTGGTCAGGGCGGCAATGCGTCCCTTTCTGGTGATCCCCAGCCAGGTTCCCCCTTCCTTAAGGTCCCGCCCCCCCAGAATGTCGGGATGGTCCGGCCAGAAATCGGCCGGCAGCGAAGGCCGGTCATAGAACTCATACCGGTTGGCTGCGAGAATCAGGGGAAAATCGGTGCGGGTCCGCCAGGAAAGGATGATCAGGCACATGGGGCGTCCAGTTGCTGCATGACCGTTACGATCCTATCCATCACCGCACCTGCGCCCCTATGGATCACCACATCGGCATTGGCGTCATAGGAGGTTTCCGCCTTATTGATAATCACCAGCTTTGCCCCCCCTCCCTTGGCGTAGAGGGGGATGTAAGCCGCCGGATAGACGACGAGGGAGGAACCGATGACGATAAGGAGATCGCAGTTACTGGCCGCAGAGGTTGCATCCTTCAATGTTTGGGTTGGCAGGGACTCTCCGAAAAAGATCACATCGGGCTTCAGAATCCCCTGACAACGACCGCAGCCCGGGACCTCCTCGGTCTCGCGGAATCTCGCGAGCAGGTCCTCCAACGGATATCGCTCAAAACAATCGAGACACTTGAGCCACTTCATATTGCCGTGAAGTTCATGTACCTTGTCGGGGCTGTTACCCGCCTTCTGGTGCAGGTTGTCCACATTCTGGGTAATCACACAGGACAGCTTTCCGATGTTTTCCAGCCAGGCGATGGCCTTGTGGGCGGCATTGGGCTGGGCTTGAGCAAAGATCCCTCCGTCGAGCAGAGATTTCCATTGCCTTTTTCGTGTTTCCGGGCTGTACAGAAAGCGCTCGATGGTAAAATCGTCGGGGTCAAACTTGGACCAAAGACCTCCGGGGCTGCGGAAATCGGGAATACCCGACTCCGTACTGACCCCCGCTCCCGTAAAAACGACTACTTTCCCGGCTTTGGCAATCAACGCTGCCGTTTGGTTAATCCCGTTATGTAAGCTCTCTTGGCTCATGGGTGGAGAATACACGATATCATCTTTCTTGATGGGATATTCGACCGCCGCCTCAACCCGACGGTTCTTTTGCCTCGATTGTCCCTTCCCCGAGAAACATCTTGGCGGAGGCCACCGAACAGAAAACAACCAGTAGAAAAAGGACGCCCATGGCAAGGTGGAGCGCCTTTTTCATATACGACCCTCCTTCCGGCCAAAGAGAAATTTGAAAAACTATAATCCTTAGTTGTCCGCGAGTCAATGGAAATGCTGTCCGCGAATTGTCTGCTGCCCGTTGCCGTCAAGCTCTCTTCTTGACTTTCATGGCGGCTTATCCACATAAAGACAATAGTATCAATCAGGGATCACGATGCAGACGATAATCTCCATAATCAATAATCTCAGAATCCAAGATGTTCTTGATATCATCATTGTTTCCCTGATGATCTATGCCCTCCTCGTCTGGTTTAAAGAGCGGGCCTCTCGTTTCGTCCTGGTCGGCATCAGCGCCGTCTACGTCACGGCACGCTTCTTTCAGCTCTACTTGACAACGGTTGTGCTTCAGGGTTTCTTCGCTATCTTGCTCTTTGTGCTCGTTGTCATTTTTCAGGAAGACCTGCGCAGGTTCTTCGAGCGCCTCGCCATTATCGGTCGCCTCAATAAACAGGCGCGATCCGCCGGCCCTCAACATGAGGAAACGGAAGTGCTTGCGGCAACGGTGGCAAACCTGGCGAGAAATCATAGGGGCGCCCTGATCGTGCTGGGGGGAGACGACCCCCTGGACAGGCACATCAGCGGCGGCACAAAACTGTACGGTCTGCTCAGTCAGGCCCTCCTCGAAAGCATCTTCGATCCCCACTCCCCGGGGCACGACGGCGCCGTCATCATTTATGGGAACCGCATCACCCGTTTCGGCTGTCACCTGCCCCTGTCAACGAATATGGAGCGGATCGGCGCGACGGGCCTGCGCCATACCGCCGCCCTGGGCCTTGCCGAGCGTTCCGACGCCCTCTGCATCGTCGTGTCGGAAGAACGGGGCACCATTTCTATCGCCCGGAACGAGAGGATTCAGGCCTTGAGCGGCGCAGCGGCCCTGCAAAACGAATTGGAGACCTTCTATCGGGAAATGTCGCCCGAGCAAGGGAAGACATCGCGCTTATCGCAGGAAATCAAGAAGAACACCCGGGAAAAGGTAATCGCCCTGGCGCTGGCATGCATCCTGTGGGTTGTTTTCGGCTACCAGAAAGAATCTGTCCGCCGCGACTTCCTCATTCCCATTGAGTATCTCAACGTCTCCCGCCAGTACATCCTTGAAGATCCCAAGCTTACGGAAGCAAAAGTGATCCTCTCCGGACCCACTCAGGCATTTCAGCTCCTTGATCCGGAAACACTTAAAATATCTGTGAAATTAGGTGATATTCGTGAGGGGAAACAGGCAATTATTCTCACCCGGGAGATGGTGAAGGCCCCATCAAGTCTTACCGTAGTAGCAGTTATCCCCCCGGAGGTTACAATTACGGCCTCCCGTTTCGTTGCCGTTTCCATACCCGTTGCCGTCCCCACTACCGGGAAGCCTCCCCGGGGAATCGCCGTCCAGGAAATATCCGCCTCCCCGTCGGCAGTGCGGGTCATCGTTCCCGGCGTCGCCGCTACCCAGGGAAAGATTAAGATTCAGACCGAACCCATCGATCTCTCGAAAATTGCCGAACGGACCAGCTTCGCAGCCGTCCTCCGCTATCCGCCGAATGTCAGGTTTGAGGGCGGTAAACCGCCTACGGTTGAGGTAACGATCAAAACGAAAAAAAGAACTAATCAAGAGGAGCCCGTAAAAAAGTGGAAAAGTTGGCCATAATTGACGGCTTCGTAAAAAGATCCGCAGGCAAGGCGCGCAAATACTGAGGAATGAGGCGTACTTGACATACTTCGCAGCAAGCCTGCCCCGTGCTTGCTACGGGTCCGGATGCAGCGCCACGCCGCATCCGGACCTTTTACGAAGCCGTCAATCGAAGTCGATCTTGAAAAAGAGATCGATGCTGCTCTGCGTTCCCGCCTTCGTTTCCACTTCCCATTGTTTCGTGAGGGAATATTTCATGACATACAGGATATCATCGCTGAAGAGGGCCCACCCCAGACCGACATAGAGCTGGGGCGACAAATACTGGCCCACCAGGGATAGAGAAGTGGTCATATCGGTCCTTCCCTGCTTCGAGCGATTAGGGGAAGTCAGCCCCCCGATCTCCAGACCGGCGCTTTTTCTCAGGCTGTCTTCGAGCCCCCCCGATTTTCCCTGGGCAAGAAACATTCCTGCCGATTTCAGCAGCGTCGTGACCTGGATTTTGTCGCCGGTATAGCTCGTACCGAAGACGATATGGGCGAGTACGTCCTGGTCCGACATGGAGGGCACAGAATAGAGGGTTACGACGGGGGTGCGAATGGTGCCGGTCACAAGCAATCCCGCCCGAACATCACCGACCGTCTTTACCGCCAGGATATCAAGGGAAGCAAGGGGAAAGGGCTTGTCCTTGAAGAAGATGTGGCCCCTTTCAATGGGAAGCTTGGCATCTGCCGCATAGAGAGTTCCCTGGGTGATGTGGATCTCGCCGCGGGTGCGGAGATTATCCAGCCTCCTGCCGACAGCGGTCATCTTGCCGGTAAACCTCCCTTCAATATCTCGGGTTTTCATGAAAACCTTTTCCCCCAAACTAATGGAGAGGTCAATATCCATCGCAACGGGGGAGGGACTGGGTCTTTTTTCTCCCCTGTCCAGGACCCGGACATCCCGGCTTGTCTGGATCATACCGGGTTCTTTGGACTCGGTGTACCGCCCTTCCGGGACATCGATAGCCCCGCGCAGGATCAGCAGCGCGGTGGTTCCTTCGAAAGTGAGACGGGGATTCGCTATTATTTGGAGCTCCGGAAGGTAGGCGGCCTGAAACCTCTCCCCCGCCAAGGAACCCTTGATGCGCTGTATTTTTCTGTCTCCATACCAGAGCGTCGCCTTCCCTTTGATGCTGCCGTCCCCGGAACGGGCGGAGGCCTGTTCGATCTCGATCCGGTCCCGGAAGAATCTTACTACGGCGCTTACATCCTCAAGGCTTATTCCCGTAGCCGGGACATAAGCTCCGGCCCGGTCCAGACGGACCGTCCCCTGATAGGCAGGAGATTGCCATGATCCGGTCATGGCCAGATCCATGACCAGTTGACCGTGAGTTTCTCGGACTGTTCCGGGAAAGAGGGCGCTGAGCAATCCTTTTTCTCGGAGGTCTCCCTTGGCGGCAATGGCAAGAGGTCCTGCTTTGTCCATTTTCAGCGGGATTTGCGCCTTGATCGGCAAGCTGAAGGTGGAGCGTATTTCACCGTGGTTTACGAGCTTGCCCTCCAGCGTCCCCCGCAGGGCGTCGTCCTGCCAGTTCCAGGCAAGGGCAAGACGCTCCTGGGAAAGCTGCACCTTCCCTTTCGGGTAGGCGATCCTCCAAGCCCCCCCTGAAACCGTTGACTGCCCCTTCATAGTAAACCGCTGTTGCGGCAGCAGTTGGCCGTCCGCTTGCCCGGAGAGACGGCCTTCCGTCTCCAGCGACGCCGGCAGCAAGGGTTTGATAAGTTGAAGATCCATATCTGCAAGGCGTATCTGAAAGGTTCCTTCCCCGGGCATCGCCCCGGCCGGCGGCGCCGCAGAGGACAATACCGCCGTAACCTTTCCCTTTGCTCCCAAGTCGAGGGATTGTCTCACGTCCAAGCCCCTTTCATCCCAGCGGATGCGGGTCTGACCCTCCCGAACGGGAAGCTTCCATGTCCCGTGGGATACTTCTCCCTTGACCATCGCCGCTCCGGACATGCGGAATCGTGCCCTTCCCGGCCAGTTTACCTGTATTTTCCCGGTAGTCTTACCGGCCATCTCCGTGTCGGCGGCAAAAAAGGTCACCCGGCCAAGCTCGAAATCCTGCCATCCGGCGGACAGGGACTCCTGTTTTTTTTGACCATCCATACGGGCGGCCAATTCCAATTGTTCCCCTCCGCGTCCGGCCAGAAGGAGGGGGGAAAGGGAAAAGGCATGCCTTGTGACCACAATGTCCGCCGGCTTGACAATGGCCAGGGAACCGAAGCGTTTGCTGTCCCAGAGGACATCCTCGATTATTCCGGTCCAGACCGCTTGCTGGTACGAACCGGCAGCCTGAATCCGTATGCCGTTTTCCGGGCCCATGAACGTCAGCTCGGCACGGTGCCGGCTCCTTGTTCCTCCTACCTTCAGCTCGGCATCCCGCCACCTCGTCTCCCACAGGGACAGATTTTTCGCCGTCACCCTAGCCTGGAGGTCCTTGTTCCCACCCTCGGCAAGGGAAAGATCTGCCGTCAAGGACTCGACCGTTGTGCGATCAACAGCAATCCCTTTTCCCGCAGCGACAAGCTTTCCGGAGAGGAGGCGGTTGTGCAACCGAAACCATCCCTGGCCCTGAAATTGCCCTTCCGCCTTCGGCAGCAGGCGGGAAAGCTTTGTAACTCGCGCCTCATAGAGGATACGGTCCCGCGCAGCACCCCGGGCGCGGACGTAGAACCCGTCTCCCTGCAAGCTCAGGTCATCGAGCTTGAGGCTTTCGTCTTTCCAGCGGGCTTTAACCGTCCCGGTTAATTGTTTACCCATCAACTGGCTGCCGAGAAGCCGGCCTTTCACGTCCGCCTCCACGGAAGCCCCCGGGGGCCTGCGGAAGGACCCTTCCAAGTCGGCATTGATTTCTCCCCGCAAATCGGGCACCTTCCGGGAAGGGTCTATCTTTCTTGCGTGAAGCGTTGCCGTAGCGGCAAGACCCTTTTCCCAGTTGACATGCATGCGACCGCTGATCGTCCCTTTACCAAGGTCAAGGTTCATGCGCAGCTCTTCGATGCTTACCCGGTCCCGATCCCCGGAAAAAACGCCGGAGGCTTCTCCCGAATCCCCGGCAGTAAAATACGGCCGCAGGCGGAAACGCCCCTGATAGGAAGAGAGATTACCCGCAATGTCGAGGTTTCCCGTAAGACGGCATTCTACACCCGCCTCTCGGGTGAGGTCGAGCTCCTCGGCCTTCACGACCCCCTGGATAAACGTCACAGCTCGGGAAAAATCGACCTTCCCCTCGCCCTTGACGGCGCCCTTACGTCCATTTTCCTTCAGGGATAGGCCCGCGAAAGTGAGGGCATGGCGATCGACGGAAACGCCGCCATTAAGAGTGAACCGCTCCTTAAGGCCGTCGAAGATCTTGGCCGTGAATGGTCCGTTGACATACATTGATCGGTCAGGATCCCGAAGCCGGGCCTGGAGCACTGTCATGGGCCATGAAGACCCTTTCGGTTCGATCTTGATATCGGCAACGAGGAAGGGGCTCATCAGATGGGTCTGGATGGCTCCCGTCATTTTCCCGGCCATACTTTCCATAAACAGGTCGTGGATGCGGGCAAAGCCGTATGAGTAGTCAACTCGGCAATCGGCCTTCTGGATAAGGGTCTCCCGGCTGCCGCTCCGGTAGACAAGCCCCCGGATCTCGAGCTGATCGATACGTCCCTGAAACCATGACAGCGCTTCCGGTAATCGGGGCCAGGTCAAGCCGATAGGGTCATCGGGACGACCATCCTGAAGGGAAACCTCCCGCAAAATCAGCTTAGCCAGCACGACCTTTCCCAGGGGGAGTTCCCAGGGCCGCCATTGCACGCTCGCCTTTCCGATCGTAAGCCGATGTCCTTCAGTAATGCTAATAATCCGCAGGTCACGAACGGCAAGCTCTGACGCCAGGGTTCCCGAAATCCCGGCGGTTTCTATTTTGGCGGGAACGAAACGAATGAGGCGGTTGACAAGATATTGGGCCCCCGTCTCGGTATAGAAGAGCCAAACCACGATTCCGGCAAGCACCAGGATCGAGGCAAGCAGAGTAAGGGGGACAATCGCTTTTTTATTCATAGGGTAAATCCGAATCCGAGATGGAGGCGGAACGTTGGTTCGGGCGTTCCGAGCTGTCTGGCGATGTCAAGTTTTATGGGACCGACAGGAGTATAATAACGGCAGCCGATTCCGGCCCCCTGGGCAAGATCCATTTCACGGAAACTGTTAAAGGCGTTACCGACATCATAAAAAGCGGCGGCCCCCCAGTCTTTCCATAGAACGCGCTCCATCTCGACGCCTCCGACCAGGGTGTTTTTCCCGCCGCCGCCGTTACCCTTGTCATCCTTTGCCCCCAAGGATTGATAGGCATATCCCCGAACGCTGTTGTCGCCGCCGGCAAAATACCGAATGGCAATGGGCAGCTCCTTCGACCCCTCATTCTGCAGCGTAGCGCCCGCATTAAGTCTGGCCAGGAGAGAAAACCCACCGCCCAGGGGGTAAAGACCGCTCCCGGTAAGGCTGCCCTGGATAAAGCCCGTATAGGAGCCAAGCGTCTGATTGGTTCCCCTGATTTCCGCCAGATAGGAGAACCCTTTGGTCGGCCGCGCCGGATGGTCGTACTGACGGTCGAAAATGCGGAATCCCGGCATCAGGGAGAAGGTATTCGTCTTGTGATCGCCGGCGTCGGAGCTTTCCCGCAACACCTGGAGAAAGACGGCCCCCGACTTGTCGAAGAAATAGGGACGGACGTGCTGCAACTCCATGGACATTTCCTTCGTCGTATAGGTATCGTTGTTTTCCTGCTTGAGATTGACTTTAAGGGCCGAGAAAGTCCGGATATCCGCTCCCGGCACCGTATACCCCATAGCGACACCCTGCAGGACCTTACTGACATTCACCCCCGTGTCCCATTGGTGGCCGGCGGCGAGGACGTTCTTGTCCCGGTAGGTAACGGAAAATCGCGGCCCCGTATCGGTGCCGTAGCCGCCGCCGATTTTCACCTGATTCTCCGGCGAGGGGGTCAGCTTTATCTCCACGGGAACCCGGTTTTCTTGCGCCTTCTCCTTGTCCGTCTCGATCCGGACATCGGAATAACGGTCCGCAAGGGTAAGATTCCGCTGGGTCTCCCAGATCTTTTCATAAGAGAATACCTCTCCCTCCTTGAACGCCACATACCGGTTCAGAAACATTTGTGGATACCCGGGGGCGCCGGAAAAATTGATCTTTCCGAAAAAATACCGGGGGCCCGTCACATAGACGAGGTCAATATCGGCAGCGGCTTGACCGACTGTCACCTGAATATCTTGACGGGAGAAGCGGCCGTTCAGGTAGCCCATACCGATACCAAGATCTTGAATGCCTCTTTTGGCCTCTTTGTAGGCGTCATGACGCAGGATATCGCCTTGTTTAAGGGGAAATTTTTCGACGGCATTCCGCAAAGCCGCCTCTCCCTCGCCGGGACCCTCGATGCGAAGAGCCACGCTCCGCACCCGGACCGGCTCCCCCGCTTCAACCGTCACGGTCACACGGAAAATCCCTTCCGGCGTTATTTCTCGTGATACGGTGGCCACCCCATGATAGTAACCGAGGGCTTCGAGGGCTTCCTGTATCTTCCGGGGCATTTGCTCCTGGAAATGATCGAGCCACAAGACATCGATCTTACCGTCCTTGACAAGTCCGGGAGGAACAGCAAGGGCGGCCTGGACGTTTTTCAGTACGTCGCCGTCGAGACCCAAAACCTTCAACTCCACAGACTCCCCGGCAAAGGCGAGAGACGCCGCCAGACAAAAGAGGCAACAGGAAATGGGCAACAGGAAACAGGCAATAACATTTTTTTTGATCGAGATCAGCACGAAATCCCTCACCCTTATCATCCTTTTATCTCTGGTTCGGTCGGTCTTTTATTCTGCTGTGATAAATTGAGACACGAAGCTTGCACTTTGTCAATATAAAGATCGGCGCATAACTTTTTTACATTGACATCCCCGGCAATGATGACTAAATCTCAACCACTATATGGGAGAGGTTAGGCCATGCGGAAAAATTACCGGACAAGAATAGCGAAAACCGGCCTCCCGCCGGGGTCTCTGGTCCACGTCGGGGAAAGGCATACCGAGGAACCGCTGCTCTCCCTGATGGTTTACAATGAAGAGGGGATCGCGGAAAAAACTCTGACCGGGATTGGGGAATGTCGTGGCCTGCGGGAACAGACGGATACGGTGTCCTGGCTTCACGTCGCGGGACTTCACGATATCGGCCTCATGGAACAGCTGGGTGACTTTTATCATCTCCATCCTCTGACCATCGAGGACATTCTTTATACAGACCAGCGTCCCAAAATGGAGGACTTCGGCAACTACATCTATATTGTCCTGAAGGATTTATCTCTACCGCCGGAGGGGGGCGGAGAACTCATGCCGGAACAGATAAGCATTGTCTTCGGTCCCCATTTCCTCATTTCTTTCCAGGAGAGGCAAAGCCCCCTCATGGAACCGATCCGGGAAAGAATCCGCACCGCCCGGGGAAGAATTAGAAAGGCCGGCGGCGATTACCTCGCCTATACCATCATCGACACCATTGTTGATCAGTATTTCATCCTCCTCGAAAAGTTGGGAGAAAATATCGAATCCCTGGAGGACCAGTTAGTCACCCGCCCGGAGCGGGACACCCTGCATGCCATCCAGGACATCAAACGGGAAATGCTTTATCTGAGAAAGTCCATCTGGCCGCTGCGGGAAGCTGTCAACGCCCTTCAGCGCAGCGATTCGACCCTCATGGAAACCGCGACCGATCTGTACTTGAAGGACGTCTATGATCATACCATTCAACTTATCGATACTATAGAAACTTATCGTGACATACTCTCGGGCATGCTGGACATCTACCTGTCTTCCGTGAGCAACCGGCTCAATGAGGTAATGAAGGTGCTGACCATTATCGCCACGATCTTCATGCCCCTGACTTTTCTGGCGGGAGTCTACGGCATGAATTTCAAGTACATGCCCGAGCTGGAATGGCGGTGGGGATATTTTATGGTCTTGGGGATCATGGTTACGGTCGCCCTCTCCATGGTCCACTTCTTCAAAAGAAAAAAGTGGTTGTGAAGGAAGCTGTTTTCCTTTATACATCTGTCGGTTGAAGAACAGGTAAAAAGAGGAACCCTTGGGCATAAGCAACGGCTTCGTAAAAGATCCGCAAGCAAGGCGCGACAATCATGAGGAATGAGACGAAGGATGCCGCGCAACGCCGCATCCGGATGTTTTACGAAGCCGTCATATATTGAAGTTCGAGGAGGTTTAGTATGAGCGCTTTCAGAGGCAGTGACATTGTGGAAATTGCCGTGCGTATCGAAGAGAACGGCGAGCATTTCTACCGGTATGCCATGCAGTTGGCCAAAGACGAGGATGCGAAAAAGATATTCAGCAATCTGGCGGACGCAGAGCTTCAGCACCAGAAGACCTTCAGCCGGATCTTTGCCGCCATGGACAAAGACAATCCCCCCGAGACCTATGATGGAGAATATGCGGCCTACCTGCACGACTACGTGGACAATAAGATCATCTTCAAGAAGGGGATGCTGGAGACGGAACTGGCCAAGGTAAAGGATACCCTGGCGGCAATCGATTTCGCCATGCAGCGGGAACTCGACTCCATCCTCTATTACCACGAAATAAAGCGCTTTGTTTCTGCAAACGAACATGCCGTCATTGACGACGTGATCGAAGAGGAAAGAAAACATTTCAAGGGATTGTCCAACCTGAGAACCCGCTTTGCAAAATAGGAATTATGAAGAGAGCCCCTAACGGGTCGGGGGGGGGCCGTGGTCGCCGCCCTCGGGCACGGCCTCCGGGATCTTGAGGAGGCCATGCTTGTGCAGCTCGGCAAGGTAGCCTTTTCCCATGGTTCCCAGTTTACCTCTCCGGGGGATCGGAAGCAGTGGAAACAGCCGTCAAGCTGGCCCGCCAGTACCAGGTTGACCGGGGCAAGCATATGAAATTCAAGGTCATCTCCCGCTGGACAAGCTATCACGGCAATACCCTGGGAGCCCTGGCCCTGAGCGGCCATACGGGGCGACGGCGCTACTACCAGCCCCTGATCCAGCATACCCCCCATATCGTCCTCCCCGCCTATTGTTACCGTTGCCCCTTTGGCCTGAAGCCGGAAAGCTGCCAGCTCGAATGCGCCGACGACCTGGAAAAGACGATCCTCTACGAGGGTCCTGATTCCGTATCCGCCTTCATGGCCGAGCCGGTCGTGGGGGCCACCGCCGGGGCACTGGTTCCCAAAAACGGCTATTTTCAGAGAATCCGGGAAATCTGCAACCGTTATGATGTGCTGTTGATCGTCGATGAGGTCATGACCGGCATCGGCCGGACGGGGCGGAACTTCGCCATCGAGCACTGGGGGGTTGCCCCCGACATGATCGTCGGCGCCAAGGGTCTCGGGGCCGGATATTACCCCATTTTCGCCGTCATTACCACCGAGGACGTCCACGAAGCAATCAAAAATGGAAACGGAAATTTCGTCCACGGCCATACCTACAGCCAGAATCCCCTGGCCTGCGCCACGGGGATCGCCGTCCTCGACTACATCGACCGTCACGACCTGGTCGCCAGATCCGCAAAGATGGGGTCCTATCTCCTTGAAAAGCTGAAGATCCTCTACCGCCATTCCATGGTGGGCGACGTCCGGGGCCTGGGACTTTTCGCCGGCGTAGAATTCGTCCGCCGCCGGGAGACCAGAGAAACCTTCGGCCCCGCCCTGAAGGTCAACGCCCTCGTAGGCAACCTGGCCTTTGACAAGGGGCTGATCGTCTATCCCGGGGGCGGAGGCGCCGACGGCGTCAACGGCGACCACATCCTCATCGCCCCCCCTTCATCATCACGGCAGGACAGATCGATGAGCTGGTGGCCATCCTTGACGAGGCCATCGCGGAGACGGAACGTACCCTTGCATGCATAAAGTAATCATCACCGCCGCCATTACGGGCAGCCGCATGATGCGGGATATAGCCCCCGACATCCCCATCACCCCGGAAGAAATCACCCAATCGGCCCTTGAGGCTTGGCAGGCCGGGGCGTCCATTGTCCATCTCCGGGACCCCGAAACGGGCCTGAGCAGCCAGGATGTCGAGCTTTTCCGCCGGGTGGTCGCGCCGCTCCGGAAAAAAACGGACCTCAGCCTCACGACAAGCGGCATCCCCGGACGGAATCTCCCGGTCGCAGATCGTCTCGTCCCCCTGTCGCTCAAACCGGAACTGGCATCTTTAGACGCCGGCTCCATCAACCTGGGCGGTCATGCCTTTATCAATACCCCCGCTTTCCTCGATCAGGCCGCCGCGATGATGGCGTCCGCCGGCGTTAAACCGGAAATTGAGATCTTCGATCTCGGCATGATGATCACCACCCTCCGGATGCGCCAGGAAGGAAAGCTCGCCGATCCCCTCCACTTTCAGTTTGTCCTGGGTACCCCCTGGGGCACCCCGGCGACGCCGCAGGCCTTTCTCCATATCCACGCATACCTCCCCCCCGGAAGCCACGTGGTCCAATATCGGGATCGGGGCGGGACAGTTGCCCATGGCCATGATTATGGACGGCCATATCCGGGTGGGAATGGAAGACAACATTTACCTGCGCCGGGGAGTGCCGGCAAAAACCAACGCCGAGTTGGTGGAGAGGGTAGTCAGAATTGCGAGGGAATATGGCCGGGAGATCGCCTCACCTGCAGAGGCCAGGGCGATCCTGAAACTGCCGCTCTGAAGAGGAGGAGAAGCCACCCCATCATCGCCTGGTGCCTATTGTTTTCCTTAATGGGTTTTCAGGCCGTATTTTTTCAGTTTGTAACGGAGCATCCGTTCACTGATGCCGAGGATCTCCGCCGCCTTCGTCTGATGATCCCCTGCCTTTTCCATGGCTTCGACGATCATCTTGCGTTCCATCTCTTCCATTGACCCCCGCAACAGGCCCTCGGCCTTTTTGCCGTCGTCCGACGAGGAGAGGGCGTCTTCCAGGAAAGGCAGGTCCTCCACGGAGATGATCTCTTCCCGGCCGATGACGACGGCCCGCTCCAGGATGTTCTCCAGTTCCCGGACATTTCCCGGATAATCATACTTCATGAGCAGGTCTCGGGCTTCACTGCTGATTCCTTTGATGGTCTTGCCGTTTTCCTGGGCGTACTTCTGCAAAAAATGCTCGCTCAGGGGCGGTACGTCCTCTTTTCGATCCCGGAGCGGCGGCATGGCCATGGTCACGACATTAAGGCGGTAGAAAAGATCCTCCCGAAAGGCCCCTTCCTTAACCCGGGCCTCCAGATCCCGGTTGGTGGCGCTGATGATCCGCACATCGGAATGCAGGGTCTGGTTGCCCCCGAGGCGCTGGAATTCCCGTTCCTGGAGGAATCTCAGGAGCTTGACCTGAACCGTGGATGAAAGTTCTCCAATCTCATCGAGGAAAAGGGTGCCGCCGTCCGCCTCCTCGAAACGGCCGATCCTCCGGGCCGCCGCCCCGGTAAAGGACCCTTTTTCATGGCCGAAGAGCTCACTTTCCAGGAGATTCTCATGGAGGGCGCCGCAGTTAACGGCGAGCATGGGCCGGGCGGAGCGGGGACTCAGGTGATGAATCAGCCGGGCCATTAGTTCCTTGCCGGTGCCGCTCTCTCCCTGGATGAGGATGGTAGCCCTGCTTGACGCCACCCGGCCGGCCATATTGATCAGGGCGTCCATTTTGGGGCTCCGGTAAATAATCTGGTCCGTCGTGACTCCCTTCTCTCGGAGTTCATGTTTCAGGATCTCGTTCTCCTTGATCAGGGTGCGGCGTTCGGCTACCCGATCCACCAGGATCAGCAGCTCCTCGAATTCCACGGGCTTGGTGATGTAATCGATGGCCCCGGCCTTCATGGCCTCCACGGCCGTCTCGATGGTTCCATAGGCGGTAATGATGACGACATCGATTTCCGGATTGATCTGCTTGATCGCCGTGAGGACCTGCATCCCGTCCATGCCCGGCATCTTGTAATCAAGGAGGACGAGGTCGAAATGGGCGCCCCGGACCTGGGTAACCCCCTTTTCTCCATTATCCGCTTCCTTGACGGCATGGCCCTCCTGAATCAGGAAATCCCTCAGCATTTCCCGTTGCGACTGTCCATCTTCAACAATCAGGATATTCAATGACCTCATAGCCACTCCCTCAGAAATCTTTAAGTCCTGTTTCCCGTTTTTGCGGCCGGCAGGAGAATTTCAAATGTCGTACCCACCTCTTTCTGGCTCGTAACGCGAATCTCCCCGCCATGGCCGCGGATGATCTCATGGGAAAGGGGCAGCCCCAAACCCAGCCCCTTCTCTTTGGTCGTATATTCGGGATTGAAAATTCGCTCGATTTCTTCCGCCGTCATCCCGCACCCGGTGTCAACAATGCGGACGTTGATCCAGCCCTTTTTCTCCGGTTCTACCGTCAAGGTAACCTTCCCCGCCCCGGAAATGGATTCGACGGCATTCTTGATGAAGTTGAGGAGGGCCTGCTGGAGTTTGTCCATGTCCATGGGAATCACCGGCGACGGCTCCATCCAGTGCGTTTCCAGGGCGATCCCCTGCTCTCGAACCTCTTCGTCAAGGAGATTCACGATTTTCTGCAGAACCTCCGTTACGGGATATTCCCGCAGGTCGAGGCGGCGGCTTCTCGAAAAGGTCAGGAATTCCTCGATAATCCCGTTCAGGCGGCGGATCTCGTCACGAATTACGCCGGTAATCGTCTGAAAGTCATTGGTCTTGCTTTCGTCAGCGGGGACAAAGTCCCTCTTCAGGCGCTGCGACGCCATGCTGATGGCATTTAAGGGGTTGCGGATCTCATGGGCCACTCCGGCGGCAAGCTGACCAAGGGCGGAAAGCCTTTCCGCCTTTTCAAGTTTGCGCTCCATGCTGATTATCCCCGCCAGATGCCGGTTCTGGTTCATGTAAAGCACCCACATGGACATGAAGGCAATCAGCATCGTGAGTCCCATGAAAATGGCAATATTTTCCCCGTTTTCGTCAAGAATCTTTTCCGTGCTCTCCCGTTCCAATCCTATCCTCGCAATACCCATGACCTGGCGGTTCAGATAAATAGGAATGGCGATATCGAGCATAGGTTTCTCCAGGTATGCAACCTTTCTACTTTCGACGCGGCGGTTGCCGGCGAGGAGCTCGGTTACATGCATGTCCGCAGGCTTCCATTTCTCGGGCAACCTTCCGGCGCTGGCCAGAATTTTCCCGTGCGTGTCCGTGATCATAAAATAGGATATCCCCTGGCCCTTGCCTCCCCCCAGTTCCTGCAGGGCCTTCTCCACGGACACCTTCGTCGCCCAAAAGCGCAGCCCCGCAGGGTCCAGGGCAATCACGATCGTCCCGCTCCCATCCTTCCTCCGCAAGGCGATAAAACCAATCTTATTCCTCTGTTCCAACTGGTCGAAGAGTTCCATGGTAATCTTGGCGGAGGGATTATCGGGGACCAATTCCGGAGGCAGGGACCGGCTCTGAAACACGCACTGCCCTTTACGATTCATTACGGCAATCATCAACAGCCCCTTTTCATCGGCATACTTTCTCAGATAGTCCTCGCTTAAGCGATCCTTCTTCCAGTGGTTATCGACCTCCTCCGCTAATTGAGCAAGGGCGTTGATCAAAAGCTTTTGGGGAGAAAAGGCCTCCGCGGCAACGGGAACAAAGGTGCTTTTTCTCTTCTGCTGGGATGCCTGCACAAGATTGTTGAGATTTTCTTGGGCCAGTCTCTGTACGACTTCCACAATCCCGACGGCACGATTTTCCAGAATGCCCACCAGGGTTTTATCCAACCGCCGCAGGTCCATGATCCCCATGATGAGAATAAGGCAGATAAAAACAGCACATACAATCGCCACGGCTATGGGCTGCAGGAATGGTCTGCTCCCCTGGGGAGGCCGATCCTTCCAGACAATCTTTTCGGGAGGGGTCATCGTTTCTTCATACCACCTGTTCGATTGGGGATGGACAACGATCCGCATCATAGGCAATTCAAAGGGAAAGTCAACCACAAAATCCGGTTCGACATTATCGTCGACATTCCGGACAAATCCGTCATTGAGATAAGAATTTGATATTGTTCATTATTAATAAGCGCAACCAGGGCGGATCGACAATCCTTGCCGCTAATAAAGGAAGCCCCTCCTGCGGACAATGGGTTAAATAAAATATAAATACCCTTGATATTCAAGTACTTATTAATTTAGCTAGATAATGGCACAGGATATGCAGACCTAAAAAGTCAGAAAAGAAATTGATCGGTTGAACAAACGGGCATGAACAGCCGACAGTAAATACCCAATATTCCTCCTGGATGCGGGGAGACCTTGGGTCTCCCCATTTTTTTAGCTTATTTCCACTCCTGCCTATCGCAGCACCCCGCCCCATATAACAGAAATCCTTGGCAAATAATTAGTGATGGACAAGCTTGTAACTGATTGACTTATTTTCATAATTATGCATGATGAGACGGTCGAAAGCAATCAAGGGGCGAAAGGAGCATAGCATGGGCACAGGCACGATAAGGATTTTAATGGCTAAACTGGGCGATGGTTATGAAGCGGCGGTGGGGAGACTATCCTTTGCTTTCCGGGAAGCGGGCTACGAAGTTGTGCACGTGGAGAATCAGCGGCCTGAGGCTATCGTCGCTTCAGCGCTCCAGGAGGCCGTCGATCATATCGGCATTACGACCTTGCCGGGAGCCAAAATAGAAGACATCGCCAGAATCATGGCCTTACTGAAAAAGGAAGACATGTCCTACGTCAGGGTTACCGCCGGCGGCTTCCTGGACTATAGCGACATCGACAAGGTCAAGGAGGCGGGGGTGATTGAGTTTTTCCCCAAAGGCACCTCCATATCCGAACTTATCAGCTGGGCTAAAGCTAATATTGAACTGACGGATGACTGGTCAAAGTAGCGACAATACAGGCAACATGGTTGGGATTTCATGAAAGCCATCGGCAGGAGGCCCTGCGGTTAAAGCCCGAGGATCAGACCGCCCGGATGAAGCTGTAACCCCTGCTGAGGCTGGATGGATGACGTCAGTCTGTCCGTTGCCTTTTCATTGCTCACGGTGGCCGGCCGCTATAAAACTTGACAAAAAGGATTCGATCTTCTATACGTGACTCGGTTTTTAGACGGTGCAACCTTTTAAATTAATCCGGAGAGATTGAAAAAGGTAAGATGTGAAAAGGGTAACGATCAAAATAGTTGTAAGCGGGCCTCCCCAAATGCCAAGGGGGGGTTTTTTTGTTTTTTAGACATCCATAGATACTTTTTACTGTTTTGTCGTTGTTGATCTCATGAGGAACCCATGAAAAATAAGAACCGCGTCGTCATGGATGCCGAGGGCATCGATCGCTCACTGACCCGCATCGCCTATGAAATTCTGGAAAAAAACAAGGGCCTCGCTGATCTCGTTTTGATCGGTATCCGTACCGGCGGTGTCTATCTTGCCAACCGACTCCAGAGCAAGATAGCCGCTATCGAAGGCGTCGCAATCCCGTTGGGCATCCTAGACGTAACCCTTTATCGAGACGACCTGCTGAAAACAAACAAAAAGCCTCGCATCGGCAAGACGGACATCACCTGCCCCCTGGACGACAGGAAGGTGGTCCTCGTGGACGACGTCCTCTTTACGGGCAGAACCATCCGGGCCGCCATGGACGCCCTTATCGATTTCGGGCGGCCCCGGCTGATTCAACTGGCCGTCCTGATTGATCGTGGACACCGGGAACTTCCCATCCGGGCTGATTTTGTCGGCAAGAACCTGCCCTCTTCCCTCTGGGAAGATGTCAGCGTCAAGCTCACGGAAAAGGACGGCACCGATGAAGTCGTAATCGAGATGGATTCTGAGGAGTAGCAATATGATATTAGCGAGAAAAGACATCCTGGGCATCAAGGAACTTTCTAAGGATGAAATCGTCCTCATTCTCGATACGGCCGATTCCTTCATCGAGATATCCACCCGGGAAATCAAGAAGGTCCCCACCTTAAGAGGCAAAACGGTTATCAATCTCTTTTACGAGGCCTCTACACGCACGCGGACCTCTTTCGAGATTGCGGGAAAGCGCCTCAGTGCCGATACGATCAATATCTCCGCTTCGACGAGCAGCGTCGTCAAGGGAGAAACCATTCTCGATACGGCGAGGAACCTGGAGGCCATGAATCCCGATGTGATCGTTATCCGTCACAGCGCTGCCGGGGCCCCCCATATGTTGGCAAGCATGGTGAAACAGTCCATCATCAACGCCGGCGACGGCGCCCATGAGCATCCCACCCAGGCACTCCTCGACATGATGACGATCCGGGCCAAGAAAGGCCGCCTCGAAAACCTGAAGGTCACCATTGTTGGCGACATCGCCCATAGCCGGGTAGCCCGTTCCAATATCTACGGTCTGAAGAAAATGGGCGCCCAAGTCACCGTCGCCGGACCGGCAACCATGATCCCGAAAGATATCGAACAAATGGGGGTGAATGTTCATTCATCCCTCGACGAGGCCATCAAGGAGGTTGATGTCATCATGATGCTCCGGATTCAGATCGAACGCCAGCATCAGAACATTTTTCCTTCCCTCCGCGAATATGCCCAACGCTTCTGTCTGAGCAAGAAGAACATCTCCCTGGCAAAAAAGGACGTCCTCGTCATGCATCCGGGACCGATCAACCGGGGCGTAGAGATATCCCCGGATATTGCCGACGGTCCCTACTCGGTCATTCTCGATCAGGTCACCAACGGGGTGGCGGTGCGCATGGCCCTGTTGTACCTTCTCACAGGAGGCAAAGCATAATATGAATTGGCTTATCAAAGGAGCCCGGATTATCGACCCGTCCCAACATATCGACGGCCCGATGGATATCTTGATCGAAGACGGAAAGGTCGTCAAACTCGGCCAGAACCTGTCGGCGTCAAGAAAAAAGGGCATAACCGGCATGGACCTTGCCGGTTTTGTCGTCACGCCCGGACTGGTCGATATGCACACTCACCTGCGGGAACCAGGGTTCGAATACAAGGAAACCATTCAGACCGGCTCCGAAGCCGCCTGCGCCGGGGGATTCACATCCATTGCCTGTATGGCGAACACGAATCCCGTAAATGACACCCGTTCCGTTACGGAATTTATTCTCAGAAAAGCGGCGGAGACCAATCTCGTCAATGTTTATCCCATTGCCGCCATCACCTTGCAATCACAGGGAAAATCACTTGCCGAGTTCTGGGATCTCAAGGAAGCCGGGGCCATCGCTCTGTCCGACGATGGGAAACCGGTCCTGGATAGCGCCATCATGCGCCGGGCGTTGGAATACGCCGATTCCCTCGGCCTCCTCATCATCTCCCACTGCGAGGACACCAGTCTTTCCTCCGGCGGCGCCATGAATGAGGGATTTCCGTCCACGGAACTGGGCTTGCCGGGAATACCGGGGCTCGCCGAAGACATCATGGTAGCCAGAGATCTGTTGCTGGCCGAATACACCCGGTCGTCCATCCATATCGCCCACGTCAGTACCGCCGGTTCCGTGCGTCTGATCAGAGACGCCAAGGCAAGAGGAATAAAGGTCACCGCCGAGACGGCGCCCCATTATTTTACCCTGACCGATGAGGACCTGAGAACCTATGACGTTAATGCCAAGGTTTACCCCCCCTTGCGAGGGAAACATGACGTCGAGGCGATCAAGGAAGGCCTGCGGGATGGAACCATTGACGCGATTACGAGTGACCATGCCCCCCATGCCCTTACGGACAAAGAAGTGGAATTTGAATATGCCGCCAGCGGCATGATCGGGCTGGAAACATCATTGGCGTTGAGTCTCCGACTCGTCGCTGCGGAGACCCTGACCCTGAGCCAGTTGATCGATAAAATGAGCACCCGCCCGGCCATGATCCTGGGGATTACCGGAGGAAGCCTGCGTCCCGGCCTCCCGGCCGACCTGACCATTATCGATTTGGAGCGCTCATGGACGGTCTCCTGCGAAGCGATCCGTTCGCGCAGCAAAAATACGCCCTTCCTCGGCCGGAACCTGACCGGCAAGGCCGTCCTGACCATGAAGGGCGGGGTGGTAACCTACAACGAGCTTCATAATTGCCATGACCACCCGCGCCATTCATAAAACCAGGGCCGTCGTTCTCCACGCCCTTGATTATGGAGAATCGGACCGCATCGCGACCTTCTATACCCTCGAATTCGGCAAGGTAAAGGGTATCGCCAAAGGGGCACGTCGCTCTCGCCGGCGTTTTGCCAATGCCCTCGAACCCTTTTCCTGTGCCGACATCCGCTTTTCCCGGAAGGGAGCCGATTCCTTGGCCTTCGTTGATCAATGCGATATGATTGATCATTTTTCTACCATCCGCGCTGATCTTGAAAAAAGCACGATCGCATCATACCTGGTTGAACTGACCGGAGCCTTTACCGTGGAAGGCAAAAAGAACGAACCGATTTTCTTGTTGTTAATCGATTTTCTGTCCGTCATGGACAACGGACCGTTTATACCCGGTTTATTGTCTTTCTTCGAAATCCGCCTCCTGCACCTCGCCGGCTACGAACCCGTCCTCGACCGCTGCGCCCTCTGTAACAGGCCATTGGAAGGGGAAAGCTCATATCGCTTCAGCAACAGCCGGGGAGGGCTCAAGTGCAGCCGTTGCGAGTCCTTTCACCCCTCTACGCCTTCATTGTCCCTGGGAACGCTCCGCAGCCTTATCCACGCCAAGGATATGCCTGTCGACAGGCTTTCCCGACTTATTCTTTCCCGGCAGGCCATCCAGGAAAGCAGGCATCTGCTCGTCCATTTCATTCAGCATCTCCTGGGACGGGAGTTGAAATCCCTCCAGGTCCTAAAGCAGCTCCGGCAGATAGGCGCCATCGGCGGAAATACCTATTGACACCCATGCCTAGCCGTGTTATCCGATCAGCCTTAATAACTTTGCAGAATATTTGAACAGTAAGGAGGTTATCGTGACCTTTCAGGAGTTGATTTTTTCGCTGGAAAAATACTGGGCAGACCATGGCTGTGTCGTCCGGCAGCCCTACGACCTCGAGGTAGGGGCAGGGACTTTCAATCCGGCTACATTTCTGAGATCCCTGGGGCCGGAACCTTGGAATGTGGCTTATGTGGAACCTTCACGGCGCCCCACGGACGGACGTTACGGCGAAAATCCGAACCGCCTGCAGCATTACTACCAATACCAGGTAGTCATGAAGCCCTCGCCCTTGAACATTCAGGAGCTCTACCTTGACTCGCTCCGAGGTTTCTGCATCGATCCCCTGGAACATGATATCCGGTTTGTCGAAGATGACTGGGAATCGCCCACGGTGGGGGCCTGGGGACTGGGATGGGAGGTATGGCTGGATGGTATGGAGATCTCCCAGTTTACCTATTTTCAGCAGGTCGGCGGTGTGGATCTCCACCCCGTATGTGCCGAGCTGACTTACGGCACCGAGCGGATAGCCATGTATATACAGGGAATCGACAATGTTTACGACCTGCAGTGGAACGACCGGGTAACTTACGGCGATGTTCATCATCAGGGCGAAGTGGAATGGTCCATTTATAATTTTGAAAAGGCCGATGTGGAGATGCTGAGGAAAATCTTTGACATGTACGAAGGGGAAGGCATCCGCACCGCCGACATGGAACTTGTCCTGCCGACATATGACTGCTGTCTCAAGTGTTCCCACACCTTCAACATGCTTAACGCCCGGGGAGCCATCAGCGTCGCCGAACGGACCAGTTATATCGGCAGGGTCAGGAACCTTGCCCGGCTGAGCGCCGAATTGTATATGAAGCAACGTGAGAAAATGGGTTATCCCCTCAGCAAATAATCTTAGCAACAAGCGATCACGGGAGTATTAGGGAATGGGAAAAGAACTGCTGCTTGAAATCGGAACGGAAGAAATTCCGGCCGCCTTTCTACCCAAGGCCATGGCCGATATGGACGAGCTCATCCGCAAGGCGTTGAACAGCGAAAGGGTACGGTACGGGCAGGTTACGACTATGTCCACGCCAAGACGTCTCTTTCTGTGCGTGGCGGATTTGTCGGAAATGCAGGAAGATCAGGTTATCGAGAAACTCGGCCCCACCAGAAAAGCCGCTTTTGACGATCAGGGCGCCCCGACCAAGGCAGCCATCGGGTTTGTGAAAGGACAGGGACTGGAGCTTGCGGAGATTGAAATCATTAGCACCGATAAGGGAGAATACCTCTGTGCCCGCAAAAAAATTGCCGGCGGCCCCACGGCCGAACTCCTCCCAGGGCTTCTTGCCAAGCTGATCTTATCCATTCCCTTTAAAAAAGCCATGCGCTGGTCGAACCTGGAAATCCGCTTTGCCAGACCGATCCACTGGATACTGGCCCTCTTTGGAGGGGCGGTAATTCCCTTTCGCATCGAGAATATTCAGAGCGGCAATGCCTCCCGGGGGCATCGTTTCATGAGTCCCGGTCCCTTTGCCGTGTCCGATTGCCGGGATTATCTGGAAAAAGCAAAGAAGGCCTATGTGATTGTTGATCCTGAAGAAAGGAAAAAGATCATCGGCGAGGAAGCCCGGCGGGTTGCCGCAACGGTTTCCGGAAAGCCGTTCATCGACGAGGAACTGCTGCAGACAGTTACTTTTCTTGTAGAATATCCCACGGCGGTATGCGGTAGTTTCGATCCGTCCTATCTCGATCTTCCCCGGGAAGTCCTGACTACGACCATGATGTCCCATCAGAAGTATTTCCCCGTGGTCGCTGACAACGGCAAGCTCCTCCCCTATTTCATTACCATCAACAACACCCTGGCCCGTGATCCTGCCGTAGTGACCAGGGGAAACGAAAAGGTTATCCGGGCCCGGTTGTCCGACGCCCGGTTCTTTTTTGAAGAGGACCGGAAAATACCTCTCCATCGGCGCTTTGAAGATCTGCAGAAGGTTGTCTACCACACCCTCCTGGGAACCTCCTACGAAAAGGTGCAGCGTTTCCGAAAGCTGGCCGCCCACATCGCTGCAAAGATCAATCCCGAATTAAAGGCGTCTGTTGACCGTACCGCCGTTCTTGCCAAGGCCGACCTGGACACACAGATGGTGGGAGAGTTTTCGGAGCTCCAGGGGGTAATGGGCCGCGAATACGCCCTCCTGGCCGGCGAAGATCCGCTGGTAGCCAGGGCTGTTTATGAACATTATCTTCCCCTCGCCGCCGGCGGGGAACTGCCCGTAACCGACGAAGGGTCCATCGTCAGTATTGCCGACAAACTGGACACCATCACGGGCTTTTTTGCCGTCAATCTCATTCCCTCGGGAACGGCCGATCCCTATGCCCTCCGCAGGCAAGCCCTCGGGGTCATCAACATCATCCTGGACAAGGCGTACCCCCTGTCACTGGACGAACTGATCGCCTCCTGCCTCACTAACCTGCAAGAGCAGGCCAAACGGCCGGCCATCGATATAAAAAGTGACGTCATGGAGTTCTTTAAGACCCGCTTCGAGAATCAGTTAATCGCCCAGGGGCATCCTTATGATGTCGTTGATGCCGTTGTCGCCACCGGTTTTTCCGATTTAACGGAGACGATGAAAAAGATCGTCGCCATGGAAGCCTTCCGGAAGCACGCTGATTTCCAGCCCCTGGCCGTCGCCTTCAAGCGCGTATACAATATTCTCAAAGACTTCGAGGGTGGGGCCGTTAAGGAAAGTCTTTTCCAGGCCAAGGAAGAAGCAGAGCTTTACCGGGTCTTTCTCGACATCCGTGCCAAGGCCCTGACATATCTTGACGGGCGCCGCTACGAATCAGCCTTGGTGGAGATGGCCAGTTTGCGCGCCCCTGTCGACCTGTTCTTTGAGGCCGTCATGATCATGGCCAAAGAGGAGGAAATCAAACATAATCGTCTCTCCCTTCTGGAAGAGATATCGTCTCTATTTCGTAAAGTTGCCGATTTCTCTAAGCTTGTTACCGATTTCTAAAGGGGATAAACATGGTCAATCCCGCATCCCAACAGATCAACGAACTGGAAGAACAACTTCAACGCCGCAAAAATCTTCAGGATATCACCAACCGGATCCACTCGGCTCAGAACATCAAGCAGATTCTCGTCGACTTGAAGGACGGCATTCTCAACCTCTTCGATGCCTACTCAGTTACCATTTATATCGTTGACCGCATGCGAAGCGAGATCTTTTCCATGTTTCTTTCGGGATCAAAAATTAACGAAATCCGGGTCCCCGTCAGTAATCGCAGTATCGCCGGCTACGTAGCCAATACGGGGAAAATTGCCAATATTGCCGACGCCTACGATGAAAAGGAATTGAATGCCATCGACAAGGAACTGAGCTTCGACGCCAGTTGGGACAAGAAGTCAGGCTTCCGGACCAAACAAATTCTTGCCGCCCCCGTATACCACAACGGCAAGCTCATGTGAGTCGTCCAGATCCTCAACAAAAAAGGTGGGACAGGCAGGTTTTCAGAAGATGAAAAAGGGTTTCTCCAAGAAATGACCGACGTCCTCGGCGTCGCCTTCTTCAACCAGAAGCGTTTTGCCCGGAGGCGCAAGACCCGCTTTGATTACCTGATCAGCCGCGACCTTCTCAAGGAGGAAGAACTGGACTCCTCCTGGGAAGAATCCCGGGAGCAGAAGGAAACGATGGAAGCCTTCCTCATGAAAAGGTACAAGATCTCTAAGGAAGATCTGGGGAAGTCTTTTGCCGATTTTTATCGCTGCAAGTTTGTCCAGTTCAATGATAAAATTCCCATCCCCGAAGATCTCATCAAGAACCTCAAGAAAGACTACATGCGGAGAGAACTATGGGTGCCCATCAGCAAGCTCGTGGACGACCCCAATAACATCCTCAAGCGGGACATGATCGAAAACCTCATGAAGACCAAGGCCATAAGGTACGATGTCGCCCTCACTGAAGACATCACCAATTTTATCAACTACTTCTTTCAATCCCCAGAGGAAGAAACCTCTATCTCCGACATCCTCGGAAAGATGGACGCCGACGCGGATGACAGCGATGAGGAAGCAGGCGAGGTTGTCACCGAATCGGACAGCGCCATCATGCAGCTTGTCAACAAGATCATCAATGACGCCTACACCCGGCGCACCTCGGACATTCATATCGAACCCAATATCGGCAAAAAGAATGTGGAGGTAAGATTCCGGGCCGCCCTGATCTCCCGGATCAAGATCATGTCCAATCTCGACATCACCATC
>DYRD01000002.1:0-39946 GCA_020718905.1 Syntrophus aciditrophicus | reverse complement strand
CCGGGCCGCCCTGATCTCCCGGATCAAGATCATGTCCAATCTCGACATCACCATCAAACGCCTTCCCCAGGACGGTAAAATCAAGTTCCGCAGGCCGGGGGGGGGACGAGATCGAGTTACGGGTGGCGACGATTCCCACCCAGGGCGGCGTCGAGGATGTCGTCATGCGCATCCTGGCCAAAGGGGAAACCCTGCCCCTGGAGGCGATGGGGATGTTGCCCCGGAATTACAAGGGGCTCCTCGATATCTCTGCCGAAAAGCCCTACGGGATGATCCTCGTGGTGGGTCCCACCGGTTCCGGTAAAACCACCACCCTCCATGCCGCCCTGCACCATATCAACACCCCGGACCGGAAGATCTGGACCGCCGAAGATCCCGTCGAAATAACCCAGTACGGACTCCGCCAGGTTCAGGTCCAACCGAAGATCGGTTTTGATTTCGCCGCCGCCATGCGCGCCTTCCTCCGGGCGGACCCCGATGTCATCATGGTCGGTGAAATGCGGGATTTCGAAACCGCCAAGACCGGCGTCGAGGCGTCCCTGACGGGACATCTCGTCTTCAGCACCCTCCATACGAACAGCGCCCCGGAAACCATCACCAGGCTCCTCGATATGGGAATCGACCCCTTGAATTTCGCCGACGCCCTCCTGGGGATCCTTGCCCAGCGCCTGGTCCGCACCCTCTGCAAGAGCTGCAAGGAAGCCTATCATCCTACTCAGCAGGAATTTGACGAAGTTGTGGACAGTTATGGTGAAGAATACTTCCAGAAGCTCAATATCGCCTATACGGACGACTTCACCCTCTACCGGCCTAAAGGCTGTGATATCTGCGACAAATCAGGGTATAAGGGAAGGATGGGCATCCACGAACTGCTCGTCGCCTCGGACAACATCAAACGGATGATCCAGAAACACGCAACGGTGGAAGCCATGCGGGCAATGTCCATGTCCGAAGGTATGACCACCCTGCTCCAGGACGGCATCCAGAAGTCCCTGCAGGGCATCACCGATTTCAAGCAGGTCCGCCGGGTCTGTATCAACTAGTTTTCTGGAGTATCTGATAAACGTCTGTAATCATTTGTTTTGACAGTTTCTCCATGGCAACGCTCATAGCCCTGGCCAATGCCTCCGGGGTCCGGTCTCGTAATGGCTCCCGAAGGGAATAGGTTTTCTGAAGAACAGCCACCCCGGCGGTCTCTTGCTTCACCCTGTCCACACAGACAACCCTGATCACCAGCGAGGCCAGGGATTCTCCCTTAGCGCTTATTTCCATAAATTCTTCCACGTTCCCTTCCAGAACAAACCGGGTCTCTTCAGAATCCCGGAAGGTGAAAACGGAGCTGAACAGACCCGCCGCCTGTATGCCACGGATGAGGCTGTCCGTAAGCATGTCCGCCGGTGTGACCCACCAGCGTCCCGATGGATAATCGGCAAATACAAAAGGCTCGGAACGATAGATCATGGCCCGACTGTCAAAGGCCCGGTTCGCGGTCAACCTTTCCACCCGGATGGCCTGGGGGCAGGGGGCAAGGTTTACGAAACCGGGGGCCCCGTATTCGAGGTGAGAATACTGGACAACCGCGGCGGATCGTGAGCCCCCGAGACAACCCGCCATGGCAATTACCGCAAGGAACAGGAAAACCTGCTTGATGTTCACTTCATCTCTCCTTTCTCTCGTTGCCGGGGGCGGGAATACCGAAAAGAAGCTCTGAGGGATTTCGGGAGAGATGATCCAGAATCCGGTTGAGGTTGTCCGAATTCTCCCTTATCCCCCGGAGGGTCTCGTCCATGCTGCCTGCTATCAGCTGCGTCCGCCAATCCAGGTTGGTTACGAAGCGGTCCGTTTTCTGGGCTGTTTCTTTTAGCTTCATCGCCGCGATCTCATTCCTGAAGGTGCCGATCAGCTGGCGGGTTTCTAGGAGGCCCTGTTTAGCCTCCGTCAGCACGCCATCCACTTTGCCCTCGGCAAGGATGGCGTCAATTTTTTTTGTCGCCCTATCCATTGAGGCGGTTGTCGTCTCGATGTTCTGCATGGTGCCGCTCAAAACGGCGCCGTTGAAGAAATCGTCCACTGATTTGGCCGTCTTTTTATACTGGCCGGCAATACTCCCAAAATCGATGACCTTGATCTTGTCGTAAATCTCGACGAACCCGGCCATGATTTGTTTGATATCCGACGCCCGGGAGGGAATAACGGGATTGTCCGTTTCGAAATCAAGCTTGGGTCCCAAAATGGGTTCCTTGCCCTCCCGGCGGTCCAGTTCAATAAACACCAGTCCCGTAATCCCCGACGACTTGAGTCTGGCCACGGTGTCGCTGGCAATGATCCCCGGCATCTTTATCTTCATCGTTGCTTGGACCAGGCGGTTGTCCGGGGCAACGCCGATTTTCAATAGCCTGCCGACGTCGACTCCCCGGTACTTGACATCGGAATCGACCTGCAGGCCCTGAACGGACTCGTCAAAATAGGTCAGGTAAATCTGGCCCTTATCAAAATACTTCGTCGCGCCGATCCAGACAATAAACATCACCCCGATGACCGTTCCCATGATGACAAAAAGACCGACCAAAAACATCGATGTCTTACGCGCCATAATGCCCATCTCCTTGCTCTTCCCGATTGAAGAAATTAAAAACCAGGGGATTGTCGCGGTTCTCCTTTAACATCCGAGGCATCCCTTCCGCAATAATCCCTTGGGCCGCCTTATCCAGCATGATCACCCGATGGCCGATGGACATGATCAGATCAAGGTCGTGGGTGACAATAATCATCGTCGTCCCCATATCGGCGTTTATCCTCCTGATCAAACCGTAGATTTCCGTTGACGTCACCGGATCAAGACCCGCCGTCGGCTCGTCAAAAAAAAAGAATGGTCGGGTCCAGGACCATGGACCGGGCGAGCCCGGCTTTTTTTTTCATCCCTCCCGACAATTCCGCTTCAGTTTTTTATCATCCACAGACATGATGTCGGCGCCGTTGATCATCACCCGCCCCTGGGTTGTCCTGTATAGACCGATCATGTATTTAAGGAGGGTCGATTTACCGCAACCGCTACCGCCAAGAATAATGAATATTTCTCCCCGTCGGACGTCAAAGCTGACCCCGGCGAGGATTATGTTGTCTCCGTAACCGGCGACGAGATTCTCAACGACAATGATATTCTCCTCTTCCATAAAAGCAATCAACGAATATATTGGAGGACAATGACAAATGCGGAATCGGCCACAATTACAAGGAATATCGCCGCGACCACTGCCGACGTTGTCGCCTCCCCCACGGCCTCGGCCCCGCCTTTTACCTGAAAACCGCGCTGACAGCCGATACCGGCAATCAGCACCGCAAAAACTATGGATTTAACAAGACTGGAGGCAAGATCAAAGACCCCTAGCGGCTTCATCGTCTGCTGGAGATAAGTATAAAATGTCAAGTCCAGCCCGAGAACGCCCACGAGCAAACCGCCGAGAATTCCGAAGAACATGGAATAAAGCGTCAAGACGGGCACAACGATAATCGCCGCCAGCACTTTGGGAATAACGAGGAACCGTAAAGGATCGAAACCCATCGTCGCCAGGGCGTCGACTTCCTCATTGACCATCATCGTGGCAATCTCGGCGGCGAAAGCCGACCCGGAACGCCCGGAAAAAATGATCGCCGTCATAATCGGACCTAATTCTTGGACAATGGAGATGCCGACGAGGGAGGCGACAAAGATGTTGGCCCCAAACTGTTTGAGTTGGAGGGAAGACATAAAGGCCATGATGAGACCGATGAGCAGGCTGATAAGACCAACAATAGGCAGCGCCTCGGCCCCGGCCCTCTGCATATAAAAAAGCACATCCCGCCACCTTACGGCGCCGGGATGGACAATGCAGTAAGCGATCGCCACCAGTAACTCGCCGAGAAAGGTCAGCATGTTGATCAGATCATGATAAAAATGAACGGCCCCATCCCCCGTCCGCTCGGTAAAAGAACGACTCGTCATTTCTTCATGGAGGGGAGGTTTGACCAGGGCGTCCCTGTCGATGAGGTCCATTATTTCCCCGGCCTCTCTTGACATATTCTCATAGGCCAGGGAGAAGTTACGGCTTTTTGCGGAATCCTGAAGCTTCAATAAGGCAAGGGCGCCGGCACTGTCGAGATAGGCAAGGCCGGCAAGCTCACAGGTCATCGAGATCGGCCGGCGTTCACGAAAGAGCCGCTCCATCTCTTCCATAAACCGGGCGACATTGCCGATCACCAATCTCCCGCTCAGGGAAGCCTTGACGTCCGCCTCGCCCTTGCTGGTGAGGACATACTCTTCCATAGCCTGCCTTCTGCCCCGTGATTCTATGTTGCCCGGTTTGATCTTCCCTGCTCCCGTTTCTTTGCCTGCAACCGGTCGGTCACGGCCAAAACGGTATTGGCATAAACCTGGCTTTTATTATAGGTCATCACAATCTGACGCCGGTTATTTTTTTTATCCCGCATCCCCAGTCGTGCTGATGGAGATAATTGGCAATGCTGTTCAGGGCGGCGGGAATAGAAAAAAGATCGATGCCCTCCTTGCCGTCCGCATCGACGCCATAGAGAAAGACATTAGAAGGCATAAACTGGCAAAGACCTATGGCCCCATATATTGACCCGGGAATGGCAAGGGGATCGGTTTTGTTGATGCGGGAATATTCCAATAGAGATTTCAATTCATTATAGGCCCAATCGGATTTTTCCCGGCACCGTGTCCGGGCGTATTCTTCATTATCGGCGCGGATAGTGCCCGCCGGCACAAAAGATCTCACCTGTTCCAGATCTGAGCTCAGGGCCATACTGGAAAGGACCTGGAAGGCTTTTCTCTTCCCCGTATTGGCCCCCAGATGGGTTTCAACGAGAAGGATGGACACTACCACCTCTTTCGGCACGCAGTAGGTCCGGCGAATCTGCTCCAGGGTGGAACGGTTCCGCTCCAGGTACACCCGGGCCTTATTGATCATGTCGGAGCGAAGATACCGTTTATGAACTTCCCTGCTTACGAATCGCTTTGATGACTCGGGATGGGGGGATGAGCGCCGCAAGAGTTCATTCATTTTCGTTGCCATCGGCTCCGGATCAAACTGGACGTCATTACGGCTGAAAAGCGTTTGCACCGATTTCTCTTCGAACCCGTCCTGAATCAACCGTTTCATCAGGGGTGACCAGTCCGCCGCCAGCGCGGGAAAGGAGAGGAGCAAGGACGACAGCAGGGAAAGGGCAATGATCCCATAGCGGGCATGGTCCCTCAATGGCCGCCTGCCTCTGCTTGCCTTCATCTCCTCCCTCCGATCCTGTTTTGCCAGTCGTGAAGGCGATTTAAGGCCTCAAGGGGGGTAAGAACAGTTGTGTCGAGGTCCGCAAGTTCGTTTAAAACGATCTCCCGGTCATCCATAAAAAGGCTCAACTGATTTTTCATCGTCCCTTTGGCAGCGGTTTTCTTCCCCCGGGCAATCCTCGGGACGCCCATATCATCAAGCTCCCCCTTTTCCATATTTTTCAGGATTTCCTGGGAACGCCGGATCACCTCGTCGGGAACGCCGGCCAATCTGGCCACCTGAATTCCATAGCTCCGGCTTGTTCCGCCTTCCATGATCTTTCTGAGAAAGATTATCCTGTCCCCCCACTCCCGGACGGCAATGTTATAATTCCTCACCCCTTCATGGGTCAGGGCCAGTTCGGTCAATTGATGATAATGGGTGGCAAACAGGGCCCTAGCACCGAGATGAGTTTCATCCTGAATATACTCGGCCACCGCCCAGGCGATGCTTAAGCCGTCAAAAGTGCTCGTTCCCCGGCCCACTTCGTCGAGGACAATCAAACTCCGGCGGGTGGCGTTATTAAGGATATTCGCTATCTCTTTCATTTCCACCATGAAGGTGCTCTGCCCCCGGGCGAGACTGTCGGCCGCGCCGATACGGGTGAAAATGCGGTCCGTAACACCGATACGGGCCTTTTTTGCCGGGACAAAGCCGCCCATCTGGACCATAATAACAATCAGGGCCACCTGACGGATGAAGGTCGATTTACCGGCCATATTGGGTCCCGTAATGATAAGCAGCCGGTTTTGATTCAGATCCAGATAGGTGTCATTGGGAACGAATCCTTCTGCCAGGGCCATCCTTTCCACCACCGGGTGGCGACCGTCGGTGATTTCGATAACGTCACCATCATCAATGACAGGACAGCAATAGCCGTATTTTTCCGCTACCTCGGCCAGAGAGGTCAAGGCATCCAGATTGGCGAGACAGGACGCCGTTTCCTGAATCTGTCTGATATGACGTGATATTTCTTCCCTGATCCGGAGAAATAGTTCGTATTCCCGCTGCCTGCCGTTTTCCTCGGCATGCAGGACGGTTTGCTCGAACTCCTTGAGTTCCTGGTTGATATAGCGTTCGGCGTTGACCAGGGTCTGCTTGCGGATATAGTCGTCAGGGACCAGTTGGGCATTGGCCTTGGTCACTTCGATATAATAACCGAATACATGGTTGAATCCTACCTTGAGGGACGGTATCCCCGTTTTTCTTCGCTCCCGATCTTCAATGGCGGCAATGTTCTTCTTGCCGTTCCGGGATAGAGACAGCAGGCGGTCAAGTTCTTCGTCAAAACCATCCCTGATTATCCCCCCTTCGCGAATTGTCAGGGGAGGGTCGTCAACAATGGCGCGGTCGATGAGCGCCGTCGTCTCCGGCAGATCATCCATCCCGCTCAGGAGGGAATGTACCAGGGGCGATGCCAGGGGTTGGAGAAGCGCTTTCAGCTGCGGGATAACCTGGAAAGACGTCTTCAGGGCCGCAAGATCTCTCGCATGGGCCGTACCCATTGCCACCCGGCCGCTCAGGCGCTCAAGATCATAAATCTTGTCCAGGATCTTGCGTAGTTCCTCCCGCAGGAAATGATGCTCCTTAATCTCCCCAACCGAGACAAGGCGCTCTTTGATTTTTACCGGTTCCGTAAGGGGATAATGGAGCCACCAGCGCAGCCTTCTTGCCCCCATTGCCGTCACCGTTTCATCGAGAATCGAGAAAAGGGAACCCTTTTGCTTGTGTTCCTGGATGGTATGGAACAATTCCAAGGTTCCCTTGGCAATATCATCGAGGAGCAACACCTGTTTCCACGCCATCTCCTCCAAACGGTTGACGTGAGCAAGATGTTCTTTTTGCGTCTCTTCCAAATAGCGGAGGATGGCCCCGGACGAACCGATGATGGCCGGACGGTTTTCGATGGCGACGGCGGCGAGATTATCATCAGGAAAGTAGTCCCGGAGGCGCCGGAGGCATTCATCCCGGTCAAAGTAGTCCCGGGGAAAGGAATTGATGACGGCTATGTGTTCATGCCGGGAAAGAAGCTTTAACAGGCCCTGATCCGGGAAATCGTCGGAAATGATGATTTCCCGAAAGCGCAGCCCCATTATTTCGGCCAGGAACAGGTCCCGGTCCTGAAACTCCATCACCCGGAATTCTCCCGTCGAAATGTCCATGAAGGCCAAGCCGAAGCTCCCCTTCTCCACAGCGAGGGAGGCGATGAAATGATTCTCCGTAGCATCCAGATGGTTGGGATCAGCCATCAGTCCCGGCGTTATGACCCGGACCACGTCTCTCTTAACAACGCCGGTGGCGTATTTCGGATCTTCAGTCTGCTCGCATATGGCGACTTTACATCCCTTTTCAATCAGTTTGGCTATATAGGAAGGCGCGGCATGATAGGGAAACCCGCAAAGAGGAATGCTGCCATCTTTATTTTTGTTTCTTGAGGTTAGGGTGATCTCGAGAATCTTCGCGGCAATGACGGCATCTTCAAAAAACATTTCATAAAAATCACCCATTCTGAAAAACAGGATGCTGTCCTGATAACGGGACTTCAGCTCCACGTACTGCTTCATCGCCGGAGTCAGATCGCTTGTCGGCGTTGTCCTTTTGTCTGGTTCAGCCCCCTGGTTTTTCATTTCCCGGAATCGGCGATAAGAATGTGAAGAAGCCAGTTGACGATGCTGATGACAAGGGCGCCGAGAACGGCGGGCCAGAATCCCTGGAGATGAAATCCGGGAACGAGGGCGGCCGTCAGTTTCAAAAGTGCCGCATTGATGATAAAGGTGAAGAGGCCGAGGGTCAGGATATTTATGGGCAGGGTAAGGAGGATGAGAACGGGCTTGAACAGGGCGTTCAATACCCCAAGCACCGCTGCGGCAAAAAAGGCGGCAGCGAAACTACTGACATAAATACCTTGGATGAAATAGGCGGCGGACAGGATGGCAATGGTCAGAATCAGCCAGCGGACGATCAGCCCTCTCATTATCGCTCCTCATTCTCTCTGTTGATGAACATTCACCTTATTATCCGAACGGTTCGAACTGCTCTTTTTTGGCCCCGCAGACGGGACATTCGTCAGGCAGGATTCCATCGGACACAAAACCGCATACCTTGCATACATAATAGGTCGTTTCCCGCTCTTCGAGAAAGTGATTCATCGCCTCCTTATAGAGTTTGGCATGGACCTCTTCCACATCCCGGCTTTGGCTGAAGTGAAGGACCGCCGCCTTGTTCCCTGCCCGTTCCGCCATTTTTATGAATTCGTCATAAGCAACGCCGGCAACCTTCTGTTCCGATTCGAAGCTTGCCGCAAGATTCTCTTCCGTCGATTTTACCTCCCGGAGCAGTTTCAGCGCCCTGGTCCCATGTATCTCTTCAGAGCAGGAAATAACACCGAAGAGCTTTGCAACCTGCGGATAGCCTTCCTTTTTAGCCTTCTCCGCAAAGACCTTCAAGCGCAGCGCCGCTTTTGCTTCTCCTACATACGCCTCAGACAATGCCTTCTGCAGTTCATCCATCACCAGCACCTCTTGACAAGAATTCCGTTTTTATGCGGGAACGAATTCGTCTTTCCCCGACCCGCAGATCGGACAAATCCAGCCCTCGGGCAGATCGGCAAATGCCGTCCCCGGCGCAATCCCGCCGTCCTGATCACCCTGCTCGGGGTCGTAGACATAACCGCAAATATTGCAAACGTATTTTTCCATTTTTTAAGTCTCCTTATCTTCGCTAAGCCGTCACCAATTAACAAGCCCCGGCCAGGTCTGCCTGTTTACCCGCTTCGGATAACCCGGGTCCGCCATATCATCCTTGATATCATAGCGTATGTCTTCATTACCCTTGAAAAAATAGGCCTTGCCGTTGCCCCAGTTCACTACATCGTCAATGCCGTCGGTCCAGATCATTCCCGGCCAGGTCTGGTCACTGATGGGTTTCGGGTACCACGGATCGGCCCTGTCGGCATCGATATCGTACTGGATGTATTCTTTTCCCTTGAAAAAACAAACCTTACCGTTGCCCATAAAGACCACGGCGTCAATATCGGTCCAGTTCAACCCCGGCCAGGTTTCTTTGTCGATGGTCTTGGGGTAACCGGGATCGGCCCTGTCTCCCATGAGATCTTCGGCCATGTCCGGCTTCGCGGAATAACGTACGTACTTATCGCCTTTAAAGAAATATACCTTGCCATTGCCCCAGTTCGCACCGGCACCAATGACCCTGTCCGGAACATCCTTCTCCGCCTGAACAGTAAAGACACCGGCAATGAGAAAAGCCAACACCGACATTAACATGAACAATTCTTGCGACTTTTTCATGCAACCTCCTTATTTCTTCTCAATTGCAGGGCTATATCCCCCCCCAGGGCATAGCAGCGGGCCAGATCATCCTCCCGGGGCACATGTTGAACCTTGATGGGCTCGGCCATCACTTCTATTTTCATCTCCTTCAAGATATCCGTTATCTGTCCCGGCGCCTCACCGCTCCAGCCGTAAGAACCGAAAGACGCCCCCCCGAGATTGACCGGCCGGAGACCCTTCAAATAGGTCAGCACATCGGCAATCTGGGGAAGCATGTTATTGTTAAGGGTTGAGGAACCAACCACCAGGGCCCCGGCGTCGAGGACCTCGTAGGCGACGTCACTGCGATGAAAAACGTCCATGGACATGCATTTGGCAATCGCCCCGACAGCTGCGAGTCCCTCACTGATCGCTCTGGCCATCCGTTCAGTGCTGTGCCACATGGTGCCGTAAACAACAACGGCCTTAGGGGTCGGCTTTTGCGCCGCCCATGCTGCGTATTTCCCGACAATCCCCCCGATATCCTTGCGCCAGACAGGTCCATGATCGGGGGCAATGTATTTGAAGGTCATCCCTGATGCGGCAACCCGTCCGATCAACCTTGTGATCAGGGGTGAGTAGGGAAGGAGGATATTTGCAAAGTAAGTCGCCCCCTCATATTGGAGAATGGCGGGATCGATTTCATCGTCGAAACGTTCGGAAGATGCCAGGTGCATCCCAAAGGCGTCTTGGGAAAACAGGATCTCTTCTTCGGGAAGATAGGAAAACATGCTGTCCGGCCAGTGGAGCATCCGGGTTTCCAGGAAACGGAGCTCCATATTGCCGAGGCTGAGCGCATCCCCGTCCTTTACGGATATTATCTCCCGGTCCAGATGGAAAAGATCCTGAAGTGTTTTGGCCCCCATGGTTGAAGCGACGACCTTTTCCGGGTCGACCAGTTCGATCGTATCGGCAAGGGAGCCCGAATGATCCATTTCGGAATGATTGGATACAATAATTTGGATGTCTTTTGGATTCACTACGGAGGCAATGCGGCTGAAAAGCTCCTCCTTGAAGGGGGCCTTGACCGTATCCACCAGGGTTATCTTGTCCGCCATAATCAGATAGGCATTGTAGGTACTTCCCCGGCGCGTCGTATAGCCGTGAAAGTCACGGATCGTCCAGTCGATGGCCCCAACCCAGTAGACCCTGTCCGTCAGTTTAACCGCCTTGTATACGTCTGCCATACTCACTCCCCGTTGCGTTTTTTTATGACCTGACTTGTAACATCTGATGTTTTATCTGTCAATCCCGATCAGATTCCTTATTGCCTTCCTTTGGATCCGGAGACTCCAGCTTGCGGGATGCTTCGGCAGCTTCTTTCTTCCAGGCGTCCACCTGATCTTCCAATTTTTTCATGGCTTCGGGATCCCGTTTTTCCAATTGCTCCCCCAGGTCCGTCTCATTCTTCATCACATCCTCATATTCCGGGATGACAATGCCTCTCCTGACCATGATCTGATAAATCCGCTCGGCCCGGCCGGAGACATACCGCGATGTCCCGGTGGGGTTGAATTTCCTGGGATTAGGGAGCACCGCCGCCAATCTTGCCGCCTCCTGGGCGTTCAGGACGGCGGCTGATTTCCCGAAGTGGGTGCGGGCGGCCATCTCGATGCCAAAAACACCGTCCCCCCACTCGGCGACATTCAGATAGAGCTCAATGATGCGTTTTTTCGACAGATGCTCCTCGATCCGCCAGGTAAGAATGGCCTCCTTGATCTTGCGGATGGGATTCTTGGACGGCGAAAGATACAAATTTTTGGCAAGTTGCTGACTGATAGTGCTTCCGCCGACCTTGATTTTTCCCTTCTGGATGTCTTTTCCGATGGCTTTCTGCATGGCCTCGAAATCGAATCCTTCATGCTTCCAGAATTTGTCGTCCTCGGCGATAATAACGGCCTTGACTACATACGGTGAGATCTGGGACAAGGAGACCCATCTTTGCTGTATCTTTTTCTTTTTACCTTCCCGTTCCCATTCCTTCTCCCGGTATTCCATAAAAGCTGTTTTCTTGGGGTTGGTTTTCCCGAGGGCAGCGACGTCGGGGAAGAGGAAATAATAACCGATGTTAAGTGACAGCACCCCCACGGGAATAATGATTATCATGAAGATCAGCTTTTTCCACATGATACCTACATAAACTACATTGTTTTATTTTTCAACCAATTAGAAATTTTTCGACCAACCCTTACGAAAAATCCGTCCCCCTGAAAAAAATTTTGACTTGGAGGAATTTTTCTTGTATAAGGGGGCTCATTTTTTGTGTACAGTTTGTCATCCATCATCTAAATCTGTGCACCGTTAATAAATGAAGCAACCCCCGAATACCAATAAGGAGGTACTCATGATGGAACGGCGGATTTTCCTATGGATGGGACTGAGTGTCCTGTTCTTTTCATTGCTGATCTGCACAGATGGGTTTGCGGACCAGCAATACAAGGTAAAAAAGGGCGACACGCTTTCTGGGATTGCGAAGAAGACGGGTTTGTCCGTCAGCGACATCAAAACGCTGAATAACCTCCGGAAGCATAAGCTTCACACCGGCCAAAAACTTGCCTTGGCAAAGCCCACACCCGACAATGGGGCGCGACAGCAAAAAAAGGCTGCCCAGCCTGACTTCAGCGAAAACGACGGGGAAGAAGATCTGCTTTCCGATGAAGTCCCGGTCTTGGAGAAGACCTCCGAACTGGATAGTGACGTCCAGCATTCCGAAAATCCTCTGGGACAGTGGCGAGACCCGGAGGAGCGCAACCTCGTCGTCAAGGTTGCCAAAGGCTTCCTCGGCGCGCCCTACCGTTTGGGAGGGTCATCTGTGCAAGGGCTGGACTGCTCCGGCTTTGTCAGAAAAATATATGAGTTCTTCGATGTAAATCTTCCCCGGACGGCAAGAGAACAGGCCAAGGTCGGGATGAAGGTCGCCAAAGGAGAGCTGACGGAAGGGGATCTCGTCTTTTTCAACACGAGAAGGGCCTTCGGTCACGTGGGAATTTACATCGGTAACAACCAGTTTGTACATGCCTCCTCAGGAAAGAAGGACCGCCATGTCCGTATCGACAGCCTCGACAAACCCTATTACAACCAACGTTTTATCAAAGCGGTACGCTTAAAGGCCCTCGAAGGGGATAACGATATTTAATCAATAAAGAAAAGTTTAAAGATTGCGGGCACGGCCTATTCCATGGCCGTGCCCTTTTCATTATTGACGGCTCCTCAAAAATATCCGGATGCGGCGTTGCGTTGCATCCTTCGTCACTGCGGCGTACGTCAAGCACGCCTCATTCCTCATGATTTGCGCGCCTTGCCTGCAGATCTTTTTGCGAAGCCGGCGATTATGGCCAATTATAAAATTTTATGCGGGTTTGTCATTAAGAACGGAAGGAAAGAGAAACGGCAATAACTTATGGGGAAAACTATTACCGAGAAGATCATCGGCGCCCATCTGGAGTCAGGTAAATACCTCCCCGGCGAGGAGATCGGTATCCGTATCGATCAGACCCTCACGCAGGATGCAACGGGCACCATGGCCTATTTGCAGTTCGAATCGATGTACATGTCCGAAATCAGGACTAAGCTGTCCGTAAGTTACATCGATCACAATACGATTCAGATCGGTTTTGAAAACGCCGACGACCACCGTTACCTGCAAAGCGTCGCCGGGAGATTCGGTATCCACCTTTCCCGGGCGGGAAACGGCATCTGTCATCAGGTTCATCTGGAGCGTTTTGGGAAGCCGGGGGAAACCCTTATCGGTTCCGACAGTCATACCCCTACGGCGGGAGCCCTCGGCATGCTTGCCATCGGCGCCGGCGGCCTCGATGTGGCTCTGGCCATGGCCGGAAAACCGTTCTATCTTCATAGTCCGAGGTTATTTCGCATCAATCTCCAGGGAAAACTCTCTCCCTGGGTATCAGCCAAAGACATCATTTTGAAGATCCTCAGTATCTTCACTACCAAGGGTAATGTCGGGAGGATCTTCGAATACGGCGGCGACGGTATTGCGTCTCTCAGTGTCCCCGAGCGGGCCACCATTGCCAATATGGGGGCGGAGTGCGGCGTGACCGCCTCGGTCTTTCCCAGCGACGACATGACAAGACATTTTCTGAAGGCCCAGGGCCGGGAAAGGGACTGGGCCCCCCTGCAGGCAGACCCTGATGCCGTTTACGATAGTGAGACAACCATCGAGCTTTCTCACCTCGAGCCTCTTGCGGCCAGACCCCACAGCCCCGATAATATCAGCTCCGTCAGGGAAATCGGCCCCATCGCGGTCCAGCAGATATGTATCGGCAGCTGCACAAATTCTTCCTACAAAGACTTGGTCACCATCGCGGAGATCCTGCGAAGCAAGACCGTTCATACCGATGTGAGCCTGATTATCGCCCCGGGGTCGCGCCAGGTACTGGAAAACATCACCCGGGACGGCTACCTCGTCCCCATTATTGCCGCCGGCGCCAGGATCATGGAAAATGCCTGCGGCTTCTGTATCGGCAACAGCCAAAGTCCCCCTTCCAAATCCGTCTCCCTACGCACGTCGAATCGCAATTTCTTCGGACGTTCCGGGACCAGGGATGCCGATATCTATCTGGTCAGACCGGAAACGGCGGCGGCGTCAGCCCTTACGGGCCGGCTGACCGATCCCCGGGATCTCGGCGCCAACGTGCCGGTTATTCCCGTCCCCAAAAAATTTCATGTCGACGATGGAATGATTCTGAGGCCCCTCGCGCCGGAAGAGCGGGGAAAAGTGGAAATCGTCAGAGGTCCCAACATCGGCGCCCCCCCCGTAAACAATCCCCTGCCCGATGATATTGACGGCGAGGTAACCATCAAGGTCGGAGACAAGATCACTACCGATCACATCATCCCTGCCGGGGCCAGAATGAAGTACCGATCCAATATCTCCAAGTACTCCCAATATGTTTTCGAGCTTCTGGACCGCCATTTCTACAAGCGCGCCCTCCAGATTCGCGACAACGGCCGTCAGAACATTATTATCGCCGGTCAGTCCTACGGTCAGGGATCGTCAAGAGAGCATGCGGCCATCTGCCCCATGTTTCTCGGAGTGAAGGTAGTTATCGCCAAATCATTCGAACGCATTCACGCGGCAAATCTTATCAACTTCGGGATTCTACCCCTTGTCTTTCAACATGGCGAAGATTACGAAGGAATCAGCTCCGGAGATCTCCTCCGGATTCCGGGCGTCAGGGATGCCCTGGAAAGGAGCTCCCCCCTACAGCTCAGCAATATCACCAAGGGCGGCGACTTTGCCGTGGTTTATGAACTGACGGACCGGCAGCAAAAGCTTCTTCTTGCCGGCGGCGCCTTGAATGCCCAATAACGGATAAAAAATAATACGATGGAGCCTGGTTATATGCGTACGAAGAAAAAGATTCTTGTTAAAACTCCCCTCGTGGAATTGGACGGCGACGAGATGACCCGGATCATGTGGCAACTCGTCAGAGACCGGCTGATTCTGCCATATCTCGATGTTACCCTTGAGTATTACGACCTCCATGTAAAGCACCGCGATGAAACGAACGATCAGGTAACGATCGACGCGGCAAAGGCCATCATGAAGTACGGCGTAGGGGTGAAGTGCGCCACCATCACCCCCACGGAAGACCGTGTCCGGGAATATGATCTGAAAGAACAGTGGAAGAGCCCCAATGGGACCATCCGGGCCATGCTGGACGGGACGGTGTTTCGGACCCCTATTTTGGCCCGAAATATCAAGCCCTTCGTCTCCACCTGGAAACGGCCGATCATCATCGGCAGGCACGCCTACGGAGACGTATACAGCAATGCGGAGTTGAGAATCCCCGGGGCGGGCAAGGCGGAAATCGTCTTTACCCCCGCCGGCGGGGGCGAGATCATCAGGACCACGATTCATGATTTCTCCGGACCCGGGATCATCCAGGGCATTCATAACACCGACGCCTCCATCGCCAGCTTTGCCAAGGCCTGCTTCGCCTATGCCCTCGACCGCAAGGTGGATCTCTGGTTCAGTACCAAGGATACCATTTCCAAGACCTACGACGCCGGTTTCCGGGCTATTTTCGACGGGGAATATGAGGCGAACTGGAAAAAGCCCTTTGCCGATGCGGGCATAGAATACTTCTTCACCCTTATCGATGACGCCGTCGCCCGCATCGTCCGTTCCGAGGGCGGTCTTTTGTGGGCCCTCAAGAATTACGACGGCGATGTCATGTCGGATATGATCGCCTCCGCCAACGGCTCTCTGGCCATGATGACCTCCGTCCTCGTCTCCCCCCAAGGCTATTTCGAATACGAGGCCGCCCACGGCACGGTCCAGAAGCACTACTACAAACATCTTCAAGGGGAGGAAACCTCGACGAATTCCATGGCCCTCATCTTTGCCTGGACAGGTGGGCTGCGCAAACGGGGGGAGATCGACCATGCGCCCGCAGTCATGGCCTTCGCCGATGCCCTCGAAGAGGCAGCCATCGAAACGGTGGAAGCGGGCATTATGACCGGTGACCTGTTGGCCGTCGCGGAGCAGGCTCCTGGGAACAGAAAAGTCAGCACCAAAGATTTTATCGACGCCATCGGGGCAAGGCTGCAAAAGAAACGGGCGTGAAAAAGCAAGTCAATATCAGAGACCTGACCTTTGAAGAAATCGAGACCTTCATCGCCCATTTAGGGAAGGAAAGGTATCGCGCCCATCAGATCATGAAGGCGATCTATCAGTCGGGTGTCAACTCCTTTGCGGAGATGACAACCCTGTCCAGGGATCTGCGGCTTCACCTCTCCGAAGTAGCCTGCCTGGCGAGTCCGGAGATCGTCAAGTTCAAGGCCTCGGCAGACGGCACCAAAAAGATCCTGTTCCGGCTCCACGATGGGCTTCAGATCGAAAGCGTGCTGATTCCGGGAAAGAATCACTGGACGGCCTGTCTGTCCACCCAGGCGGGTTGCGCCATGGGATGCCGGTTCTGTTTTACGGGCTCCCTCGGCCTGAAGCGCAACCTTCTGCCTTCGGAGATCTCCGGCCAGTTGACGACCCTCAAGTACGGGACTCCAGAAGGTCCCAATGTCAAAAACATCGTCCTCATGGGAATGGGCGAACCCCTGGCGAATTACGATAATACCCTGAAAGCCATCCGTATCATGACATCCGACGCGGGTCTGGGATTATCCCATCGGAAGGTGACGATTTCCACCTGCGGCCTGGCGCCGAAGATCGTCCAGCTTGGCAAAGACATCTGCGTGAACCTGGCCATTTCCCTCAACGCCCCGGATAATAAGCTAAGAAACGACCTGATGCCCGTCAACAAGCGCTACCCCCTGGAAGATCTCCTGAAGGCCTGCCGGGACTATCCCATGCCGGGCCGCCGGATGCTGACCTTTGAATACATCCTCATGGCCGGCGTCAACGACAGCCCTCAAGACGCGGCAAAGGTCGCCCGTCTCTTGAAAAACCTCCATTGCAAGCTGAATCTGATCCTTTTCAATGAATTCCCCGGATCAGCATTCAAGACCCCGTCCCCAGAGGCGGTGGCATCCTTTCAGCAGGTCCTCCTGAAAAACCACTATACGACCATCATCCGTGCCAGCCGCGGCAGCGACATCCTCGCCGCCTGCGGCCAGTTGACTGGACAATCCTGCTGACTGCCGTTTATTTACAACCGCGGCAAGTCATCAATTTATGCAATGATATCATACCAATAATTACAACTTGAAGTGTTGCATGGCCCCTGCCGACTCGCAGCCCTTAATATCCACGTCCTTTTTCATGTACACCATCAGCGAGGGGAAGGCAAAACTGCTACCACAGGACTCGACGATGTCCATGATCCGCAAGAGGAGATCCTCCTGAGTGGCCAGGAAAGATTCCTGAGCCGTGTCCAGGATGTATGCGAATGTCTCCACATCGAGAGACGATTGGCCGAAGCCGACGAATCGCACGCGCACCGTCGCAGAGTCAACTTGGGGATACTGGGACAGCATCTCACGGACCTGCGTAATGAGGTAGCGGAGTTGGTCCGTCGTAGTCTCGTAACGCAGGTTCAGGGTATGCTGAAAGAGGAAGCGGTCGCGGAGAGAAAAGTTTTCGACACCGATCGAGGAGAGCTGACCATTGGGGATGGAGACGACGGTGCGTTTGACTGTGCGGATCTGCGTTGAGCGAAGGCCGATATGTTCGACCGTGCCCTGGTACTCGCCAGCCCTGCAAAAATCACCAAGCCGGATCGGCCTGTCCCAAACCAGAAAAACCCCTCCGAAGAAATTCTCGATCGTCTTCTGCGCTGCGAAGGCCACCGCTATGCCGCCGACACCGAGGCCGGCCACTACCGCCGTAAGGTTGATTCCTGCAAAGTAATAGAAAATGATCACGAGTCCCGTTCCGACAGCCAGAACCTTCAGCAAAGTCGCCGCAAGGCGGATGGTAGCATTTGCGGCCTCGGGCCTTCGACCTTCAATGATCTTCGCACCAAAGTCGATCAGATGGATAGTGAGCCACATCAGGCCAAAGACAGCTAATGTCGAGGCCATAAAAGTCCAGAACAACCGGCCGAGCAGCGAGAAAGAACCCAGAGAAATAATGTAGACCGCCGCAGCCATTGATAGCAGCAGCAAGGGTTTTCGTATTTTCCTGAGCTTCTGAAACAGCGCCTCATCAAGCTGTCGGTGAAGCGACGCTCGAAACAAAGCAAAAAGTAGCTTAGTGAAGAGCCAGCCAAGTAGAAAAGTCAGGGGAAGCAGCACGAAGGGCATGCACCATCGATATAGCGGCTGGCCTGCCAGCCGGGTATCCGTCAGGTACGTTGGCAGATGAGCTTCTATCCAAGGAACGTCGGTTTCCTCATAGATCTGAGGAACGTATTTCAGGGTCTCCGATGAGAAAAGCCAGACGGGAAGGTTGTTTTCCTTCTGGATACGATCAAGCCGGATCTTGTGTTCCCCTTTCTTCGTCTTGACAATGCCCACGATCTCCTGGTTGACAGACAGGTTGTCTTGAAGGTTTCCCTCTGGTTTTGTGCTCAGCTTGGCCGCAGTAGCAGATACGCCTTGGTCAAGAATGTAGTTCAACTGGATAGCGAGCTGCTGGGCCCGTTTTCCTGTCTGTCGCGTGTCGAGATAATCGACGGCTCGTTCGTAGTCATCGCGTTGCATCGCTTTCAGGAATCCCAAGACAGTACCTTGAGGGGTATTGCGCCCCAAGGGGTCGTCGTAGGTGGCCTCGGCCGGCAGCGTTTCCTTCGCCGCCGCCACCGGGACAGCCTTTTCGGCGGCGTAGGGGCTGGTAACCAGATATACGGCGAGCAGAGCGGCAAATACGATACGAATGGGCAACAAGACCTTATCCTTTCTCCAATGCTTATCTCTAAAATTGAACTGACTTTGAAGTTTATACCACATGTTAAGCTAGGGTGCCGCTTTGCTGATTTTTTCTCTGGTCCCTCGAAAGTGGGCACAATAAAAAAACCCCCTTTTCCCTTTGGTAAGGTGAGGAGGGGGGGTTTTTAGAAGAACTCGCGAGAAACTGAGTTAAGCGTTAGAATCGCTTTCTGCCGCCACCGGGACCGCGCTTCCTGTTGAAACCGCCGCCACCACCGGCGCCACCGCGTCCGCCTTCGGCCGGGGGACGCGCTTCGTTTACGTTCAGGGCCCGGCCGTTCATCTCCTTGCCGTTAAGACCGCTGATGGCTGAGAGGCCCTCAGTCTGTTCAGGCATTTCAACGAACCCGAACCCTTTAGACTGATTGCTGAATTGATCCCGGATAATATTCACTGAGGCAACTTTTCCGAACCCCTCAAAAGCCTTCTGCAAATCTTCCTCGCTGATGGTGTAAGCCAGATTCCCTACGTAAATATTCACTACATCCTCCTTTTATTAAGGTAAAATACCGTTCCCCTTTGAAATGATAAATCCCTCGGCAACGACCTGTAGCTGGTAATTTGGCGCTACGAATCTCATCATCATCGACTATTCCGTCGGTTCCTTCGGTTCCGCATCAGCAGGCTCTGGTTCAGGCGCGACAAGCTCCATATCTTCCCCTGCCTGCCCTTCCAGCTCATCTTGCTTCTTCTTGCCCTGCCGACGGGCCATTTTTTCCTGGGCCTCCTGCCGGCGCTTGATCTCCTTTTGCCGCTTAAAAAAGGTGTTCTGATTTCTTTTTGCCATAATCCTCCTTATGCGATCTTTTTCAAAGCCGCTCTCTGAGCTTCACCAAGATCTGAGGTCAAAATAAAAAACCCCAGACGCCTTTCCTCTGGCTCTGGGATGACAATATTAAACCAAAACCGACTCAGAAGTAGCGTCAATATGTCTTTATTGGAGGTCTTTGTCAAGATATTTTTCCTCAATTACATTGGTCATATCTTGTGCCAACAGTTCCGTTTATTGCCCTTTGAATGAGGGAGGGCGCTTCTCTAAAAAGGCGTTTACCCCCTCCCGATGATCTTCCGTGCCGATACAGAATAACTGTATCCCCGTCTCCAGTTCGATCCCCGCTTGGAGATCCAGTTTATCATGCTAATTGAGAACCTTCTTCATCAGACAGATGGCGAGGGGAGCGTAGTAGGCCAGCTGCTCGGCAAAGCGCCGGGTCTCGTCCCATAGTTTCTCGTCTTCGACGACCCGGTTGACGAGACCGATTTGAAAGGCCTGGTCGGCGTTGATGATATCACCGGTAGACATAAGCTCCTTGGCCCGGTGGAGGCCGATGGTCCGGGGCAGGAAATAGGTGGCGCTGCCGTCAGGAATCAGGCCGATCCGCACAAAACTCTGGGAAAACCGAGCGGCGACGCCGCAAAAGATGAGATCGCAGGACAAGGCCCGGCTGAAGCCGGCGCCGGCGGCGACACCGTTCACCATGGCAATGACGGGCTTGGACATGTGGACGATGGTATTGACGATACGGGCAATATCCTGGATATACTTCCTGGACTTGGATATGTTATCGAAGGTCAGGATGTAGGGAAGATCCCCGCCAGTGCAGAAGGCCCGTCCCGCGCCGGTAAGAATCACCGCCCGGATTTCCGGATCGTCATCCACCTCCCGCAGGGCCTGATGAGTGTCGTCGAGGAGCGCCTGGGTCATGGAATTCAGGGACGCCGGATTGTTCATCGTAATTTTGGCAATATTGCCGATCCTTTCCAGCAAAGACGCTTTTCCTGCCATCATCGCATCTCCATTTTTTGTTTCCCCCCCCCCAGGCCGATTCCCGGACCGTCCTTCGCGGCCACTATAACGATTTTTTGCCAAGAATTCAAAAGACAAACAAGCTTCCTCTTGACAAAGAGCTTCATTTAAATCATTTAAAGGCGGCAAGGAGGGGACGTGAAAACAAACATCCAAAGATCTTATCCTGTTGTTGTTCATGACCGACTCCAGGTGCTCGGTCACCCTTTTTTTCATGTATATCTGGTCCGGGGTACTAATGCTTCGGCCCTTATCGAAATGGGGGTCTCGGCAACGGCGGATACGGTCGTCGGACAACTGGCGGCGTTGAACATCCGGCCCGATTATCTCATTATCGGTCATCCCCACGTTGATCACATCAACGGCCTGCCTGCCCTGAGGGAGGCATTTCCCGAAGCTTACGTAATTGCCGGAGCCGGAGCACCGGAGTTTCTATCCCATCCCCGCACCGGGCCATCCCTGGTCCACGACGACCAATTCATGACGGCCTTCCTCAAGGATAAGGGCATCGTCAACAGCCGCCCCCCTATCGCCACCGGACCCCTCCTCGGTGACGACACCCTCATCAAAGGGGAAGGAGACGTCATCGATCTCGGCGGCATGACCCTTGAGTTTCTCGTCACCAAGGGTCACTCCCCGGGAAACCTGGCTGTCCATATCCCCGAGCTCCGCACCCTCATGGTTTCCGATAGCCTGGGCTACTATCTTACGTGTCAACGCTTCTTCTCCATCTATTTCACCGGCTATGCCGACTATATGGAGACAATTGACCGTCTGGCATCCCTGCGGCCCCAGATCGTCGCCCCGGCCCATCAGGCATTTTTCCAGGGCGGAGCCGATGTCGTAAAAGCCTTGGACCTGGCCCGACAGGAAGCAGAGACCATGAAAAAAAAGATTCTGGCACATCCCGGGGATGATGACCGCATTATCGAGGAAATCTTTAAAGAGTTCTACCGCGACGAGTTGCTCATCTATTCCCGGGAAAACATCATCGGCTGCTGCCGCCTGCTCCTGCGCAGGAGCAGAGAAGCCTGAGACAATAAAATAATAACGGAGGGAAGCAAAACATGAAAGTTATCGCCTTAAACAGCAGTGCCAGGAAGAACGGCAACACCGCCATTCTCCTCAATCTCGTTCTCGACGAATTGAAGGCGGAAGGAATAGAAACGGAACTCATCCAGATGGCGGGAACGGCCCTTCCCGGCTGCAAGGCCTGCTACAAATGCTTCAAGAAAAAGGACAAGCATTGTTCCGTCGAGACGGACATGCTCAATGAGATCATCGACAAAATGCTTGCGGCGGAGGGGATCCTCCTCGGTTCCCCAACCTATTTTTCCGACGCCACCGCCAATATGCGGGCCTTCATCGAGCGGTGCGGATTCGTCGCCCGGGCCAACGACTACATGCTCAAGGGTAAAGTCGGGGCCGCGGTGGTCGCCGTCCGGCGGGCCGGAGCCATTCAGGCCTTCAGCGGCATGAATCTCTTTCTCCATTACATGCAGATGGTGATGCCGGGAACGAGTTACTGGAGCCTCGGCCTCGGTCGCGATATCGGCGACGTCCTCAAAGACGACGAGGGCATGCAAACGATGAAGGATCTCGGAAAGAACATGACCTGGCTCATGAAGAAGGTATATGCATAAAAGCGGCGGGGGCGCGACCATGGAGATTAAGATGACCGCGCCGCCATGCCCTTTGCCCTTATTCTTCACGAAAGAGAAGCTCCGGCAATCAGGGGGGATGCCCGCATAATTTATGGGTATCATTCTCCTTGATTGTGTTATATTTTTTCCCGATAATCATCCCCGTGATTGCCAGGGGATACAATGGCAATATATTGCGCCCCCAGAGGACCCTGGTCTTAAAAAGAGAGGTCCCTAAGAGAATCGAAACGTGCCTACCTTAGAGAGATGGGAAGAAGACCGAAAAGCAATTGATCGCAGGGATCAGCGAACTGCGCCTGCCATCACCGCAATGCCCTGGTGGCAAGAAGGTTGACGAGGCACCGCGGGAATGTGGAAAGAAGTATCAGATTGCCTATGCACTATGGTCAGCTTCAATCTTCTGGGCCGATGTCCAAATCGGGATAATTATTGACTGCAACCGTGCTACGGAAAGAACTCGAGATTCGGTGATGGCTGGGTAGGTATATGTTGTGACGAAATCGTTTACAATTCCGACCTGCCACCGCTTGACATTCCCCCAAATCCCAACTTCAATCTTGTTTTAGATCGTACTTGTTCGGATCGGTAAAAAAGAGGCTTCTTATCATATTGTCTATGCCACTTGGGGTCGCCTTTTTATCTCCGCGCCGGTCAATTCCCTCAGCAGGGCCGCCGAATTCATGCAATACCGCTGACCCGTAGGTTTCGGTCCATCAGGGAAAACATGTCCCAGATGAGAATTCCCCTGACGGCTCCGGACTTCCGTACGGCTCGTAAAAAGTTTCCGGTCTTCCTTTTCCCTGATATTAGCGGGCTCCAAGGGCCTGGTAAAAGTCGGCCATCCCGTCCCGGAATCATATTTGTCCAGGGAACTGAAAAGGGGTTCGCCGGAGACGATATCAACATAGATGCCTTCCCCCTTGTTGTCCCAATACTCATTCCGGTAGGGCGGCTCGGTGCCTTCTTTCTGGGTGACCTCATATTGCAGGGGCGTCAATTTCTTCTTCAGCGATTCCTTATCCGGTTGAGAGTACCCTTGTTTTTTCGCCGCCGGCAGGGGAGCCTGGACATTCCCCCAGACTTTCTCCAAGAACCGATCGCGACCGGACCCATGCCGGTAATACTTGTAGCGCAACGGATTATGCCGATAGTAGTCCTGATGATAGGCCTCCGCCTCATAGAACTTGCCAAGGGGGAGGATCTCCGTCGTCACCGGCTTATTGAACCGCCCGGATTTGTTCAGGGACTCCTTTGACTTCTCGGCGGCCTGTCGCTGCTCGTCATCATGATAAAAGATGACGCTGCGATATTGGGAACCCCGGTCTGCGAACTGTCCCCCGCCGTCGGTAGGATCTACATGGCGCCAGAAGGCGTCGAGAAGCTGCTCGTAGGTAATCTTTTCCGGGTCGTAATAGACCTGAACGGCCTCCACATGGCCGGTTTTCCCCGCCGACACCTCCTCATAGGTCGGCTTGTCCTTCGTTCCCCCCGTGTATCCGGAAATCACCTTCACGACCCCGGGAACCTTTTCGAAATCGGCCTCGGCACACCAGAAGCAGCCGGCGGCGAAGGTAGCCGTTTTAACCTGACCATTGTTCGTCTCCATAACTTTTTTAACCTCCTGTTTATCGCCATTGGCGCTCTGGCAACCGATCGCCAGGCCGATAAGGATAAGGAATAAGCAACGGAATATTTTCTTCATCGTTTCTCTCCCATAAATACTTTCATCTAAGATTAGGATGCCGGCGTTGATTGTCAACTGCCCCGTACTTGAAAACCCTTGCTAATTAATTGCGACTGTGTAATTTTACTGACATATTTCTTATTAGTAATCATATTAACGGCGTTACTGAATCAGGAGGCGGCGCTGACCGTAACCAACAATGCTCGAAATTGAAATCAAGGCGGTCCTCACCGATCCACATGCCATGAAGGATCTCCTCAGACAGGTAGGGGCCATGGCGGGACCGATCCTCCAGGAAAAGGATCTTTATTATCAACATCCGGTCCGTGATTTTGGCCGGACCAACGAAGCCCTGCGCCTACGGATGACAAACGGCCAAGGCCGCATTACCTACAAAGGACCAAGGATGGCAGGAACGGCCAAGATCCACTTTGAAGCGGAAACGGAGATCGGTGATTACGTAACGATTTCCTCCATATTGGAGAGATTGGGCTTCCGTCCCGTCGGCAGGGTTGAAAAAACACGGTCCGTCTTCTATCTGGCGGACACCGTAATCTGTCTCGATGACGTCTTGGGACTGGGAAGCTTTATAGAACTGGAAAAGATGGGGGAGAACAAAGAACTTATTGAACAGGAAATCCTTGCCCTGGCAGAAAAACTGGGAATTAGGGCGTCCGAACCCCGGACCTACCTCGCCATGATCCTGTCGAAGTGATGATAGTCCTTCATGGACTTGAAGTTGCCCCCCCACTGCCAGCCCCTCCGGAGGAATTCCACCACGACGGGGTGATCGGCCGTCAGCACGCCGGGGTCGCCGGGCCGGTAAACAGCGCCCGGAGGTGATATCCGGCCGCTGTTATAGACTACTTGGATTCCGGACGGGGTTGATGTCCACGGCCAGGCCGCAGGCGTGACGAGAGAGCCTTTTTGTCCCCACCACTCTCCGGTAGTTGAAAGCGGAGGTGTTGTCATCGGCCATGGAGGCATCGTCCGACCAGCCATAGGCAACGATGGGAACGGCCTTATGACGGGAAACCTCAACCTTTCCATACTCCGGAAAATCTCCCCTATATCATTCCGGACATCCTTATGAACCACCAACTGCCCCTGGTGGAGCACCCCGTCAAAGGAATAATAACGGACATCCTCCAACCATAGCGCCCCCACGACGTCGGTGGGGGCCCCGGTCCCTTCCAGGGCCTCCCGGAGAGTCATCCGGCTGTCCATAATGGGCGCGGTGCCATGTTGCCCCGGTGTCATGCCCGATCCCTCCGTACATGTCTTACGATTTCTTCGATCAGCTCCGGCGGCAGGGATACATCTCCATAGATCTCCTCGGCAAGGACAGGGGTCATTTTGAGGAAATCCTCCTCCCGGATCGTGATGAGCAAGCCGCCCATTTCCACGGCCCCGGGGGTTACGAGGACGCTTTTTTCCCCTTCCCGATAATAGGCTTCAGGGCGATGTTTCCGGCGGGGGAAAAGGAGGAGCCGCAACTTCCCATCTTTTTGCATACAGATGAGATTGAGCATGGGCTCTTCCGCGCTGCCCATGACCTCTCCCATCGTCACGATCAGCCGCCTCAGGAATGCCTCCAAGGCATCCGGGACGCTTCCTTCCATGACTAGGGAGATTCTCCCCGGCAACCTCAGCACGCCGAAGGACAAGCCCTCCCGATCCATGGGCAGGATATCCCTTCCTGCTGCTTCCCAAGCCTTTTCGGCCGGGATCATTCCCGCCGGGCAGACCTGAAAGTGATGATGATCCGGGGCGGAAGCGCCACAGCGGGGGCCATTGTAAAAGACCGTGAAGGCCGGTCCCAGGTCATGGGACAGGGCCAGTAGGGCGCCGAGATGTCCGGCGAGTTCCTGGGGCTCGTGGTTAACGTTGACGACGGTATAATGGGGTGAAAAGATCGGGAAGGGATTGACAAGAATGAGAAAGCTCTTGCGGTAAAGGACCGCCTTCTGGGCCGCCGGCAGATGGTGGACACAGAGAAAACAGGGACGTTTGCTGACGGTTTCCGCACCAAGGGCGGCGGTGGCGCTGATGGTCCGGCCCTGATTGAACTGGACCAGGAGGGTGTGCGGCCCGGAGGTCAGCTCCCGGAGCCAGGCCCCTTTCATAGCCATATGGGCGACGGCGAACTCCTGCCAGTTAAAGATCTGTTGAGAAAAAAGCTCCCCGCACATGGCGGGTAGGGATATCCCCCCTGGAACGCCGTCATATTCGCTCCATATCCTCTCCGGTGCTAGCAAATAATCCCCTGTTTCCAAATCGTCACCCCTCATTCTTGTTTGATGTACCCTTAAAAGTTGAGAAATCGGTCATAAGCGACGGCTCCGTAAAAATATCCGCAGGCAAGGCAGCAAATCTTGAATCATGAGGCGCATTCGGCGTACGCCGCAGTGACGAAGGATAAGGCGCAACATCGCCTCCGGACTTTTTACGAAGCCGTCATTTTTTGTCTGGCCATGATCTCCAGGCTCCGGAGCCTGTCTTTGTAAGCGTCGTTCCCATTAATCCTCTCTACGGAGAGGGCGGCGTCGGTGTTGCCTTCCCAACGCCGGCACAGGTACAGGCTATCGTAGATCCGGCCGATACGGTAATCCCTTGATATTCTAAGGCAGGCGGCGTAATCCTCTCCGTAACTCACGTTCGGAAACCCGCCCGAGCGGCGGAGGATGTCTGTCCGGAAAGCCCGGGGGGCGCCGAAACCGTTCACCCGCAGGGCGTTGTTCCGACCGTTCCCGTCCGTCCATTCCCGATGGTCCACAAGGCCGGGGGGTATCTCCGCCCCCTTGCCGTCCACGAGGGAGTAGGATCCGATGACAGCGGCACAGCGTCCCCTCCCCAGCATAGCTACTATCTGTTGCAGGGTCTTCGGACCTCCGTAGAGATCGTCGGAATCGAGCTGAACGGCATATTTACCGCAATGAGTAGAATAGACGGCCTCGTTCCAGCAGCCCCCGATGCCGAGATCCCGCCGCTCCGGGACCAGGAGCCGCACCGGAGGATAATTATGTGCCCGTTCCGAGACGACGGAAGCCGTAGCGTCGGTGGAATGGTTGTCCACCACGAGGACATTGAAGGCAAAATCCGTCTCCTGGGCCAGGGCGCTACGGACGGCGTCGGCAATGGTTTTTTCCCGGTTGCGGACGGGGATTACCACGCTTGCCGCCACGGGATACGACCCCCCATCGGCGGGCAATCTTCGGGATGATGGTGCAAGCCAGGCCCCGAGGCGGCGCAGATGCTCTGAGGCAACCATTTCCATCTCCTGCTGATAGGCCAGATTCCGGGGGTCCACATAGGCAAAATGTTTTTCTCCCTTTCCCTTTTCCGGGATTACCGAGGTTCCGTAAAGGCGCTCCGGAAGTCGGACAATGGGCGCACGCAGGGAAAGCTTCAGGCGCAGATCATACAGGGCGGCATATTTGAGTACCGGCAGGGGCCCGCTGTCGGCGAGCGCCTGCCGGACGGCACGGGTAGAAAATAATTGTACCGGGCCGAAATGAAAGTCATCCCGGATACTGCCCAATTGATAATCATTTACGGGCCGCTCCTTGCGGGCGCCGTCGGGCGTCGTTTCTTCATAGTCGCTGTAAAGCATTCCCGCTCCCGTCGTCCCCATGACGTCAAGGAGTCTTGCCAGGGTCCGCGGGCCAAGATCAATATCCGCTCCCCCCGTAATCATCAGGAGGTAACGAGTGCGGGATTTTTTCAGGACCGCCTCCAGAATCCATCCCGCGGCAAGGGTATCACCGCGGATTAGCTGACACTTCGGCCAGACAGGCAGGGGATTGCCGTCGTGAACGACGAGTATCCTGGCAACAAGGGGCGAGGCGCTAAGGAGCTCAATGGTTTGATCCGCCCCTCGATAGTCGCTGCGGCACAAAGCAACGGTAATCATTTCAATCTCCTCGCCAGTTGCAAAAGATGGGGCAACTGCCCGGAAGCGGCGGCCATACTGCCCAGATTCTCAATTCCCCGGGGAATATGGGTGAGAAACCCTTCCTTCCCTTTCTTCAACCCTAAAAAACCAAAAGCTCCCAGGGCCTGCATGAGCCGCTGGGCGGAACCGCCCAGGAAGCCTTCCCGGAAGCGGGTCCAGTCCATATCCAGGGTCAGAAGCTCATAGGCATAGCGGAGGAGGTCCTCCCGCTCCTCCGCCGTAAGCGGGACATAAGGGTCGCACAGCAGGGACCCGAGATCATAGAAAAGCGACCCCGGGCGCAGGCCCTGAAAATCGATGAAAACAGGCTCACCCCTGCAGATCATGATATTCTGTGATTGAAGATCCCGATGGACGAGAGGCGGCCCCGTCACCAGCAGCCGGCCAGTCAGGGACTCCAGTTCCTCCTTCAGGACAGCACCTTCCCTCCCGGAAAGAGTGATCCCGCACACGTCCCCGACAAACTGCGTGAGAAAATATTCGTGTTCCCAACGGTAGAGTTCCCGGTTATATCCCCTCATTGTCTTGGGCAATGGGGGTGACATGGCTACGGCCCCCCCCCTTTTTCCCTTGGTGGGAGAACACCCAACGAAGGCATGAAGGGGGGAGATTCTTTTCAGAACCTTCCGGTACAGGTCGCGGCGGACATCCCAGGGTTCATGCCGGTAGGACCAGAGCTCCCGATCCCCGAGATCTTCCATGAGGACGAAACCCCGCTCCGGATCAGGTCCGTAAACCGCCGGGACGGAAACCCCCAGGGCAGCAAGGAAAGCGGCAATGTCCGCCCAGTAGGCGTTTTCCTCCTGGTGGCGGCCATAGGCCATAAACAGATAACTTTTGCCATCTGGCAGCGACAGGCGATAAAAGCACCGGTCCGAGCCGCCTTTCGTAATCGCCTCGATCGTCATTCGTCCCGCCGTTTCCTCCGCGACATTGAGGATGGTACAGGCATAAGCGATAAATGTGTCTTCCATAAGCTTCATCGTAAGGGGGATGCCGCTTCGTTCAGCCCGGCGTAGCTCTCCGGAGTTCCGATATCGGTCCACTGCCCGGCGTCGATCACGATTCCCGCCACGGCTCCCGGCTCCTCCCGGATCATGTCTATGAATACGGGGATGATATCCTGTTTGACCCCTCGTCGTATCCTTTTCAGGAGTGTTTTTTCGATGATGTAAATCCCCGTGAAAGGGCAGGCCCGCACCCCGGGCCTGCCCAGGACCCGGCGGAAATCGCAGATGGCTCCTCCGGCATCAAGATTCACATTCCGGGGCTCACCAGAACTCCGGAGGGCGAGGCTCGCCTCCTTCCCGGCCCGGAAATGATGGTCCACCAGCTCCGCGAGGGGAATATCAGTCAGGATATCGCCGTTGTAGACCATTAGGGTCTCGCCGTCATCGAGCAGTTCTTCTATGTTCTTCAATCCTCCCCCCGTATCAAGGAGGTCCGGCTCATGGCGGAATATGATCGGAACGCCGCACCATGCATGGCCCGGGAATACTTGCCCATATACCTCGGCACGGTGGTGGGTATTGATGATAAACCGCTCGATCCCCGCTTTCCTGAGATGGTCCATGGCGTAGGTGATAATCGGACGGCCCCGCAGGGGCAAGAGCGGTTTGGGACATTCCCGGGTCAGCGGCATCAGGCGCGTCCCCAGCCCCGCCCCGAGAATAAAGGCCGTTTTTACTCGTTTTTCCGATCCTGTCGGCTTTTCCATGGGGGCTCCTTAACATACAACCGGCGCCCCTGCCTACGAGAAATAATTATTTCGGCAAGCAAAGACGACAATCGCCATGCCGGACATGCTCCTCATCTCCGAGATGACATATCAAGCGGTGCTTAAGTCGACCCTGAAGGTGGACCCTTGCGATGTCGGCGATGAGACTGTTGCCAGACAGATAAACCATGTACAGGTCTACGAACCCCTCGGCCGGCAATCGCGTCAAGACCTTGGGTAATCCTCATAAGCGCGATATCGTTCCCGTGACGCGGATATTTATCGGCAGATTCCTATTTTACCGCCAGTGGACCATATTCCCATCATCAAGAATAATGTGAAACTCCCCGGCGGGGGTCAGAAAGAAGAGCTGGTCCGCCATTACCAGGGTTCCCCATAAATTCCCGCAGGCGTCGAAGGCAATGCCGTCGGGGAAGCCGAACCGGCCCAGTCTGGAAGGTCCGAAAATCTCCCGCTGCGACAAAGAGCCGTCTGCCCTCACCTTCATGCGGGAGATACACTGCCCGGTGGTTTCGACGACATACAGATATTCTTCCGCGGCATCGAGGCGGATTTCATTGGTGAACCGAAATCCATCGGCGACGATCCTGATCCCTTTTTCATCCGCCAGGGCGATATATCCGTCGGCCACCTTGGGATTCATCGCCTGCATCCAGTTTTGGATGCGGGTGGAAACGGTTAACCAGCACCTGTTTTTGCGATCCCTCAGGACAAAATTCACCTTGCCGATAGGTTGCCCGTCAATACGGTCGTGGAGAGTTCTCGTTGTCCCGTCGCGCTTCATGAGTTCGAGCAGGTCCGTACCAAAATTGGAAATTAAAATATCACCGTTTTCCGCAAAGGCCAATCCATTGGGCAATGTCCCCTGGGTGAAGCGGCTCGCCTCATCAGCCGTTTCCTGGAAGGCGGACGCGAAGGCCTGAGTTATAATTTCCTGCCTTCCGTCTGGTGTGATCTTCATCACTCCTCCCCGGGCATCGGCAGTCCACAGGGTGCCGTCCGGCTCGGCGAGAATACATTCCGGGCGCTGCAGATCATGGCCTACATATCTGATTTCGGATCGCTCGACTTGAAATCCCATCAGCGGGTTCTTCGCCACGGCACACCTCTCAAAAAATCAAAAAGCCCTTCCCGTAGATTCTTTAGCGCCCGGGAAAAGCATCGTCTTGCCGCCCTCGGCGGCACGCCGCGGAGAAACTTAGATGCTCACGGAGAGATATTTCGTTTGCATACCCTACGGCAAGCTACAGGGCATGCAAACGGTGTCGAATTCATAAGCATGTCGGTGATTTTTTTATCAAATCCATGGCCCGAGGTCAACCCTCTTTCGGGACTGTATTGGAGAAACCACCTTGGAGAAAATACTTGACAAGGATAGGCGATACAAGCACACTATTTATGTAGTAAAGGAGATCGCCGCGGATATTTCATCAGCCCTCTTTAAACAGGACGGACATGGAACAAGTATTCGGCAACGTATTCCAGACTACGGTAGACGCCCTAAACAGCATGGGCCTGACGGTCTACGAAGCCAAAGCCTATCTGGCTCTCCTCCAGAAGCACCCCTCCCACGGACATGAGATAAGCCGCCGTTCGGGCGTACCGGGTCCCAAGATTTACGAGACCCTCAACCGCATGATGCAGAAGGGGCTGGTGGCCGTCTTGAATACGAACCCTCAGATGTATTCTCCCCTGCCCTACCATGAACTGCTCACCCGCAAAAAGAATGAGTTCAAGATTACCGAACAGCTTTTAAATGCCAACCTCAAGAAGATCTCCATTCCCCCTCCCGACATCACGGTATGGCAATTGACGGATCACGACTTATTGATCGGCAAGTCACGGGAACTCATCGAAGGGGCGAAGAAAAGCCTGTTGATGAGCCTCTGGCACGAGCAGGGAGTGCTTCTGGAAGAGAACCTTACCGCCGCCCAACAGCGAGGAGTCAAGATCATTTCCATCCAGTTCGGACAAGCGAGGATAAATATCGGCAAGGTTTTTCATCATATCCAGATAGACACGATTCACGAGCGCCACAGCGGGGAATTGACGATAGTATTTGACGAATCCGTCGGCCTGTTCATGGGCCGGCCGCCGGGCCAGGAATGGAACGGTTTCTGGACCACCAACCCCGGGGTGGTAAAGCTCATGACCAACTACATCCGTCATGAAATCTATTTAAACAAGCTGATTTACCGTTTTGAAGGCAATGCCAAGACCGAGGACGGGAACCAGTTACAGCAACTGCTCAACCTCGAGACAGACTGACCATCGTTAACAAGGACCCGACGGTCACGAAAGCATGGTAATAGACGATTAAGAAAGGAGATTGGCCGTCATGAGGGAAAAAATAATTATTACCGCCGCCCTGACCGGGGCCATCCATACCCCCAGCATGTCCCCCCATCTTCCCGTCACCCCAGAAGAGCTCATTGAAGAGGCGGTCAAAGCCCACGAGGCCGGGGCGGCCGTCGCCCATATCCATGTCCGGAACCCTCAGACGGGCCTCCCCTGCGCCGATCAGGATATCTTCCGGACCTTTGCCGAAGGAGTCAAAAAACGCTGCAACATGATCATCTGCTGTACGACGGGGGGCCGTCTCGGCGAACCGGTGGAAAACCGCGTCCGGGTTGTTACCAGCCTGTCGCCGGAACTGGCGACCCTCAACGCCGGGTCCCTCAATTTCGCCCTCTTCCACATCCCCGACAACTACGAGAAATGGACTCACGACTGGGAAAAAGGCTACCTGGAAGCGACAGAGGACTTCATCTTCCGCAACACCTTTCTGACGATGCGGCAATTCCTGGAAAAATTTGCCGCCCAGGGGACAAAGCCGGAATTTGAGATCTACGACCTCGGGATGATCAATAATCTGGCCTTCCTCATTGAGAGGGGCCATGTAAAAAAACCGGTATATCTCCAGTTTGTCATGGGAATTCTCGGCGGCATCCCCGCGACGATCGAGAATTTTGTCATTCTCCTGGAATGCGCCCGGAAGGCCATCGGCGATTTTCAGTTCTCCGTTTGCGCCGCCGGCATGACCCAGTTCAGCCTCTGTACCACCTCCCTGATGCTGGGCGGACACGCCCGGGTCGGCCTGGAGGACAATCTTTATCTCGAAAAAGGGCAGTTGGCAAAAAGCAACGCCGAGCAGGTGGCCAAGATCGTCCGCATCGCCCGGGAATTCGGCATCGAGCCGGCAACACCGGCGGAGGCGCGGCAGATCCTCGGCCTGAAGGGATTAGACAAGGTAAATTTTTAGCAAGAGGAGTAAAGAAATTGGGGAAACGATTCGTCGATTTGAGCATTGCCATTGAAGCGGCGCTCCCCTGCAATCCTCCCATGATGATTCCCAAGATCGCATACGTCGATCATGCCCAAGGGGCGGTGCAGATGCTCGGCTTCTTTCCCGGCATCCGCCGGGAGCAGCCACCCGGCGGCCTTGGATGGGCACTGGAATTCCTGACCCTCACCACCCACAGCGGCACCCACCTCGACGCCCCGTATCACTACCATCCCACCCAGGATAAAGGGAAACCCGCCCTTACCATTGACGAAGTGCCCCTGTCCTGGTGCATGAACGACGGCGTCCTCCTCGATTTCCGCCACAAGGGAGACGGCGAGCGGATTACCGCAGCGGACGTCAAGAACGAGCTGGAAAGAATCGGCTACAAGCCTAAACCCCTCGATATCGTCCTTGTCCAGACCGGGGCCGACGCCGCCTGGGGAACGCCCCAGTATCTCGTCAAGGGGCCCGGTATGACCAGGGAAAGCACCCTCTTCCTCACGGATAGAGGCGTAAAAGTGGTCGGCATCGACGCCTGGAGTTGGGATCACCCCCTTCCCTTCCTGGCTCAGGAATTCAAGGAAAAAGGAGACCCGAAAGTAGTATGGGAGGACCATTTCGCCGGTATGGAAACGGGGTACTGCCATATGGAAAAGATGGCGAACCTCGCCGCCATCGTCCGTCCCCAAGGCTTTACGGTCTGCTCCTTTCCCGTGAAGATCAAAGGGGCCTCCGCCGGCTGGTGCCGACCGGTGGCTATTATCAATGAATGAGGAATGACAAACGCGATTTTTACAGCGGCCATTACCGGGGGCATCCACACTCCCTCCATGGCCCCTTATCTGCCCATTACTCCGAAACAGATCGCCGATGAAACGGTCCGGGCCTGGGAGGCCGGAGCCGCCGTGGCCCATATCCACGCCAGGAACCCCGAAACCGGACAGCCATCTTCATCCCTGGAGCTTTACCGGGAAGCGATCACCGACATTAAGTCCCGCTGCGACATCACCCTGTGCATAACAACAGGCGGGGGGCTCGGCATGACGTCGGAATAACGGCTGGCGGTCATCCCGGCCTTTGAACCGGAGCTGGGATCATTCAATTTTGGCTCCATCAATGTGGCCCTGTTCCCTCTCTTCGCCAAGCACAGCAATTTCAAATTTCCATGGGAACCGGCTTTTCTCGCCATGACGGAAGACTATATCTTCCCCAATACCTTCAAGGGCCTGCGGGAATTCGCCGCGGCCTTCAAAAAGCATGGAACAAAGTCTGAAATTGAGATTTATGACGTGGCAATGATCAACAATCTGGCCCACATGATTGCAGGAGGACACATTCACTAACCCGTCTACCTTCAGTTCGTCATGGGCCTGCTGGGAGGCATCCCCGCCACCATGGAAAACCTGCTGTTTCTCTATCGGACCGCAAAAGACGCCATCGGCGACTTTGTCTGGTCCGTCTGCGCCGCCGGTCAGTATCAGATGAAAATGGGCACGGCCGCCCTCCTCATGGGCGGAAATGTCCGGGTGGGAATCGAAGACAGCCTGTACCTGGAAAAAGGGCAACTGGCCAAAAGCAACGCCGAGCAGGTGGAAAACATTGTGCGGATTGCCAAGGCCCTGGACATCGAACCGGCCACCCATGACGAGGGAAGAAAGATCCTCGGACTGCAAGGATTGGACAAGGTAAACTATTGACGACTGTGAGGTAAGGCGGTGAATCGAAAAACTACCATTATCGATCTGAGCGTGCCTACGGAAGAGAGCCCGAGCGAAGCCCTTTCCCTCAAGGTTGTGCATCAGAGTCATAAGGAGACGGCCCCGGTTGCTCGCGGGCTTTTTCGGGTGCAAGGAGGCGGACCTGCGCAACGGCTTGGGCTATGCCAACGACCGCGTGGATATGATCTCCCATTCGGGCACCCATCTGGACGCCCCCTGGCATTATGCCCCCAAAGCGAGGGAAAGCCGGCCCGAACCATTGACCAGATCCCCCTGGAGTGGTGTTACGGCGACGGCGTCGTCCTTGATTTCCGGCAAAAACCGCATGGGGCCGCCATCAGCAGCGAGGACCTGCGGCAGGAATTAAGCCGTATTGACTATACCCCGAAACCCTACGATATCGTCCTGATCATGACCGGAGCCGATAAATTCTGGGGGCAGGCGAAATATTTCGACGCCGGCTGCGGCATGAGCCGGGAATCAACGCTCTGACTGATAGACCAAGGAATCCGGGTCATGGGTATCGACACCCTGGGGATGGGACCGCCCTTTTTGGGCCATCAAGGAAGCCTTTGCCAGGACCGGAGACCCAAAGATCCTGTGGGAGGCCCATCTGGCCGGAATTGAACGGGAATACTGCCACATGGAAAAACTGGCCAACCTGGATAAGCTGCCAAAACCATTCGGTTTCAAGGTGGCCTGCTTCCCCGTAAAACTAACCAGAGGCTCAGCGGGATGGTGCCGCGCGGTTGCGATCATTAATACGTAAAATGGGGGTGTATCATTAAGAGGTTCTATGCCCTTGATTTCCCTCCCCTGCCAGGGGAGGGACAGAGTGGGGATAGGGTATAAAAAGATGTTGACAGGTAAGAAGATAACGAAGCGCTTCGGCGGCCTGACGGCCCTCTCGGAAGTCGATTTCGAGGTGCACAGCGGCGAGATCGTCGGGCTCATCGGTCCGAATGGATCGGGGAAGACGACCCTGTTCAATGTTATCTCCGGCATTTACGCCCCCGACGGGGGAGATTTATTCTTCGAAGGCCGGAAAATAGCGAAGCTCCTCCCCTACAAACGGGCCCGTCTCGGAATCGGCCGCACCTTTCAGATCGTCCGTCCCCTGACGGGCCTGAATCTTATCGACAACGTCTCCACCGGTGTCCTCTATGGCCGTAAAAAAACGGCCGGCCCCAGGGGAGCAAGCCGAGGAGATCATCGCCTTTACGGAATTGACGGAAAAAGCCCGCCGCCTCCCCGGCGAACTGGTCCTGGAAGACCGCAAACGCCTGGAAATAGCCCGCGCCCTGGCCCTCAATCCAGAGATACTGCTTCTCGACGAGGTCTTTGCCGGGCTGAATCCGACGGAAATCAGCAGCGCCATCGAGCTGACCTTCCGGATCCGGGATACTTACGGAACGACAATCTTCATGATTGAGCACGTAATGAAGGCCACCATGTGCACGTGCAGCCGCATCATGGTGCTGAATTTCGGAACCAAGATCACCGAAGGGACGCCGGAAGAGGTGGCCAATCACCCGGAGGTCATCTCCGCCTATCTGGGAACCGCTTATGCTGCGTGTTGACAAGCTCACCGTCTGTTACGGCCAGATGCAGGCCCTGCGCACCGTGTCCATGGAGATCTCTCCGGGGGAAATGGTAGCCCTGATCGGCGGCAACGGCGCCGGCAAGACAACCCTCCTGAATACTATTTCCGGATTGCTCACCCCGGCCGCGGGCAGTCTGAGTTGGGAGGGCAAACCCCTGAACGGTCTTGCCCCGGACCGGATATGTCGGGAGGGGATCGTTCAGGTCCCCGAAGGCCGCAAGCTCTTTCCCGCCATGACCGTGGAAGAGAATCTGATCATGGGGGCTTATTTGCCTACGGTCCTGACGGAGAGCCAGGAGGCTCTCCGTCAGGTATACGACATCTTCCCCCGCCTGGCCGACCGGCGCCGCCAGCTGGCCGGTAGCCTGTCCGGAGGGGAGCAGCAGATGGCGGCCCTGGGACGGGTCTTGATGGCCAGGCCCCGCCTTCTCATGTTAGATGAGCCTTCCCTGGGCCTCTCTCCCAAGGCGGCGGAAATATTTGCCACCATCAGGGGATTGAACAAGGAAGGGCTGTCGGTGCTGCTGGTATCCCAGGAAGTCCTGGAAACTCTGGCCATCACTGCCCACGGGTATGTCCTGGAAAATGGGGTGGTGGCCCTGAAGGGCCCCTCCTCAGAACTCCTGGAGGATCCGCAAGTCAAGACGTCCTATTTGGGACGCTAAGATTTAAGATAGACCAAACTTTGGAAAGGAGGCTACATAATGAAAGGAAAACGGTTGAAAGGATTCTCTTTGCTTACGACCATCGCCGTGCTTTGCGGGTTGTTGTTGACGCCCCCCCCACGGCAATCGGCGCCGGCAAGCCGATCGTCATCGGCGGCTCGTTGCCCCTGACGGGTCAGTATGCTGAACAGGCACAGTGGGTAGATAGAGGCATGCGTTATTGGGCGGAGGAAATCAACGCCAAAGGGGGGGCTGCTGGGACGTCCGGTAGAATTGAAGATATACGATGATCAGTCCAACGGGGGCAAGGCCGTGACCTTTGCGGAAAAGGCCATCACCGTGGACAAGGTCGATCTCCTCTTCGGCGGTTATCCCGGCGACGCCGCTAGGGCGGTCATGACCGTGGCAGAAAAGCACAAAGTGGTCTATGTCTCCATGGGTGGCCACATGAAGAGCTTTCAGCAGGGCTATACTTACTCCTTCGGCGCCCCGCCCCTGATGGGGGAGTGGTGGTACGAGGGGTTCTTCCAGTGGCTGGCCACCGTTCCGGCGAATCAGCGCCCGAAGCGGGCCGCCGTTTACACCATCAATAACCCCGTCGGCCTGTCCCTCCAGGACTCCATTGACCGCTGGACAAAAAAGCTCAACATCCAGGTAGTGATCAACGAAAAGTACAATCCCCCCCTAGCCGACGCTACCTCGCTCATCGTCAAGGCCAAACAGATGAACTGCGATATCCTGTTCTCCAACGGCTTTTTCCCCGACGGAGTCACGACATTAAAGGCCGCCAAGGCCCTCGATTACAACCCCAAGGCCATCGTCCAGGGGATCGGCTCCGTTCTTCCGGCCTGGGTCAAGGAACTCGGGACGGACGGGGACTATGTTTTTTCCGGGACCGTTCTCCACGGCATGCTTAATTACCCGGGGACCGACAAGCTCAACGCCTATGTGAAGAAAAAATACAAACTGGACATCTACCCCTCTATTTCGGGTTCGGCTACGCCTGGATGCAGACCCTCGAACAGGGGGTGACGGGGTCCAAAAGCCTGGATCAGACGAAGATCCGCGACTGGCTGAAGAAAAACAAGGTCAATACCATCGCCGGTCCCATGACCTTCAACAAACAGGGCCTGCCGGCGCCGATCAACTTCGCCACCCAGATTATTAACGGTAAGGTAGAGCTGGTCTTCCCGAAGAACATCCGCACGAAGGAACCGGTCTATCCGAAGCCGGCCTGGAAGAAGTAGTGTGGATCCCGTTTTAATCATCCAGTCCCTGATCAGCGGCATCATGATGGGCATGGTGTATGCACTCCTCAGTGTCGGATTTTCCCTGACCTGGGGAGTGATGCACGTCATCCATATCTCCCATGCCGCCTTCGGACTCCTGGGGGCGTATCTGTCCTACAGCCTGTTGCAGTATTTCGGCGTGGACCCCGTCGTTTCGGCAGCGGTGTCCGTACCGCTCTTGTTCCTCGTTGCCTGCGGGGTCTATCAGCTCCTTATCAGACCCATCACCAGGGCCAAGGAGGTCATCGTGGCCTCGATGATCCTCACCTTAAGCTTGGCCATTATCCTGGAAAACGTCATGGTCCTCATCTGGAAGGCCGACCCCCGGGTGCTGACGCCGACCTATGCCAGCGGCGCCCTGATCTTGGGCCCTTTTTATTTTCAGTATCCCCACCTCGTCGGCTTCGCTTTGTCCCTCGCGGGGATAACGGCAATATATCTCTTCCTGAAAAAGACTTACACGGGCATGGCCGTCCGGGCCGCCTGGCAGCAGCCCGAGGCCGCCCAGTTGTACGGTGTCAACCTTTACCGGATCAGCATGATTACCTTCGCCTTGGCCGTTTCCACGGCCGGGGCCGGGGGCATCGGCCTGGCCCTCCTCAATTCCTTTGAGCCCCACTCCCACAATCTCTGCCTCATCTACCTCTTTTTGGTGGTAATAGTGGGCGGGGTGGGCAATGTTATCGGCACGGCCCTGGCGGGACTCATTATCGGCGTGATCACGGGGCTCTCCATGGCCTTTCTCCCTTACCAGTGGGTCAACCTTGTTACCTTCGGGCTCTTGATGATCTTCCTCATCTTCCGGCCCCACGGCCTTCTTCGGAATCGGCGCCTTCGCCACAGCGAAAGCGGCGGTAACCTTCGAATTGACACCACTCCTGACCATCCTGGCCACGCTCCCGGCCGGGGCCCTGGCGGCGCTGGTCGGACTGATCGTCGGCTACCCGTGCCTGAAAATCCGGGGGCCCTACTTCTCCGTCGTGACAATCTGCTTTGCCTTTGTCGTGGAACTGACCGTGAAGAATGTCGAGTTTTTCGGCGGGGCGGAAGGAATATACCTGAAGTTCATGGACATTCCGGAAAAACTCTCCAGTTCCATCATGTATGAAGTCATGCTTCTCCTCATGGTCGTCACCCTCGCCGTCTCCTGGTGGCTCGGCAACTCGCGGTTCGGCGCCGGCCTGAGGGCCATCCGCTCCGATGAAGAAGTTGCCGAAACCATGGCCATTCCGACGGCAAAGCTCAAAATACAGGCCTTTATCCTCTCCGCCTTTTTCCCCGGAATTGCGGGGGGGCTCTTCGCCTATTACCTGACCTATATCCATGCCGACGTTGTCTTCAACATCAATATCTCCATTCTCATTGTCCTCATGGCCATGTTCGGCGGCGGGGGCACCTGGCTGGGACCGATCATCGGGGCCGTTACCCTCTCCGTCATCAACGAGGGCCTCTCCACCTTCGCCCAGGCGGAAATCGCCCGGATCATCTACGGAGAGCGGGTATGGCAAAACTGGACAGGTGCATAAGTGGGAGGATT
>DYRD01000159.1 GCA_020718905.1 Syntrophus aciditrophicus | reverse complement strand
GCAATTTCCCACTTATAAAAACCTGTATCCTGTCCAAACAACCCCCACCACCTCTGAGTTCATCCAGAGATTCCTGATTGGTGGCGATGATCCCCCGGAGAATCTTCGTGACGACTTCCTCCTGCAACGGGCCGGCCGGGTCCCAGGGTCTTACGGAAACGGTAGCGTCAACCCACATTGTGGAGCGGATGATGTCGAAGATATCATCCAAAAGCACCACCCTTATCTCTTCCAGAGGCGACACGGAATCGGCGAGTTTGCGGAGATTTTCCGCAAAGATCCGGAATGCCGTCGCCTTGATCGTTGCGCCGGAACTGCCGTCCGTCAGATGGACATCACTCAAAAAAACCAGCATGGCATCCTCCTTCTTTACATTGTCAATAAAACAAAGCAGCCAATAGCCTGGCTATCTCGCCCCTGCCTCATCATTATTATCTAATCAATGATACTGCATCAATTCACCTCCATTAAGGTTTTTCCTGCCGCCCTCAGCAGGTCGCAATTGATATGGAATTTTGCCCTTAAACATTTTAAAACCCTTTGAATTCACATATTCAGGAATTTCATCGGATTGGCGAAAACCATCTTCTCCAGCAAGACAACGGCATCGCTTCCGAGCGGTTTTGGATACTGATAATAGTCGTGTTCCCTACGTTTAAATGCCTCGGCAAAGCCATTGAATATGGTCGTGTAATTAGTGTCCTTATCTCCGAGAACCATGGGGTAGTCCGTACCCCAGAGAAGTTTATCGGCAAGCATGAATTCACCTTCTTTCAGCTCCCCTTCCATGTCCAGGTGCAGCAACCAGATCAGGGCGGCCATCGCCCGCTCATTCTTGGCATCAAATGCCGCCACATCGGAGTAAGTATTCGGATATTTTTTCAGCATCCTGATGATCCCGTAGGTCCAGGTAGTTTTGTCGACCCCTGCAAATGACCATAGGAATCCCTCCTCTTCTCTGCCCCTTTCCTTGAATTTGATTGTTTCAGCTACAGAATCCTCACCGCCGAAATGGCCGAAGTTGATCCTGAGATTCTGCGTATCGGGATCTTTGATAATCTCTTCCCAGTTTGCCGGGTCGGTGAACTTGTCGGCATGGGGGGTAAGCCTGAATGAGTCGTGCTGGCAATGGACGGTGACCGGCAGCTGCCGTTTGCAGAGGCCACGATAGAAATCGGGATACTCCGCCACATGAAAGCCGAGGGGTGGATAGAGTTTGATGCCGATGAAATTGCCGCTCCTTAGGATCGCCGGAGAGGTGAGATTCTTCAGGGAATCATATTTGTCTATTCTCAGCAGGGCATTGGTCCGCCGCGGATCCACCCCCAGAAACGGCAGGATTTTAATCCTGTTGCTGTCGAGGTTGCTGGCGCTTATGGCGTCGCAGAGCCGCTGCCCCTGCGCGTTTAGTTTATTGATCTCACCATTGAGATCAAAATCCATCACTAATGGCGTCAGCAGGATGGTGCGACCCGCATAGGGAGAACCTGCCGCATCTACGCATTGATGGGCCTCTCTCGATAACTGGCTGACATTCTCATTCGGTTCGTGCTCGAAATACCGGAGGAACTTCTCGTACGCCGCCGCCTTGCCCTGCAAATCCAGAATCGGCATGATGAGACCCGCGAAGGGGAAGAGGATTCACTTGTGAAGTTTATCGTTCGCTTCGATGAATTGATAGATTGACCTGTAAATGGGAATGTCGGCACTGGTAAACATGTGGCAATGGATGTCAATAAAATAACCCGGCATGGATGTCTCCTTTCCTGATAGTTGCAGTTAAATCCTGTACTTTATTAAGAAAAGATCATCAAAATAGGATGTGCATCACCCTTGCGGGCGATACACATCCTATTTTGCAAGCACGGCGGTTATTATAAAGCTGTGTTGTGTTAGGCGGCAGCTTAAGAAGGTTTTGTCCAGGCAGATTCTCATTTGGCGATCCTTGCGCATCTCACGAATACGGAACAGGCACCTGTAAAAAAAAAGAGAAACGTGAAGCAAAACTATTTTCGAAACGAGAGGGAGCGTAAACTGTTGCAGATACTATAGGAGTATGAACTGTCTTCGCATCCTTTAGCAGCTGAATTATGAGATGTCAATACTTTTATAGTTGTATTTGGGAGGCCAATTATGGAGATAATGATTAGTATTATTCTTGTCATTCCGTAATGGCGGCGACATACCCCGCCGCCGCTTCGCCGGCGACGTAGCCTGTCGAGAAGGCCGCCTGGAGGTTGAATCCCCCCGTGTCGGCGTCGATGTCGAGGACCTCGCCGCAAAAATAGAGGCCCGGAACGAGGCGCGAGGCCATGGTCCGGGGGTCGATCTCTTTCAGGGATACGCCGCCCGCCGTGACAATGGCCGTCGCCATGGGGAGGGGGCCCTTAATCTCGAAGCGCAGGCACTTGAGAACGGAGGCCAGCTTTTCTCTTTCCGCCGCCGTTACCTGATGAGCGGGCTTGTCGAGAGGGATGCCCGTCAAGGCGCCCAGCGGTTCGATCATCTTCCGGGGCAGGAGGCCTTCGAGAATCCCCTTGAACTGGCGCTTGCCGCGGGCGTCGAGATCCCGCTGGAGGCGGGCGCGGAGCTGCGGATAATCCAGGGCCGCCTTGAGGTCGATGGCGACGCTGACGGGGCCCTGGGTCAGGGCGTCCACAACGGCGAGGCTGATGAGCAGCGTCACCGGCCCGCCGATGCCGAAATGGGTAATCATCATTTCCCCGCAGCGGCTTTCGATGACAGGGCCCCGGGGCTTTCTGCGGTCCAGCCCCCTCCCTACGTCATGGTCCGGGACGGCGGCAGGGTCCATTTCGCCGGGACGGCCGCGGAAGGCCGTCAGGCGGACATTGCGGAGGCTTACTCCCTGCATCGATTTGGCCAGCCCGATTTCTTTGACAATGAGCGGCACGAGGGCGGGACGGAGCTTTTCGATCCCGTGGCCGACGGCCTGCGCGAGTTCATAGCCGTCGCCGTTGGACCCGGTGGCGGGCCAGGTAGCCACGCCGGCGGCGACGATTACCGCGGCGGCGGGCGTCAGGCCTTTGTCCGTCGTGACGCCGGCGATCTTACCATCCCGGACGGCAAGGGAGCAGCCGCGCCGCTGCGTCGTCATCTCCACCCCCCCGTCATCGAGGTAGCGCCGCAAGGCCCCGACGACATCGGCGGCCCGATCCGAAACGGGAAAGATCCGGCCGCCCCGCTCGGCCTTGGTCTCCACACCGTAGCGCCGGAGGATAGCGAGGAGGTCGTCCCGGAAAAACCGGTGCAAGGCTGACCGGAGAAAGGGCCCGTTGGGGCCGTACATGGCGATGAATTCGGGGAGGGTCCGCGTATTGGTCAGATTGCAGCGGGTCTTGCCGCTAATCAGGATCTTGCGGCCCGGCTGGTCCATCTTTTCCAGGAGGAGCACCCGGGCGCCGGCCTCCGCCGCCCGGCCCGCCGCGAGCATCCCCGCCGCCCCGGCCCCGATGACCACCACCCGTCCCCTGCGACGGCTATCCCCTTCCCTGCTTTTCATTTATCCAGAATAACCGATTATTCCGAGTAGTCAAGGAACTTCACAAAGGGTGTTGCGAGTTCGTTATATGTCCGGTTTGTTAAGGTGACCTATGGAGGTGGACGATGCGACGGACGGAGATGCTACAGGAGATCCGGAAGATGCGATTTGAAGAGGTGTATACGGGGTGGAACGAGAGTCGG
>DYRD01000158.1 GCA_020718905.1 Syntrophus aciditrophicus | reverse complement strand
CTTCCCCGGTGTCCAGCATTATTTGTGGGACATGGACAGCCTTGTCAGGGGGGAAACTAATAATCTCCCCCTGATAATGGAGATTAAGGGGGTTGCCTTTAAGGTGACAAAGCAGAGTTAATCCTGGTTGTCATATTGTCTTGCTATCTCCCTGAATCAGGAGGGTAATATGTTCAACCGATCCTCCCTTAAAAACCACTGCGGAATCTTCCGCAGCGGCTTCAGCCATATCGTCCAGGGATAAGGTTTCAGACCATTCACCTGCCAGGCCTTGCGATCCATCCTGTTGGCCTGAATCCGGTTGTTTATGGAGGCATTGCTCACCCCTCCGGTGCGCATTTTTACCAGAACTTCCGGGATATAGGCAGTCCTGATCCGGTGCTTGACCAAGAAACGGATCATTATCTCGTAATCAGCCGCCGACCCCAGCTCCAGGTTGAAACAGCCAAAACGCTCATACACCGAACGGCGGACGAAGAAGGTGGGGTGCGGCGCCATCCAGCCCCAAGAGAACTTTTCCGGGGTAAAGGTTCCCGACCTCCAGTACCGCACTGTTTCGAAGGTGTTTACCGCCCTCCCGCCACCCTCTTTCGCCCCGGCCTTTTCCGTTACATAGAGCAGATCCCCGTAACAGGCTTCAATCTCGGGGTTGGCAAATACGGCGGCAACCTTGGCCAGGGTATCAGGGGCCGGATAAAAATCGTCGCTGTTCAGGATGCCGATCACCTCACCAGTGGCCAGCTTCAGCCCTTTGTTCATGGCATCATAAATGCCATGATCGGGTTCGGAGACAATCAGGGCGTTTGGACTGATTGTCCGGACAATGTCGAGCGTTGTGTCGCTGGAAGCCCCATCAATGATGATGTGAGCAAGCGGCACGGACTGGGCATTGACGCTTGCCAGACAATCGGCAATGGTGGCAGCGCCATTATAGGTGGCGGTGATGATGGAGATCGTCACGCTATTTATCCTGGCGCTCGATAAGCCAGTTTCCCATAACCAGCACATCCATCCGGGTTCGCAAAAAACAGTTCAGCGCCTCCTGGGGAAGGCAGACTACCGGCTCATTTTCATTGAACGAGGTATTGAGAACAATCGGGACCCCGGTAATCTTCTCAAAGGCCTTGATTAACCGATAGTAACGGCGATTCTGAGCCTCTGTCACACTCTGGAGGCGGCCCGACCCATTCACATGGGTAACGGCCGGAATCAAGGGGCGCTTTTCCACTCGGATCGGGTACACCTGAAGCATGAAGGGCACGGCGTAGTCTTCCTCAAACCATTCACCAACCGCTTCCCTGGCAATGGAAGGGGCAAAGGGCCGGAATGACTCCCGGCGTTTGATCTTCAGGTTCAGAATGTCCTTCATATCGGCTCGACGAGGGTCGCAGACGATGGAACGGTTTCCCAGCGCTCGCGGCCCCCACTCCATTCGCCCCTGAAACCAGCCGATCACCTTCCCCGCCGCCACCCGTTCCGCCGTCTGTCGGCAGAGTTCCGCCTCGTCGTTGATCTGCTCAATCTGGCAATGCTCCTCCTGCAACTCACTCATCTTTCCAGATAATATTTCGCCTATCTCCTGGTCACTGAAGCCCGGCCCCAGGTACGAGTGATCCATGACAAAACTACGAGGTTTTCCCATTTCCTGATTCCAGAGGTAAAAGGCAGCGCCAATAGCGCCGCCGCCATCACCCGCCGCCGACTGGATATAAAGCTCCTTGAACGGGCTTCGGTCAAACACCTTGCCATTGGCCACCGAGTTCATGGCGCAACCTCCAGAGAGGCAGAGATGAGGATTCTGGGTCTCCTGGTAAACATAATTCAACAGGTGGAAAAACGCCTCTTCGTACAACTCCTGAAGCGATGCCGCCAAGTTTTTGTGATAGTCGGTCAATGGCTCACCCTTCTGCCGGGGCGGGCCGAGCAATTCCACCAGTTTTTTGGAGAAAACCGGGCCGATGGTGGGTTCACCGTTCTCCCAGACCATGGCGACCCCTTCCGAATGATGAATAAAGCAGTCCAACTCCAACTCGAAGCGCCCTTTGGGCATGAGTCGAACAAGCTGGCGCATCCGCTCCATCTCGGTCGGCTTGCCGTAGGGGGCAAGCCCCATTACCTTATATTCGTCACCATAATGGGGAAAGCCCAGGTATTGTGTCACGGCCAGATACAGGAGGCCAAGTGAGTGGGGAAAGCTGACCTGATCCTTGACTGAAATCGTGTTTCCCTGGCCTTGCCCCCACATGGTACTGACAAAATCGCCGAAGCCATCCACCGAGACCACGGCGGCCGAGTCGAAAGGGGAGACGAAAAAGGAGCTGGCCAGATGCGCCCGATGGTGCTCGATGTTATGAATTTCTGCTCTTATGTCCTCACTCTTCACCAGTAAGGTTTCACCAAGAACCAACTTCAAATCATTCACCTTCCCGGCATTGCTGAGTCGGTCCTTGATGGCCGCCAGGCTGGGGCGTTTGGAAAAGGCAAAAAGAGCCTTTTTCAGCAGGTTGGCAGTGGGGTTGCGGTTGATGGCAATGTGATCAACCTGGTCAATGGTGATTCCCGCCTCGGTGAGGCAGTAGCGGATGGCCTCAGAGGGAAACCCCGCCCAATGCTTGATGCGACGGAAGCGCTCTTCTTCAACAGCAGCTATAAGTTGGCCATCGTTGACAAGACAGGCAGATGAATCGCCATGATAGGCGTTAAGGCCGAGGATGATCATGTATTGTCTCCTTGATTCACAACTCACCCCGATGCACGGGATGAATGCTTGGCAGGTTAAAATTCAACAGGGCCTCTCCTTTTTCTTGCCCAGACTGAAATCCTTCTCCAGCAGAAAAAGTGACAACAATAATTCAGCAAACGAGCGTTGAAAGGCATAATAGATTCCGGCTCTGCCATCAAGAATCGCCCCTTTGACAAACAGGCAATAGAAGAGCATGATAAAGGGGGCGACCACCCGCAACCGACGCAACCGATCGGCCCATTTGAGATCCTTGCTGGCGGAGGTTGAGAGTTTTTCTGCCTCCAATTGCATATAATGCACCTGCGACTGAACCCAATGGGACAGCGATTTCCGATCGTCGTGATGAAGGGGGGCCTGCAGTTGAGCAATATCGCCCTGCACCACTATTCGCTGAGTATGCCCATCCTGTTGATAGGCAGCTCTTGAGCGCCGATAAAGAATCGTTACTGGTGGGTAGGCTGCCCCTCTGAGCGGCTTACCGTGGATGCAGTACACAAAGGACGCTTCATACCCAGCCGTATTCTCGGATGGCGTAAGCTGCGCGAGTTCGCTTACGACGACATCGGAAAGAATATAATCAGCATCCAAAGCCATTACCCATTCGGTGACTATGCCCGTTTCCCGCAAGGCAAAATTCCACTGATTGGCGTGATTATCAAATGCTCGTTGAAACAACCGCACCTGAGGGAATTGGGCGAGAATATTCAGGGTCTCGTCGGAACTAAAGCTGTCAACAACCACGATCTCCCGGGCCCATGCCAGTTTACTCAGGGTCCGACCGATATTGGGCGCCTCATTCCAGGTAAGAAGAAGCGGTGTTATCTGTGCAAACATGGTGTTCCTGTTACTCTTTCGTATGGCCAAAGGAGAATGAACCGACCCTTTAACCTCTCTTATCAGATTTCTTTTCCGTCAAATCTGATGGTCTCGCAAAAAGTCATGGCCAGACGCCAAAGTTTCGAGGCCAGCAAG
>DYRD01000055.1:5871-16444 GCA_020718905.1 Syntrophus aciditrophicus | reverse complement strand
ATAGAACAATCCTCCCACTTATGCACCTGTCCAGTTTTGCCATACCCGCTCTGTCGGCGGTGACAATCCCGGTAAAGATCTGTTTTCCCTCTTTATAGGTGTAAAACGGGACGGAATAGGTGGACATCATGATGTTTCCCGCCCCCTCATCAAAGTAGGGCTCGCTCCAGACCGGCTTACCAAGCTCCTTGGGGATCTGATACCAGTCCCAAAAAAAGTATTGATATTCTTCGCTGCCAAGAAAGGACGGAACGAGACCGCCGTACTTACCACGGCATATATAAGGGGATGAATACAGGGACTTTTGATCGAAGGCATAGGGTTCATAAGCGACGGCGGACCCGAAGATTTCGGGATTGGTTTGCAGCAGGTCGATGATCTGTTTCTGAAGTTCCGGCAGCGCCGGTTTGGAGGTTCCCAAGGAACGGGCGAGGTAGGAGGGAACCTTCTCCACACCATTAAGGACAATCTCGATCTTGCTTACCGTGGCAATAGTGATGATTTCGGCATTCTTTTCCACATCGGCGAGGATTTGGTTGCGGGAATAGAAATAGCTGTAACCAAAGGCGGCAGCAAAGATACCGGCGGCAGCGGTCAGGATGAAGAGGGACATCCGGAAGGCCAGACCTCCCTTGCCGGACGCATTGAGATTATTCCAGGTAAGGGGCATAGAACTCACCGCTAGGGAGGATTGTCTGGATGAGACCGCTTTTCTTTAATTCTTCCGCAACAGAATCATAATCTTTTGCATTGAGGGCGCCCATGGAAACCCTTGGATCTGCCGGCTGCATCAGATCCTTTATTCTGGCCAGCATCCAGCGCTGATGGACCCGGTTGCCGCCGGTATGGGCTTCTTTGATATATTTCATAACGATATCCGTGGCTTCATCGGGATTTTCAAAGGCGTATTTCCACCCTGCGAGGGAAGCCTTGACAAACTTGCAGCAGCTACTCCGATCGCGCTCATAGGTTTCTTTGAGGACATAAATACCGTCTTCGGGAAAATTGAGGCCATACCGGTCAAAAAAGAAGGTGGTCAGTTCATCTTCATTGATGCCGGCATTGATGATGGAGTGATACTCGTTGTACCACATGGTGGAGGCCGCATCGACGCCGCATCTCAGAAACAGATTGACTGTCGCCCCTTGGGAAACGGGCTTGACTTCGATACCGTATTTGCGAAAAAAGGCCCGGGGCTGAATCTGAAAATTCGGCCACATGCTGACCTTTTTATTTTGTAAATCCGCCGGCTTGGATATGCCGCTACCCTTTTTGGCTACGAGGATGAATCCGGAACGCTGCATGAGCTGACCGATATTAATCAGCGGGACCTTCTTCGCCGGTTCCTGGATCGCTTCGGAGAGAAACATGGTAGTAAAATCCGTGCGCTTCTTACCAAGCATCGCGGCGGTGGGAAAGTCCGGACCGCCCTTGAGAATCTTGAGATCGATCCCGTGCTGGCGATAGAATCCCTTCTCGGGGGAGCCACTGGGGCAGAAAGGTCATGGTGCGGAGCTCACCGGCCGCCATGATTGCGGGAACAACGCAAAGGAGAGATAAGATTGCAATGAGGGTGATGATAAAGCTTTTGAAATTAGAATGAATTTTACGGATGCTATTTTTTACCCCACCCTGACCCTCCCCCTGAGGGGGATGGGGTTGCAGGAGCGATACTTTACCATTGCATCCGTACTTTGACGCCATTTCCGTGCAGATAGGTCTTCAAGTCCTGGATCGTATGGGTGCGGTAGTGAACGATGGAGGCGATGAGGGCGGCGTCGGCCCGGCCTTCGGTCAGGACGTCGCGGAGATGCTCTGCTTTGCCGGCCCCGCCGGAGGCAATTACGGGAATCTTGACCTGTGATGAAACCAGCTGGGTCAGCTCGATTTCATAGCCCCCCTGGGTGCCGTCGGCGTCGATGGAGTTGAGACAGATCTCCCCCGCCCCACGGCTTTCCCCTTCCTGGGCCCATTGCAGGGCGTCCCGGCCCGTGTAAATCCTGCCGCCGTGTATGACGATTTCGTATCCCGATGGGATCTCCGGGCGGATCGCGACCTTCTTCACGTCCATACCGAGAACCACGCACTGATTGCCGAAGGCCTTCGCCCCTGCTTCGATAAGAGCGGGAATCTTGACGGCTTCGGAATGGATGCTGATTTTTTCCGCCCCGGCGAGGATGACGGCCCGCATGTCCTCGACGCTGCGAATCCCGCCGCCGACGGAAAAGGGGATGAAGATCGTCTCCGCCACCCGGCGGACCACGTCGAGCATGATATTGCGGGCGTCCGACGAGGCGGTAATATCATAGAAAACAATTTCGTCGGCCCCCTGTTCGTAGTATTCCCGGGCCGCCTCCACGGGATCGCCGATGTCGATATTCCCTTTGAATTTAATGCCTTTCGTCAGCTTGCCGTCCCGGACGTCCAGGCAGGGAATGATACGTTTACTGAGCATCATTTCCCTCCCAGCGACAGAAATTGGCCAGGATCTGGAGGCCCGGGCCGCCGCTCTTTTCCGGGTGAAACTGGACGGCCACCAGATTTTCATGGGCGATAGCGGCGCAAAAACGCAGGCCGTAATCACTCCAGCCGATAACCCAGCGTTCATCCGCCGGGGCCGGGTAATAGGAGTGGACGAAATAGAACTCGGCGTCTGTAGGCAGGCCTGCAAAAACGGGATGTACCCGCGGGAAATCGACACGATTCCAGCCCATATGGGGGATCTTGAGGAAACGGCCGTCACGATCTTTCAGGTTTCCGGGGAACCGCTGGACGGACCCGGGAACGATACCCAGGCAAGTGGTGTCGTTTTCTTCGCTGCGTTCAAAAATAACCTGTGTTCCCAGACAGATGCCCAGCGTTGGTTTACCGACGGCCACCCATTTCCGGAGCCGCCGGTCCAGTTCCCGGCTGCGGAGATTGATCATCGCTTCCCCGGCGGCCCCTACGCCGGGAAAGATGATCCGGTCAAAAGAGTCCAGTAGTTCCGGATCATCCGTAACCTCACAGGGCTCGCCCAGGTAATGGAGCGCCCGGGCTACGCTGGTAAGGTTTCCCGCTTTGTAGTCAATAATCCCGATCATTGCTTCCTATGTTCCCTAACCGGGCAAGTCTGCCAGCGCCAGTTCATCCCGGATGTCAATGCAGCCGATGACGCTCTGGGCGGCGGGGCATCGCACCAGGTAAGCGGCGAAGGCCGCCTGGACATCTTCTTTCCGGTCTGCCGCCACTTGCAGGTGATACTTCACCCGGATTTGAGTTATCTTCAGGACATTGTTAACATTCTCAATGTCCCCCTCCACTTCGGCCCAATAGCGGGACTCCGGAGTAGCGATCTTTTTTCCGGCCAGCACCGTGGCCAGTGTCCCCATCATTCAGCCCGCTGTCGCTGCGACGATGTGATCCAGGGTGGCGGCGTGTTCCTCCTCCGGATCGATTTTGTAGAATTTCTTTATTCCCCCATGGACGCCGTAATAGACCGGCTCGTTGAAGCCCTCGATCATGGCGCGCCGCGTGGGTCCCTGCTCGCGGACAATCCGGATCTTTGATGTGTGCACGACCTCTCCCATAATCCTTCCTCCTTTAAGTTCCGGGTTGTTATCCTGTCTGCCCCTGATGCGTCGCTTACAGCATCCCCCTATCTCGGTAAAACTAAACTATTTTACGCAAAAAGACAAATGTTTGTTGCTTTTCAAAGGAAAACTTCTCTCTACTCGGCATCCGCTCCGCTTACGAACCTTTGCCTCACCCCAAGTCCCGTTCATCCCGGCTACGTAAGCGAAGAAATCCTTAAGGCTCCAAACCCCGACGCGGCCAGTTGCTGGGGAAACCCGTAACGGCGCGGCAATAGATCTGGTGACCATATCCAGCAGGTATAAATTCCCTTACCGTTCGCCCCGAGAGAACGTTAAAATCAAGTAAAAGAATTAAGAATAACTGCTTGACAAGATTCTGCCCACTGCTATGCTCGATGTTACAGACCGTAGGCCGATAGACGAGGGGCAGCATGAGAAAAGCAGCACTGATATTAGCATCCAGTTTCTTAATTGCGCATTTATTGGCGGCAACTGCTTGGTCATACGAGAATAACCCCTGTGTACGCGATGCTTATGGGAAAATTGTCTGTCCTCCCCAGGGTGGTAGTTGCCTAATTAACGCGGAAGGAATTATTGCCTGTTCACCGCCGTATGGCGGCATCGTAATGAATATCAACGGCCAGATGTTTTGTCGTCCGGGACAGTGCAAAAACAACGCGCGCGGACAGGCATTCTGTTCCGCCGCGCAGGGTGGGTCGATGACCTTTAACGGTTCTGGCGAACCAGTCTGCACCGGTGGCTGTGTACCGGCGTCTGCGTCCGCCTGTAGCTGGCCGTAAAGCTCTCGAATCAGCAGGGTTGCCTTTGGGAGGAACTATTGCCATGAAACGTATAATCTTGTTCAGAATGAGTGGCATACTCCTATTGCTTATGCTGTCGGTGAGTTGGCATTCACCTGTCGCTGCCGCAGGACGCGCGTCATTGGGGGTACTGATACAAGCCGTATCGCAGGAGCGCGCCGACTTTATCGGCCTGGAGAGGCCGGAAGGGGCGTATGTTGCTGCAGTAATAGAAGCAGGTAGCTTGCTGCGGGCAGGTGATGTCATCCTGAAGGTTGATGACACGATTATCAAGGCGCCTGCTGACCTGCAAGGGGTAATCAGGCTACACCTGCCGGGCGAGCAGGTGCAGTTGCGGATCGCCCGGGGAAAAGAGCGTCTTCAGATCAGCTACACCCTGAAACATGCCGCCGTTTCCGGCGGTGCGGTTCGGACCGGACAACCGGCTTAGGCGCCTTCCCGACCGTTGAGAGTGATCGCTTCGAACAGGAGGTATTAAGGTCCGACCAGCCGGTGCTGGCATATTTTTACGCCAACTGGTGCGTCCCCTGCAAAACCTACCTGCCGATTATGCAGCAGGTCGAGGGGCAGCATCCCGAGGTGAAGATTGTCGGTATTGATGTCGATAAAAGCCGCGATATCGTCAGCCGCTACGGCATTGCAGGGATTCTGCCGGCGGTAATCCTGTTCAACGGTGGTAAGGAAGTCGATAAGGTGATGCGGGTGTCGCGCAAGGAGCTGGTAGATGGGTTGCTGAAAAAAATACGCGACGGTAAGGAGATAGAGGTATTCGCCTCCATCGGCAGGGGTAACTGGATTACGGAGGTTGGTTTTATCAAAGACAGTCAACTGCTTGCGGCCAGGAATGCCGATCAGACGGTTTTTGTCTGGAATCACCAACAGGGTGTCTTGCTGAGGACCTATCGGGCAGCGATATCCGGCTTGTCGCCCAATGGGGCCTATGCGGTCCTGACGGATGAGAAGCGGACCATCGTCCATATTGTGGATATTATGCAGCAACAGCAGAAATCCATTCAGACGCAACAGTTTGTTGAAAAACTGGCAGTATCACCGCTTGGTAATACCGTTGCCAGTTTCGGGGCCGACCGGAACTGACAGTTCCGTGTCAACATCTGGAGCTCAGACAACAGGTTGATCAAATCCATTCCTGTTGATCGCAGTACCAAGCCGCTGTCAGTACGGTTCGTTTTTTCGCCTGACGGCGCCAGTTTTGCGCTTTCAACCATGAACAAGCTTGTACTGTTTGCCACCGCGAACTGGGATCGCGAAACGATTGTTCAGATGAGCGGCACGGCGCGGGTGTTGCAGTTCACTTCCGACAGCAGGGCGATCCTGGCCCCGGGAGTGCGTGAAGAACTGGTCGATCTGCAAGGGAAGAAGCACCTTGGGCCTGGCGTCCGCACGGTTGTGGGCAGACCTGACGATCGTCTGCTGGTTGTGGATAATGGCGATAACTCCTTCCGCCTGGTCAGTAACCGGCCTGATGCCAAGGAGAATCGTTTTATCGGCCATCGGGCGCCGGTCAATGCCGGCGCCGTTAGTGATACGGTTAAGTGGCTGGCCAGCGGTAGTTCAGACGGTACGGTCCGCCTGTGGGATCAGGCCAGCGGCAGAGAAATCGGCCAGTTTGTCGCATTTGCCAACAACGAATGGATTGTAATGGCCCCGGAAGGTTATTATAATTCCTCTCCCCGCGGGCATGAATATCTCAGCATCCGCAGAGGCAGCAAGATCTACGGTATCGATCAGTTCTACGACGTTTTTTACCGTCCGGACATCGTGACCACCAAGCTGAAGGGTGAAGATATTGCAGGACTGGTCACCTTGACGGTTGAAGAGGCGATCAACCATCCACCCCCGCGGGTGAAGTTTTCTGCTGTTCCTGGCCAGACCGGTGACCCAAAGGTGAGGCTTTGCTACCAGGTGCAAAGTACCGGCGGTGGCATCGGTGAGGTGCGCCTGTTTCAGAACGGCAAATTGGTCAAGTCGGATGGTTTTTATCGTGAAGTCGCGGCCCAGGGTTCGACGGCTCCCCTCAAGCCGGCTACCCTGAACAGTAGGGCAGTATACCAGGACATGCGCTCCCTTACGGTGAAGGGGAAGCAGGGGCCGGGTGCGGTCTTGATGCGGCCCAAGGGTGAACTGGTTGATGAGTGCGTGGAACTGGAGTCGATTGCCGGTGAGAACGAGATCAGTCTGGCCGCCTTTAACGCCCCCAATACCGTACAGAGTGCCATGGGAACCGTTCGCTTCATCTCCACCCGCAATCCGGACGAACCACGGTTGTACATCCTGGCCGTGGGCATTGACCGCTACCGCGATCCTTCCATAAACCTAAAGTATGCCGCCAAGGACCTCCTCGCGCGATTGTCGGAAAAGGCTGCAACCATCTATAAACCTGCAAATATTCACCTGACCAGTCTGGTCAATGAGCAGGCCAGCAAGCAGAATATCCTGGCAACCACTGAGAAGCTGGCTGCCCAGGTGAGACATGGCGACAGCTTCATATTTTTCAACGCCTCCCACGGCCTGCTGTGGCAGAGTCAGTACTACATCGTGACCAGTAGTTTCGACGGCAGGTTGGACAGTAGCGCCAGCCTGATCAGCTCCAACGAAATTGTCGGGGTATCCAAAAAGGTAAAATCCCTGTCCCAGTTGTTCATCTTTGATACCTGCCATGCCGGCGGTGTGGATACCATTGTCAGCGGACTTTATGATGCCCGCATGTCCGTGCTGGCCAAAAAAATGGGGCTGCATATCTATGCCTCGGCCAGCAGCGTGCAAACCGCCTTGGACGGCTATCGTGGCAACGGACTGTATACCCATGCCCTGCTGGCAGGATTGAAAAACGGCAGGGCGGTGGATAAGGACAAGAGCGGCACGGTAACGGTCAAAAGCCTGGGGAGCTACTCAAAGGAGTTGACCGTTGAGCTTTCCGGCAGTCTTGGTCACCCCCAGACGCCGTTGATTATCAATTTTGGCAAAGATTATCCGCTGTATCGATTACAGTCAATATCTTAAGTGCTAATCCTCGGCTCCCATGGTCTTGGCGTCCACCAGCCGGCCGGCTCCCACGCACCTCGCTGTTGCATGGTTGCGCAGGAACATGTGCTTGAAAAAAGTACGGAAACATGCCATTTGTTACCATCGTAATCGCCGAGGGCTGAATATTCATGACCCAGACAAATCTTACGGATCTCCAGGGCCAGATCGAGAACATCACCTATTTCAACGAAGAGACGGGCTATACCATCGCTAAGGTCAAAGTCGCCGGAAACAAAGACCTCGTCCCCTGCGTCGGCAGCCTGATCCGCCCCACTCCCGGGGAGGTCCTCAGTATGAAAGGGGAATGGACCAACCACGAGAAATACGGACGCCAGTTCAAGATTGCCTTCTCCCAGACGAAGACCCCCGCCTCCGTCCACGGCATCCAGAAATACCTGGGTTCGGGCCTGATCAAAGGCATCGGACCGGTCATGTCCAAGCGCATCGTCGCCAAATTCGGCAAAGATACCCTCGAGATAATTGAACATCACAGCGAAAGGCTCACGGAGATACCGGGAATCGGCGCGGGGCGCATCGCCATGATCCGGAAGGCATGGCAGGATCAAAAGGAGATCCGGGAGGTCATGCTGTTTCTCCAGGCCCACGGTGTCAGCTCCGGATTTGCGGCCAAGATCTTCAAGCAGTACGGCAACGACGCCATCGGGATCGTCCAGGAGAATCCCTATCGTCTTGCCAGGGATATCTTCGGCATCGGCTTCCTCACGGCGGACAAGATTGCGGAAAAGATGGGCTTTGCCAAGGAATCCCTGGTCAGGGCGGAGGCGGGCGTCCTTTATGTCCTGAACCAATTGGCCGAGCAGGGGCACGTCTATGCCCCCCAACCGTTTCTCATCGACCAATCCCAGGCCATCCTGGGGATTGGCGCCGACATTATCGAAAAAGCCATCCTGAATCTTGCCGCAGAACAGATGGTCACCAGCGAAGGAAGGCCCAACCTTGACCACCGGGCAATCTATCTGTCCCACTTTTATCTGGCCGAGTGCCAGGTGGCGGCGAGGTTGAAGACGCTGATTGCAGCCCCCAAGCAGACGCGCCAGATCGACGCTGACAAGGCCCTCGCGTGGGTCCAGGAGCAGCTGGCCATCACCCTGGCGGAAAAACAGCTCCAGGCCGTCAAAGCGGCAATTGAAAACAAGCTCATGATCATTACCGGCGGGCCCGGCACCGGAAAAACAACTATCATCAACGCCATCCTGAAAATCTACAAAACCGTCAAAACGACCATCTTCATGGCGGCCCCGACGGGAAGGGCGGCAAAAAGGATGGCCGAATCCACGGGCCAGGAAGCGAAGACCATTCACCGGCTCCTGGAGTTCAATTTCAAGCGCGGGGGATTTCAGAAAAATGAAAACAGCCCTCTGGATTGCGATATCCTGATTGTTGACGAAGCCTCCATGATCGATATCGTCCTCATGCATTACCTCCTGAAGGCGCTCCCAGTGCGGGCGCCCCTGATCATGGTCGGTGATGTGAATCAGTTGCCGTCCGTCGGCACCGGCAATGTTTTAAGGGATATCATCGCTTCGGAGGCGGCACCGGTAGTCGAGTTGAATGAAATCTTCCGGCAGGCCAAGGCGAGCTCCATTATCGTCAATGCCCACCGGATCAATCAGGGCCTCTTTCCGGAGACTAAAACCGCCCCAGCTGCGGCCCTGTCGGATTTCTATTTTATTCAGCAGGAAGAACCGAAGCAGGCCCTGGAGACAATCCTGAACCTGGTAAAAACAAGGATACCGGCGCGGTTTAAACTACATCCCGTTAATGACATTCAGGTGTTAAGCCCGATGAACAGAGGGACCGTGGGGGTGACCAATCTGAATGTCGAACTTCAACGGACCCTGAATCCCGGAGCAGGCGGGGTCTCCCGGTTTGGCAAGACGTTCCGGATGCATGACAAGGTAATGCAGATTCGCAATAATTATGATAAGGATGTTTTTAATGGTGATATCGGTCGGATTTTTCATATCGATGAGGAAGATCAGGAAATTAAGGTTCTTTTTGAGGAGAGGCTGGTCGCGTATGACTATGGGGACCTCGATGAGCTGGTCCCGGCCTATGCGGTGACGGTCCACAAGAGCCAGGGCTCCGAGTATCCCGCCGTGGTCATTCCCATCATGACCCAGCATTACATGATGCTCCAGCGGAATCTGATCTATACGGCCGTGACGAGGGGCAGAAAACTGGTAGTCTTGGTGGGGACCAAGAAGGCCCTGGCCATCGCCGTAAAAAACAACAAGACGGAGCAGCGTTATTCATTGTTGAAACAACGATTGACGGGGAATTAACCCCTTCAAGGATAAAGAAAGGAGCGTAGAGAATGCAGGCATTATTTACCCTAATTAAGCATGCCCAGAAAAACGGTTACCTCCTCGTAGGCAGGGGATCGACGAACGCCTACATTCTTGAGGAACTGCTCGGCAAAAAAATCAAGAAAGAGGGCTATATGGCCGGCCAGGTCATCAAAGGGGTGTTGTGCGTCCTCGGACCGGAAGCAAGAACCAAGCCGGTAACCTTCCACAAAGGAGATCCCCTGTCAGTCGAACCGGGAGCAGTTCTGGACAAACTCGGCGCCGGCGATATCCTGCTGAAGGGGGGGAGTACCATCGATGCGGAAGGCAATGTCGGCGTGATCATGGCCAGTCCCATAGGGGGTACGATGGGACAGTTTTACATGGCCATGAAGGCCCGGGGGCTGGAGATTATCTATCCGGTGGGTCTCGAAAAGATGATCCCTTCCGTGGAGGCGGCGGCCCAATTCGGGGGAACGGTGGCCCTGGGCAAGACCATCGGCGCCCGGGCCGGCATGGCCTGTGTGGCCGACGGCAGGGTCTTCACGGAACTCGACGCCATCGAAACCCTCTTCGGCGTCTATGCCGTCCATTTTGCCTCCGGGGGCTGGGGAGGCGCCGAAGGCTCCGTGACCCTGGTCGTGGAAGGGGCGGACGCCAAGATGAACAAATGCCTGAAATTCATCGAGCAGAAGATCAAGGGCGAAGCGCCGCTGCCGGCTGCCAAGACCCCCTGCAAGACCTGCGGCGTCGCCTGCAGTTTTCAGGGCAAGGAACTGAAGCAGCTTCCCGATTATCTGAAATAAGCAGCGGGAAAAATGAA
>DYRD01000055.1:0-5771 GCA_020718905.1 Syntrophus aciditrophicus | reverse complement strand
AAGGGGGAGGAATCTTTATGGACCTTTTCCCTCTTTCACGTAGCGGCATCCCTGCCACGTTTGTCGCCGTTTGAGTTCCCCGTCGATATTGTTGAGGACGTCCATCTTGTTGACCGCCCAGGCGGGACCGAGGAAGATGTCTTTGTAGCCGTCGGCGGTGAGCCGCTGGATAACCAATTCGGGGGGAAGGATTTCGAGGATATCGCAGACCGTAGTCACGTATTCCTCTTTGGAAATCAAAGTGATAGCACCATCTTCATACATATTTCCCAGGGCCGTGCCCCGCAAGGCCAACAATGCATGCATCTTGATGCCCTGGATCGGCAGTCCGGCCAGGACCCGCGCCGTCTCCACGATGTCTTGCCGAGTCTCTCCGGGCAGGCCGACGATGATATGGACGCAGAGGAGGATTCCCCGCCCTTGAATGCGACCGACGGCATCTATAAAGGCTTCCCGGCTGTGCCCCCGATTAAGGAAGGTCATGGTCCGGTCATGGATGGACTGGAGGCCTAACTCCAGCCAGACATGGTGAGTTTTTGCCTGCTTTTCAAGTAAGTCGAGAACGGTGGCGGGTAGGCAATCCGGCCGGGTACCGATGGATAAACCCAGGACGTCAGGGGAGGCGAGGGCCTCGTCGTAGAGGCCTTGCAAGTGTTCCAGTTCCCCGTAAGTATTCGTAAAAGTTTGAAAATAGGCGATAAATTTCCCTGCCTGGCGGTGAGTGGTATAGTAGGCCTTGCCCTTGGCGATCTGTTCCGTCACCGACGGCAGTGGTCCCACCTGACGCAGCTTCGATCCCCGGCCGTCGCAATATATACAACCCCCCGTTGCCACCTGCCCGTTCCGGTTGGGGCAGGTGAAGCCGGCGTCGATGGGCAGCTTGTAGACCTTGCAGCCGAAGCTGTTCCGCCAGAAACTCTTCAGATCGTAGTAGCGCTTGCTATTGTTCCAGAAGGCCGGCCGCAAGCTAACTTCTTTATTTATTAAAGACATAAAACGCCTTTGTCTTTATTCTGTCGATACGGGGCTTTTTGTAAGCACCCAAAGGGCGTCAGGCATGATATCAATGACTGCGGGCAAATTTCCGGGCTGTTTTCCATCCACATCAAGGAGCACGGTTTGCCTGGAAAAGGCTTCCACCTTCTTTCCCGTCAGGCATGATACTGCTTTTATCTCACCAATCCTGCCATTGTAAAGCTTGGAAAAATGCCGAAAAACCCCGGCCATGCTCAGATCTCCAATCACGGTGATATGAAACAGTCCGTCGTTGACGACGGCCCCGGGCGCGACCCGCATACCTCCGCCATGATACTGCCCGTTGGCCACGGCAACGTTCCAGATCTTTATTTCCTTGTCATAATCGTTATCTATCTTGAGGTGGATCGTCTTTTTCCCGAACAAAAGAACGGATATCATCGTTGACCAGATAAAGGAAATAAAAGGGCCGAAGGCCTTGGTCGTCCTGTTGACCCGGGCGTCCACCTCCCCGCCGAGGCCGAAACTCGCGATGTTGTGGAAATAACGGGTAACAGGGGCGTCATGATAGCGACCGTAGCGAAGACGGCCCAGGTCTATCAAACAGGCATGGCCCTGTCGGATCGTATCGAGAGATTCTTCAAGTCGGCGTGGTATGGGCACGGTCTTCACGAAATCGCAACCCGTACCATTGGGAATAAATCCTAAGCGGGCGTCTTTGCGGATCGGCCCCTCTTCATCCATGAAGCCGTTGACAACCTCATTGAGGGTGCCGTCACCGCCGATACACACAATCAAGTCGGCGCCGTCAAGCAGATGCGATCTCGTCATGCGGGCGGCGTCTCCCGGCCCGGATGTAAAGCAGGAGGTGAAGGCATGCCCTAACCGGTCTCTGGCCGCGGCCTGAATGCGCGGCCATTCCCTGCCCGTGGAACCGTTCCCGGCATGGGGATTGACGATCAAGACGCTTTTTTTAAAGGCCATAGAGCAGACCCGTTGCCATCATGATATTAACTATAATCATTCATTACGTATTTATATGTCCTTAGCTGTTGCCGTGACCAGACGCGATCCGGGAAGGAGATCCGGGCCTCCAAATAAAGCCGGCAGCGACGTGTCCGCCGGCGTCAAAGACAACGCCTTCCCTCGTGAGGAGCGCCCGTTTCATTTCCGTACCGCCCCCATAACCGCCCAGGGAACCATCGGAACGGATCACCCGGTGGCAGGGGATAACAATGGGAAAGGGGTTGGTCGCCATGGCCGTTCCCACAGCGCGGGCGCCCAGCGGGTTTTCCAGGTGTTCCGCCAGGAGTTTGTAAGTGGTGACGCTGCCCCGGGGGATCGCGTAATTGGCCCGCAGGACGCGCCGGTAAAAGGGAGGGGAGAGATCCAGGCGCAATGCGTCGAGAGAATACTCAATAACGGCGCCGTTCAGGGAGGCCTCGATCTGATCGACAAGGATATCGATCTCTCCGCAGGAGGAGGCGACGGCCTCCGGAAAAGATTTTTTGAGCGTGTGGCCGGCCGGAATTTTTGGGTGGGATATCAGGATCCGGGATATCTTCGGCCGGTCTTCCCAGGGCGACCAGAGGATCGCCACGGGGCCAAAAGGAGTGGTGCGCAGACAGAATGCAGGGGGATTGGGTTTTGTTTGTTTCATGCCTTTAACCTCATGTTTTTGCCGGGGATGACCGGAAAGCCGTATGCCGGCGCCGCGGCTCGTTCGAATGTCATTCTTTGGCACCTATGGCCTTGAAAAAGGTGTAGCAAAAAACACCGTCGCCCTCCGATGTCCGGTACAAGTTTATGATTCCCTTGTCAAAATAGTCGCTTGCCGCTATTCACGTTCCACCTGATATTGAATCGCCCGGTGGGCGGCTTCGCTGCCGGGATGGAAATAGGCCTCGGCACTCCCATAAGCGATTTCGCCTTGAGGCTAAGCATATTTTGACCATCTTACGCAAGCTTTTTACCCAAAATGAATGGCTGATCACCACAAAACTCCTTCCCGGGCTTTATGACCTCCCAATCCGCCACCGGGCCGGGAACAATGTGAAACAGGGGGTGCGCTTCGGGATAAGGATCTTGCTTCAGTCCGGCGAGCCATGACGGCGCCCGGACCCGCAGTTTCCCTTTGAGATGTTCCCATTCGTAAGCGAGCTGACCCCGAGCGACGGCAATTTTTGTTTTGTCGAAGCAGTAACCCCGCCGGGTGGCTTCGGTATGAACGGCCTGTAAATAGGCGGCGATCGATTCTGCGGGCGAGGGAGAGTCCCGGAAGCGAATCAACTGGGGATGGTATTTGTAACCACTGGTTTTTCCTTCCAGAACCGCCTGGGCCAGCAATGCTTCCCGCCAGAGCGCGACAAGTCCCCGCACGTCGAGGTATTTAGGATGGAGTGTCCAGAGGCGCATGACTAATTTCTACTCTGTTGACTGTGCGAGCGCCTGTGGCGCGAGGCAATCAATGGTCATCTCTCTCCGTTCGCGTTACCCTAGTCTCTTGGGACCGGAGTTGAGGCGCCGTGCGAAAGGACCTCTTGCAGCGCCCGGACAAGGGCCGTACATTCTTCGGATGTTCCGATGGAGATGCGCAGAAACTCCGCAATTCTCGGCGTTGGGAAATGCCGGACGAGGATGCTCCGCTCTCGCAACTGCTGTTGCAAATCCTTGGCGCTGCGTGAGGAATGGCGAACGAAAAGAAAGTTTGCCTGGGAAGGCAACACCTCGAAGCCCAGTTTCCTGAGCTCACCCGCGAGCCATTCCCGACTCTCCATGACCCGGTGACGCGTCGTTTCGAAGTACTGTACGTCCCGAAGGCCGCCTCGGCCCCCGCAAGGGCCAGCCGGTCGAGAGGATAGGAGTTGAAGCAGTTTTTCACGAGGTTCAGGGCCTCGATGAGACCGGGAGCACCGATGGCCAGACCGACGCGCAGCCCCGCCAGGGAGCGCGACTTGGAGAGTGTCTGCACAACCAGTAGATTCGGATAGTCGGGAACAAGCGCCGCGGCGCTTTCCCCTCCGAAATCGACGTAGGCCTCATCGATTAATACCACGGCATGGGGGCATTGTTCTACCAAAGACCGGATCTGCGCGCGGGCGACGGCAATTCCCGTGGGCGCGTTCGGATTCGACAGCACGATGCCGCCGTTCGGACGGGCATAATCCTGAACGTTGATCCGAAAAGCTTCGTCAAGGGGCACAACCTCGTATGCAATCCCGTAAAGGACGCAATAGACCGGATAGAAACTGTAGGTGACATCAGGGAAAAGAAGGGGCAGCTCATGCTTGAGCAAGGCGTAAAATGCATGGGCCAGGACTTCGTCCGAACCGTTGCCAAGAAAGACATGGGCTTCACTAAGGCCGTGTCTTTCGGCAATGATCTGTTTGAGCTTCCTTCCTTCCGGGTCCGGGTAAAGTCGCAGCTCCGCGTTAGTAGCGCCCTGGAGGGCGCTTAAGACGGCCGGCGACGGCGGGTAGGGGTTCTCATTCGTGTTGAGCTTGATTAACTGCTAAATCGTCGGTTGTTCGCCTGGTTGGTAAGGCTCAAGATTGCGGATGTAGTCGCTCCATAGTTCGTTCATAAATTCCTTATCACCTCTTGTATTGGCGTGTCCGGGTTGCGCGCTTTGTCGTATGTTTTTTTCCTGCTTGCTGGTTTTTGAAAAACATTAAAAACTCACGGGGCGAAATTACTTTAACGCCTTGGCATTGTTCAGCGGGGAAATGTTTTTGATTTCCCGTAACAAGGCATACCGCTTGACTCGCAAGCGTAACTTCGAGAAACGGTTCATCATCCGGATCAGGAAGCGAATGGGTCAGAGGGGTAGGCGCGACCGCCCGGCCACGATACACAATATAGTCAAGAAATGCGGCGAGCTTATCTTCTTCCAATTCAAACCTCGGACGTCGCAGAACCTCTTTATATTCCGATAGAATCCGTGGATCAAAGGAAAGCGTCAGTTCGAAACCATGCGGAGGATTTCGCCACAAGCCACGAACGGCGATAAGAGGCCCGCAACAAGAACATTGGTGTCAATGAGAATGTCCATCATGCATGCTTTTCACGGACAGATTTAATTTCGGCATTGATTTCATCCAACGAAATCTTGTCTGTTCCTTGCTCAGCAGATCTCCGCTGGAGAGAAACAACGGCCTCAACGGCACGGGCTCTGCGAAACGCAGCAAGCGATTCCTCAAGGTTTTCCTCGGTTATTGCCCCAAGAATGGCTATGGGCCGACCATTGCTGGCAACGACCATTTCCCGTTCGTCAGGCAGCTCTTTCCAGATTTGCCTCTTAAATCTCGGACGCTCAAGAATTTCATGCTCACATCCTCCCCTTATATATTACATTATGTACGCAAATGTCACCTATTGTCAATCCCTTTTAGGTATAATGGGTGGAGCTAATCACTATTCGCGATGTTAAAAGCAAACGAGCATGACCAAAAAATGGCTTAAGAATCAATGGCCTCTGTCTGCCAAAGAGTTGGGGGTGGAAATGGATGCCCCCAATGGATCATTGGGGGCATCCTGGTTCAAAACCACTGTTGACGAATTTCTGTTATCTTCTCCGCGGGTAACCCCAACCATTCCAAAAAGCTTTGGTGACCTTCCGGGTTTTCCCTCTCGAACAGCTTATGCCAATGCTGCATTGCTGCTTCATCCAGGCCGATCGCTTTGAACCGTTTGACCCACTCATCTACTGTTACCTTGTGTTTCATCTTCTCTTCCTTTCTTCTCGAGAGCGGGTATGGCAAAACTGGACAGGTGCATAAGTGGGAGGATTGTTCTAT
>DYRD01000054.1 GCA_020718905.1 Syntrophus aciditrophicus | reverse complement strand
GTCATCGGCCCGGCCGATGTCCCGGATACGCACCGGCGCGCCCCGATACCAGGCAACGATAAGATCATTGAATTCCCGGATGGAGGGAAACTCACCCTTGAGCTTGACGCTGTATTCCTTCGTCTCCGCCTCAATGCGTCCCCCGGGGATTTCGATGTTCTCTTTGGCCAAGGCCGTCATGACATCACTGGGGGCAACCTGAAAGGCCCGTAGTTTTTCGGCGTCAAGCCATACCCTCACCTGGCGTAACTGGAGGCCGATAAAACGCAGGGCCCCGACACGATTTATCCGTTGCAACTGATCCTTCAAGACCTCGTCGGCATATGTCGAAAGGTCGCGAATGGACTTCTGCCCCGTCAGAGTCATATAGAACACGGGATTGGCGTCGGGATCCACCTTCTGGATGATGGGTTCCATTACATCCGTCGGCAGTTTGGAACGGATCAGGGATATCTTTCCCCTGACGTCCTGCACGGCAAGATCGATATTCCTTTCCAGCACAAATTCGACGGTCACCGTGGAGATGCCTTCGGCGTTGGTGGAGGAAATGCTTTTGACGCCGTTGATGGTATTGACGGACTCCTCGATCTTGTCGGTGACATCGATGTCCATTATCTCCGGAGAGGCCCCTTTGAGACGGGTGTTGATATTGACGATAGGAAATTCCACTTTCGGGAAAAGATCAACGCCAATCTCCGGATAGCTTACCAGCCCGAGGATCACCAGGGCCATGATGAACATCGTCGCAAATACCGGCCTTTTTATGGAGGTATCAGCGAGCCACATTTACCTTGACCCCCTGGGAAAGGTTGTTCTGGCCAACGGTGATTAACTGTTCTCCCCCCTGCAAGCCTTCGATAATCTACATGAATTCTGAATGTTTCTGCCCCGTTTTCACCTGTTTTTCTCTGGCCTGACCATTTTCCGCAATAAACACTTTAACACTCGTCCCTTCATACAAAAGCGCCGTAATGGGAACTACGACCAAATCTTTCGCCGGGCCGGTAAAAAGGATGACCCGGGCAAAAAGACCTGGTTTCAAAAGCTGCTGGGGATTGGCGACAACGGCCTCCGCCTGGAGACTGCGGGTCTTTTCTTCGAGATGGGGATAGATATTTTTCATGACCCCGCGAAATTCCTGGTCGGGACAAGAGTCCACCCGGAATTGCACATCCTGGCCAACCTTGATTTTACCTGCATCTCGTTCGATAACGGAAAAGCTTAGTTTAATGGGATCGGTCTGAATCAGATAAACCAAGGGCGTTCCGTTTGTTACGTAATCACCTGCGGTAGTTCGCTTTTCTTTTACCGAACCCGCGATGGGCGCATAAATATTTGTTTTGGAGAGCTTTTCTCTTGCCAGGGCCAGGGCGGCCTTGGCCCGTTCCAAATCGCCGGCGGCCAAGGCCAGGCGGGCCGTAATATCGTCAAATTGCTGTCGCGTTACGAGTTGTTCCTTATAGAGGGCATCCTTACGCTCATATTCGAGCTTGGCGTTAGCCAGGGATGCTTCCGTCTGGCGGAGAGATGCCTCCGCCCGCTTGACTTCCAGGCGATAGTCCGTTTCGCTCACCTTGGCGATCAGCGCCCCCCGGGATACCTTCGATCCTTCCGTCACGGTTATCCGCTTGAGTATTCCGTCGATCTCGGAGCTGACAACGACCTCTTCATTGGCCTTCAAGGTTCCTACGGCCTCGACGAAAGGCCGCAGGGATCGCTTTTCCACGGTTACAGCCCGGACATTGAACACCCGCTTCTGCCCCCATTCTCTTCCTTTTTTCCGCAGCCCGTGCATACAAGCAGGAAGCTTAATAAAACCAAGACCATCAGACTTGTATATCTCGGCCATTTATGACCAACCATGGATACCTCCTTTCCTCTCTCCCGATTTATCATCGCTACGGCGTTTTTGCTGCCGGCGTTTTTGCTGTCTGCCCATTCCCGGCGATTTCCGCGAGAAGCACCCCCGTTGCCCGCTTCATCCGGAACTGGAAGACCTGATGGGAATAGACGGCGTTTGTCAACTGCCGCTCCGTTGAAACCAAAAGGGTGTTGGCATCCATGACGTCGATACTGTTGGCAAGGCCCATTTCGAACTGCCTGGTTACGGCCTTGTAATTTTCCTGAGCAAAAATAAGTTGATCCTCCAGGGACTTGATGATTCCCCGTTGATTTTTGAACTCCAGATAAGTTGTCTCCACCTCAATGCCGATGGTCTTTTTTACATCTTCCACTTTCAACCCCGCTTGTCTGTCCCTGACCACCGCCTCCCTTACTTCCGCCCGTCGTAATCCGCCTTCAAAGAAGGGATAATTAAGGGCCACCTGACCGTAAACACTTTCTCTGTTGATTGTACTCGGCACGGGGTCCTGATCTATCCGGCCATAGACGCCCGAGATGGAAAGAACAGGCCAGTAACCTCCTTTTGCCACCCGGATCTGCTCCTTTGCCATCTGTTTTTCCATCTCCGTGGCTTTCAACTCCGCCCGCTGCGCCATGCTTACCGTGACATAGCTATCCAGAGGCGACAAGGGAGCATCGTCTACAAGCTTCTCTTTGAGGGTAAAGTCCTCTGAAATACCGACGATTCTTGCCAGTACCGCCCGGGACAGATCCAGAATGTTTTTGGCCCTGATCTGATCCGACAGGGCGCCGGATAGTTCACCGTCGGCCCTCAGAAGCACGGTTTTTGTAACTTCCCCGACTTTGAGCCTTTTTTCCGCCGCCTGCCGATAGGCAGTCAGACGCTCCACAGTGGCATCGGCAATCTCCAGCGCCTTCTGAGCCCTCAACATCTCATAAAAGGCAACAGAAACTGTCATTAAATACTCTTCCTTCTGAGCGTTAGTTTCGCGCTGCTGTCGCTCGATATTATCTTTGGAGATGGTAAAGTCGGTAATTTCCTTTCCATTCAGAGTAATTGACTGGTCCAGGCGCACCCCCCAGGCAGCGGCATTATTCGGTTGTATTACGGTGCCCGGCATCATGATACTCGAAGATAAGGCGCTTGACGGTGAATACTTGTTTTCCGTATAATCGGTGTAGCTGCCATAAGCCGAAAGTTTGGGAATGAGAGCTGCCATTTTCTTGTCTTTTCCTGCCTGGGCAAGAAACACATTATCCTCGCTTATCTTGATCTTCTCTGACTTCTCCAGGGCAATCCGGCAGAGATCCTCCCAGGTGTATTCCACGGCGACAGCCTGGCTGCTGCATGTCAATGCGATTAGAATACCCCCGGCGAGCACCATCAACCAATTACTTTTCTTTTTCACTTTGACAACCTCTTCATAATCGGTAGCCTTCCTTCAAAATTCCTCTCAGGAAAATATCAATGACCAGACCCGTTTTATCCGTTAGGGAACCCTGGTGCGCTCCCACCAGACAGTCATAGATAATCCCCCTGATGATCCAGGAAAGGGCATAAGCGTAATCTCTTGACTTATCGGCCTTAAATATCCCCTCCTTGATTCCCTTGCTGACGAGTCCTTCAATGAACTGAATCTGCCCTAAATATGCATTTATCAGCTGTTCCTTGAGAGCGTTGCTTACGTCCGGCAAGGTCGCGCCGTCGGAGCGGACAAAGAAAGTACAAAAACCGGCGTTATTTTCAACAAAAAGGAAATACGCCTTCACCAGGGCTTCAATTTTTTGTAAAGTGTCCTCTCTGGCCTGCACCGCGTCGCGGATTTCCTGATACATTCGCTGCAATTTTTCGATGACCATGGAGACGTACAGGTCTTCCTTGCCGTGAAAAAACTGATAGAGTGTTCCGATGGCAAACCCCGCCCCTTGCGCGATCTCCGCCATCGTGGCGGCATGAAAACCCTTGGCCGCAAATATTATCTCCGCCTCCTCGAGGATCTCCTGGCGGCGGGCAAGGAACTCTTTTTCTTTTTGCCTTTTTCATAATGAATATCTGATTCATTTATTGAATGATTGTTCATTAAATGAATTGCCGTTCACGCTGCCTAAGGACTCTGGTTTTGTCAAGAAAATTCTGGAAGCCTATAGACTAAAAAAGGGCAGGTTCTTACGAACCTGCCCTCAAAAATATTCAGCGGAAAGTATAAATTATTTGATGACCGGCGGCGGTGTCCAGAAGACCTTTTTGCCGTAAACCGTGTTGCAGGTAACTGCCCCTGCCATGTAAATACCGTACCAGCCCGAGAAAACCAAGAGGTAACCGATGATGGGTTTCCAGGTCTTGGGATCGCCGAACCAACCCGTATCCATACCGACGATCATCCAGAGGACGACATCGATAGCAACGACGAGGAGGAACAGCCCGCTCTTGGCATAAGCAGGCGTAACCACGGTAAGGAAGCCGGCCCCGGCCATCCACATCCAGCCTTCGATATAGACCATCTTGGCTACCATGGCACCGACGGCCTTGCCGATGCCGGCCTTCGCTGCGGTGAGCTGCTCCGGGGTCAGCATTTTGACGTCTGCCACCCCGGCCGCGGCCATGGCTGCATCCATCGCCTCTTTGGCGGCCTTGGGGGCGAAAATAAAGCTAATAGAATACCACTTGGCAAAGACACTGATCGCGGCTGCGAGCATGAAGAATGCTGAGAAGAACAAAAAGACGTTACCACCGGTGATGTTATGATCTTTCAATTCCATAACCGCCGTAGTGTACTGGACAAGGCAGCCGCCGACGAGCCAGGCGGCGAGCAGAGGGAACCCGGATAAATCTACCTTACCCATAAATACTGCACCAAAACCAAAACATGCAACGGCCAGAGCCCCCAATCCAGCGGGACCCGGAGTCGCAAAACTGTGTTCGTGCGCCATAAATCCTCCATTTTTGATTTAAATGTTATGAACTTGTTTTGAAATGTCAAATAACGTCTGAGCGATGCCGCCTTTGGCACTTATCCTCTTTCATCCCTCCTTTCCATGTTATTTTATTGTCGACGATTTTTTCTCGTATGATCTAAAAATGTTTTAAAAATATAACAGGAAATTCAATTATGAACGATTATGGTTTTTTCCACCCCCTGATAATCTTGTATAGCCGTAATATGACGCTCACTACTGAACAAATCTTCATCGTGAGCGCAACAGAATCGAAACTCCATTGTCAAGAGGAAAAATCGTCACCACATCTTCCCATACTTGGCTACAATGAGAAAAAGACCTAGCACCCAAATTATAGAAATCAAAAGCATCAAATTGCCCCTATTGAAGGTATGTCTTTTTGCAAGATCCTCGATTATCTTACCGGCCTCCAAGCCATTCTTCCTTTTATCTTTTCTTTTTTGACATTTAATTCTCTCTCTGGATAAAAAGAGCCCGGGGTTGCCCCCCAGGCTCTTGGTGATACTTAGATTATTTCCCCGACATGAAGGGATCCCAATCGAAACCGATGTTATCGCTCATGGCCGGAATCTTGTAGTTCTTTCTATCGGCGACGGAAGGATAGCGCCGGGCGCCGCCTTCTTTGGGAAGCATGGAAACGGGGAATGCCGGTGCCAGGAGGCCATTTTCATGGGCCTCTTTCCGGAGCCATTCCCGATCGTCGGGATGGGCGATGGAGATAATGGCTTCCGCTCTTTCATAACCGTTGAGGCCCCTGAGGTTCACAATTCCGTACTCGGTACAGATATGGGAAGTCATCTGAGCCGGGATATCGACGGAGCAGCCCTCGGGCAGGAAGGGCACAATACGGGAAGTGCCGTGCTTGCTTCTTGTCGTGGCGCAGACGCAGGCGCGTCCACCCTTGGACTGGGAGCAGCCGAGGACAAACTGGAAGAAGCCGCCGGTGCCGGAAATCGGGCGTTTTTCATAGAAGCCGCAGGACATCTGGCCCAGAAGGTCAATGGCCACGAAATTATTGATGGCGACCATGTTATCCATACGGACCAGGTTCGCCATGTTGTTCGTGTAGCCGATGTCGTAAGCAGCAAGGTTCTGGTTCCGGTGAATGGTTTTGTAATACCAATCCACATCCACGGGAAAACCGAAGGTATAGACACTCTTGCCTTTGTCGCCGGGCAGGGTCTTATATTTGTTCGTCACCATGCCGGACTCGATGAGGTTGATGAGGCCGAAGTTCAGCATCTCCGTATGGATACCCAGGTCTTTCAGGCCGGCATAGGTCATGGCCGTGGCCACGGCGGAGGGCAGACCGCCGATGCCCAGCTGAATGATATCCCGATCCCTCATGATCTTGAGGACGTGTTGGGCAATCGCTACTTCTTCCGCTTTGGGTTTGATGCCCTTTTCATTGATCTGGGGCCATTTGTACTTCTCAACATCAACTTCTACCCAGTAATCGATCTCGTCAATGTTGATGGTATTGAAGCGGCCGCCCTCGGCCCAGGGATAGTCGGCCCGGACTTCCACAACGATATTCTTCGCACACTCACTGAAAATCTTGCAATTATTTGTCCCGTAAGACCAGTTGAAGAAGCCGAACTCATCGGGGAGTGACGAGGCGTTGAACCACCAGTCGTAACCACGCTTGGCCTTTACGGCATTTGTGAAACGGTAATGGGCGAAATACATGCCCAGCGCCCATCCCCAGTTGGCCCAACTGGTGACGTTGTTCCTATCACGGGCTTTGCGGTTCCAAGGAAAGTAGAAAAATTCATGAAATGCATGATATTCCTGTTTGGGGTCTACCTGCTGAAATTCGGGATGAGGGAAAAAGTTCGCATAGTTCCAGATCTCGATGTCTTTTAGGTTCGGACCAACCCTCTTGGCCAGCTCCTTCATACACTCCGTGGAGTCGCCGCCGACGGAACCGGGCTGGATCCAGCTTCCTGACTTTACCATGTCGAGGATCTGCCGGGGGGTCCTCTTTTTGTCACGAAGTTTCTGCTGTATAGGTGTTGCCATGTAAGAAATCCCTCCTTAGTGTAATCGTTGTAAATGATTATTAAGTCAGACGTCCACCGAATTGGAACCTGTTATCCCTCCTTTCGCTATTAAATATTTGGATTACAGAATTGATTCTCAAGATGAAATGACCCTCTCATGATCATTGGGCGTATGCTTCAATCGCTGATCAATAAATCTCTTGAAAATGACTGCCAAAGTGGGACTTTTTCAAACAGAATACAACACACTATGTTTTTGCGTAATCTTTCTGACTAAGGTTGTCAAGGGAAAATTGTTTCCTTGATATTTTTTAGATTGCACGGGATGATGATTTGGGCTATGCTGTCACCTAATAAGGGCGGCGGAAACCTTTGAAAACAATTTCGGTCCCCAGAGACGCCGCAACGGTTATCATACTAAGACCAGCGATTGATCGCGGGAATGGCCCCTTCGAAGCCCTGATGGTCCACCGCCATCCCGACAGCATATTCGTTCCTGATTGTTACGTATTTCCGGGAGGTTGCATTGACGATGACGATTGTTCCCAGGAAGCAGCGTCTTCTTTCAGGGGCCTTGATCGGCAAAAGGCCTGGCAGATCCTTGTTGATATGCCCACCGAGGCGATGGCCCTCGGAGCCTGGGTGGCGGCAACACGGGAAACATTTGAAGAAACAGGGATATTTCTTTCTTCCGATCCCCATGATCGCCCTGCCCTCAACTGCTACCGGCGCCAACTTCTGAAGGGGGAAATCAGCTTTACGGATATCCTCAAAAGGGAAAAATGGACCTTGCCAACGGATCGTCTTTACTATTTTGCCCATTGGATAACCCCGGAGTTTCTCCCCTATCGCTATGATGTCCGGTTTTTCGTTACCGTCGCTCCCGAAGATCAGGAAGCGACACATGACGGCGTTGAGCTGACCGGACTCACCTGGATCACCCCGCGGCGCGCCCTTGCGGAATACGAGGAGAACCGTTTCGACATGGTTCTCCCGACGATCATGACTCTCCGGGAACTGGATCGCTTTGATAGCATCGCGGCCGTCATTCATTCCGTGAGGAAGAAAAACGTGCCCGCCATCCTGACCACGGTCACAAACAAAGACGGCCGCCTGGTGGAAATCATGCCCGACGGCACAATCTTCAGCCCCGTCCTATGATAGGGAAGATTAATTAAGGTACATCTTCAAGTGAAAATTCCGCCTCTGACGACAGATCATCTTTTATCCAAACCAATCAAAGGGTTTCTTGATGACGAAGAGGCATTGCGCCTCTATGAACTTGCCGGGAAAGCCTGCATTCACGGCCCCTGCCTGGAAATCGGCAGTTATTGCGGCAAGTCGGCTACTTTTCTCGGTCTGGCTTGTCAGCAACATGGAGCCGTCCTTTTTTCCATCGATCACCATCGCGGATCGGAGGAACAGCAGCCCGGGCAGGCCTATTTCGACCCGGAGCTGCTGGACGAAAGAAGTGGGTTGATTGACACCTTTACCATTTTTCGGACAACCCTCGACGAACTGTCTCTTTCAGACACCGTGGTCCCGCTGGTTGGCCCATCCACCCTGGTTGCCAGGTCTTGGCAGACCCCTCTCAGTCTGGTCTTTATTGACGGCGGCCACACCTTTGCATCCGCCTTCGGAGATTATCTCGCCTGGGTCTCTCACCTTCAGGCCGGCGGCTACCTGCTCATTCATGACATCTTTTTCGACCCCGCTCAAGGCGGCCAGGCCCCCCACTGTATCTATGAACTGGCCTTGGCTTCGGGGCTCTTTATCGAGCTACCCATGACCAAAACCCTCGGAGTTCTTCAAAAAACGTCGGGAGATGTCATTCCGGAAGCGGCCCTGCAAAAATGGCACAGCCTGACCGGGCTGTAAGGTTTGATTATTGATGATCAGGTCGATTCATAAAGGAAGTTGATCATTCCCCGCCAGGGAAGCGTTACATCATAGAGATGGTCGGCCCGCTCCCGGATTTTATCTCGTAGCATTTTCTCCCTGCCGCCAATGGCGGCGGCATCATACTCATGGATCTCACGGAAGAGGGAATTAATCTGCACCAGGGATTAATCCAGGGTCGCGCGATCTTTTTCAACAAGGCCGTCGATGGGCATCTCCCTGAGATAGGCCGTCATACCAAAGAGTTGCTCCAAGTCACATCTTGCGGTATCTGAAGGCATGTCCCCCAATTTCAGCTTTTCGATAAAAACCGCTTTGTCATATTTGAGAATTGAATCCATGCCTGCTATTATCTTTTCCGCCGGATGAAGTTGCGACATCCCTGTTTCCTCCTTATGCCGGTTTTAGCGAAAGCGCGCGAGCTGATCAGCGATCTTTTTTAGCTATAGCAAATCCGCTCGGTACTCGCAAGCCAGCAATTTTTTAGCTCATATTCGGCAAGATAAAATTTTCTTATCTAGGCTTCCCAATCGGGAGGGGAGGGGCGATTTATGGCTTGACATCCACTTTGTTGTTGTGGGTCCAGTACCAGCTTGTTTTTCCATTTTCACGGCGATTCTTGATGTACCCTTTGCCAATAAAGTCGCCAATGGTCTTTTCAACAAGGTCGCCGTCGTTGTCGGTCCTCTTCTGGATACGTTCACACAGAAATTCCCGGGATTTATCGACAGTCATGGCGCCGCTGCTCGTTCCCTCCGTTTCAATCAGATCCTCCGCAAGCAGCCGGTAAACGAGCTGGGTCCGCAAGTATCCGCCTACCTGCAAATCCTCCGCCGGAGAATTGGCTCCCGTTTGATAGTTCCGGACCTGCCTTTCCCAGCCTCCCATGATCTCAGCTTCAAAATCGTCGACAAAGGCATTTATTTCTTCCGGTGACAAACGGGACGTCCGGGTGATCGCCCGGTTGGCGTCATATTGGACCCAGTCATCGGTGAGGATCTGTAGGTCATACTCGGCAACTTGTTCTCGCACAGTCGTACCCGGAAAAGGCGCAAGGATATGATACCCGTAGAGAGACCCCAGGCTGGCGGCAAATTTTTTCGTATCGGCAAGCGTTTCCGGCGATTCACCGGGAAGACCGGCAATGAAGGAAGTATGGGCGAGGATGCCCACTTCCTTACAAAGATTCACCGCCCGGCGGACCTGCTCCAGGGTTATGCCCTTCCTGATCCTGGCGAGCATCTCCGGATTACCTGATTCCACTCCGAAACTGACGCTGTCGCAGCCGGTGTCCCGCATGATCTCCAGGGTCTCCCAGTCCACCGTATTGACCCGGGCAAAAGCGCTCCAGGTAAAGTGCAGCCCCCGTTTATTGATCTCATCGCAGACCTCCCGCACCTTTTTTTATTGGTGACGAACAAGTCATCAGCGACATTTATCCGGTTGATCCCATAGGAGAGGATCTCCCCAATCTCATCGACAACCCTGACGGCCGACCGCTGGCGAATCCGTTTCCCGACCATCCGCCTTCCCTGGCAGAAAATACATTCATACGGGCATCCCCGGCCGGTAATAATGCTGATGGGGTAGCCCAAAGCCTGATAACGGGACAAAGGCAGGAGATGACGGGCAGGCATGGGGAGAGAGTCCAGGTCCGTGATGAATTCCCGGGTTTCGTTAACCTCAATAGCATCGTTTTTTCTGAAGGCGATGCCTTTGATACGGGGCAGGAGATCTTTTTTGAAACCACTTTCGATGAGTTCCCTGATTGTTTCCTCGCCCTCTCCCATAACGATCATATCGATGCCGGGATAGGCAAGCAATGTATTGGCCGCCGTGAATGAGACATGGGGGCCGCCCATCACGGTTATGATGGCAGGATCAGCGCGTTTGACATCCTCCAGGATCAAGGCCGCCGGGGGAAAATTGAGAGTAACGGAGGTGGTCCCTACAACGTCGGGCCTGAAGGCGTCAAGTTCCTCACGAAGTCTTTTTTCCGTGTAACGCCGGACGATATAGTCAAATATGCGTACCTCCGCTCCCGCAGCAGAAAAGGCGGCGGCAACATAGGTCACCCCCAGGGGCGGCGCCGGGGCCTCGGCTAAGGGATAGGGAGGAGCAATAATGGCAACTTTCATTTTTTAGTCTTTCTTGCCGGGCCACAGCAGGGAACGGAGCCAGCCAAGCCAGGTATTTCCTTGCAGCAGCAGCCGGTCTATTTCATCGAATTCTGCAGCCAAAAGATCGGGATGGGCAAGCCAGTCCGCACGGGTTTTTCTCTGCCGCTCGGGGTCAAGGTTTTTTACTACCGAGGCGGGATTACCGCCGACGACAACATTCGCGGGTATGTCCTTAAGGACGACGGATCCGGCGCCGATAATGCTGTTTTCCCCAATCGTCACACCCTTGCAAACCATGGCGCTGTCGCCGATCCAGACATTGTCGCCGATCCTGACCGGTGCACTTTGTCCCACGGAAAGACTCCGGTCGTAAATTCCGTGCCAGTCGGAATCGGTGATAAAAACGCCCTGGGCCATCATACAACTTTCGCCGATGGTAATGTCCTGAGCGGCACTGATGCGTACGCCGGGACATAAAAGGCTGTAGTCGCCGATGGTGATTTGCCCCTTCCCCTCCAAATTTGACCAGACCGTCAGCCGGACCTTCTTGTCGGGCGCCGCAATAACATGGCCATAGCTGCCCAGAATAACCGGCCCCCCGAATACCTCGACATGCCAGGGTTTCATAAAGAGACACCCCGTTCCCAGCCCTTCAAACTGCGGGCGCAGGAAGTGGTCGGCGTACCAACGTTGAAACAGGAGATCCAGGCGCTTGATTATGTATGGTCTTGTGTCTCGTCGCAAATGTCTCTATGTCATCTTATTGAGATAACGGGATCATTCTTTTTTTGTGATTATAACCGATCCAGCGATGATTATCCCAGGCGGAATGGTTGAACAAGCCGCCGGCCGGCGTTATGCCCCGGAGAGCATCATACGCGAGGAGCACCGCCGCCGCCGTCCACGTTGTTTTCTCGTCCGGCCAGACGACCCTATCGGGAAAGGTAACGCCCATCCAGTAACTACCGTCGTCATATTTCTTATCGTTGAGCCAGGAGAAAACCCGCTCTGCATCCTCATAGGCGTTGACGGCCGCCAGAGTCAGGACAAGCTCCGATGTCTCGGCCATGGTCACCCAGGGGCGGTCGCAGACGCAACGGACCCCCCAGCCCGGCACGGCAAACTTGTCCCAGTAGTGGTCGATTCGTTTCCTCGCCGCCGCCCCGGTCAAGGCGCCGCATAGCACCGGATAATACCAATCCATGGAAAACCGGGATTTTATCATGTTGAAATGGGTGGGCCGATTTTTAATGGCGTTGCCGAGCTTCTTCAACGCCAGGGACCAGGAGTTCATCTTCAGTCCCAATTGCGCGGCAATGGACAGGCCGCATTTGCAACTCATATAAATGGAGCTTGAACCCGTAAGCAGGGCCATGGGGTCCACCTCTCCTTCCCGGTTTTTTGCCCAGTAGATCTCACCGGCCGGGGACTGTAGGCTTAAAGCATAATCAAGTCCAGACTTTACCGTCGGCCACATCCGGCGCAGAAATGCCACATCTTCCGTAATCAGGTAATGGTGAAAGACCCCGACGGCAAGGTAAGCGGCGAAATTGCTGTCCCGGGTCCCATCCTCGACAATACCGTCACGGAGGGCTGCCCACCAGCTTCCGTCCTCCAGTTGGGTCGCCGCCATCCATTCATAGGCCCGCTCCGCCCTTTGTTTCTGTCCGGCGATGCTCAGTCCCATAGCACTCTCCACATGATCCCAGGGGTCTGTCTTCCCCCCTGCGGACCAGGGTATCTCTCCGTTTTCTTTTTGTATTCTCGCAATAAACGAGGCCAGGCCCTCGATATCAACAGTCGCTGCTTCCAGACGGGGTTCGGCGCCCAACTTCATAGATCAGTATCCCTTCTTCATGTAGTAAACAACGCTCTTGGCCATGAGCGGGTCCAGCAATCTTTCCAGCGTACGGATAACGGGGGGATGCGCCATGATGTCCCACTCCAGAAACCGCCTATATAGTCTCACCAGGGGATGCCGGTCATTCTTGTGACCCACGAGGCACTTCAACCACCAGTAGGGGGCATGGAGGGCATGTTTGTAGCGAATCCGTTCGCAGGATGTACCGGCATCTTCAAGGAGATGACGAAGATCTCTCTGTTTGTAAATCCGGATGTGCCCCCCCGGTTCTTCATGATAAGCCCGGGAGAGAAGCCAGCAGATCCGCTCGGGCAGATATCGCGGGACACTGACGACCAGATCGCCTCCGGGTTTGAGAATGCGGACAATTTCCCGAAGTGCCGCCGCCGCGTCGGGAATATGCTCCAGAACCTCGGAACAGACCACAATATCGAAGACGCCGTCGGCAAAGGGAAGACGGGTCACGTCACCTTTCATAACGCACCACCGGCCGCCATTTTTCTGCTCCATGAGACACAAATAGCCCCGGGCCTGACAGAGGTCTCCCCATTTCAGGTCAATGCCCACGACGTCTACCCCTTCCTTGCGAAAGGCCTCACAGAGGTGACGCCCGGCCCCGCAGCCGGCATCGAGAACCCTCATACCCTTCTCCAGGGGGATGCTATTGAAATCGACGGTCAGCATCGATGGTCTCCCGGTAAACTTCTATTGTTTTCTTGGCGGCATGTTCCCAGGTCAGAGAGTTCATCACCCGTCGGAGGCCTGCCCTGCCCAATTCCTCTCGTTTTTGCGGGTGAGCGAGGAGATCTTCGATGGCCCCGACGAGGGCGCGAGTATCCCCGGGAGGAACAAGCACGCCGGCATCTCCGACTACCTCGGGTAGCGCTCCCCCGGTGGTACTGATGACCGGCGTCCCGCAGGCCATCGCCTCGCCCGCCGGCATCCCGAATCCTTCATAGAGGGACGGAATGACGGCCAGGGTGGACGCCGCATAATATCCGGCGAACTCCTCATAGTCGATCCTGCCGGTAAAGTGAACATTTTCCGCAAGCTTCCAGTCCTTGACCAGTTTTTCGACAACTCCGTCCTTTTTAGGTTCGCCGATGACGGTTAGGTGGATGGGACGGCTTTTGCTGATTATCCTCACCGCTTCCAGGAGATAACGCAAGCCTTTCAAAGGTGTATCGGCGCTGTTGGTCGTCAGCAGGTGATGGGGCTGACGTTTAATCCTGGGCAAGGGATAGAAATAATCCGTATTGATGCCGTTGGGGACGACGCGGAACTTGTCCGTGGCAACCCGGAAATCCATGCCGATATCCCTTTTGGAACATTCCGAAACCGTGATTATTCTCGCAAGGCGGCGGGTCACCCGTTTCTGCATACGGATGAATGCGTACCAGCGATGGACCTTGATTTTTTTCAACAGATTTGGCGACGCCTTCAGCTCAACATCCCGATCGACGGTAATGGGGTGGTGAATCGTGGCCAGGGTTGGAAAGCCGAGGCGGGGAAGTCCTAAAAGTCCATAAGCCAGGCATTGATTGTCATGGATGATATCATAATCATGACGACCGGTTCGCAGGTACTGATAAACACGCCAGCCGAAGGTGAAGGGTTCCGGAAATCCCCCGGCGCACATGGAGACGTACTCCATCTGATTCAGAGGGGAAAGGAGATCCCGGAGATTTTTAACTTCGAAGAGGTGGTCCGGATTATAGAGATCCAGGCCGGGGAGTTTATGAAGTCTTACACCATTCGCCAGCACCGGATAAGGAGGGCCGGAGATGACGTCCACCTCGTGACCGAGATCCCGCAGGGACCGGCTGAGGTAGTTTATATAGACGCCCTGACCGCCGCAGGTCGGATTCCCTCGATAGGTCAATAAACATATCTTCAGACGGCCATTCCGCTTTTCATTTTTTGTACCCAAAATATTAGCTCACCTGTCATGGAAGTAGTCCCACCTTTTTTACCAATGCTTCAGAATTACTGAACATCTGCCTGATTTCCGCTTCCACCATGCCCGCCCCCCGGGCGATATTCACTGCCATCTCCTTTGCTACCAGGTCCTGCGGAGAGTGGGTATCAGTGTCCAGGACCAGGGAGGCTCCATACTGCCGGGCCAGTCTGGCAACATGGCCGTTGGTCAGACTGTGGCCGCGCCGGGTGGTAACTTCCAGGCAGATTCCCTTCGCCGCCGCCAGCTTAACGTCTTCTTCATCGATCAGTCCCGGATGGGCGAGAATATCGATATCCGTTTCCAGGGCGGCCCTGTTTGTCCCCGGCGCCACGGGCTCAACAATGGTTTCGCCGTGAACAATAATAATCCGGGCGCCGAGCGACCTTGCTTCGGCGACGAGTCCCGCTATATGTCGGGGCGGAACATGGGTCAGCTCGATCCCGCAGATTACCTCCATAGCATGGGCGTCGCTCAGAGGCTTACAGATCCTGGCTATCCGGGGAATTATAAAATCGATGTTCGCAGCGTCGCCATGATCCGTAATGGCGATGGCCCGATAACCTTTCACCTTGGCCCGACGCACCAACTCCGCGGGAATCAGTTCACCGTCGCTAAAAATACAATGAGTGTGAAGATCGATCACTGCTTACTCCTTGTTTTCACCGGGGATCACTCTTAGCAGATTTCTGACCGCCGGGCAACATAAGATAAGACATTATTACGGCCATGTTTACAGTTCCCGTTAAAGATGTTTGCCTAACACAACCGCCAGGTTGCCAAAATACGTTGACAATGTCCGCAGCTTGCTTCTATATCTTAAATGGATACCTGAAGCCCCCTCGGATGGGATGGCTGAACGCTTCTCTGATATTATATCGTAAATGCATTTCCGTTGACAGACATATTCGGGGTTTGACGATGCTGTCGATCAATTATGACGAGCTTGCCAGGAGATATACATGAAAACGGATCTCTTTTTTTATACGGGAACGGGAAATTCCCTCTGGACCGCCCGGACATTGGCAGAAGAATTAGGAGAAGCCGGAATATACCCCATTTCCCGAACCGGCTTTGCTCCTAACCATAGCGGGGCCGATGCCGTGGGGATCATCTTCACTGTCAATATCTGGGGATTGCCACGCAAAGTGATCCCATTTATAAACGCACTGGCCGGTGGACCGGGCAAATACTATTTCGCCATCGCCGTGAACGCCGGTCAGGTGGCCGCAACGTTGCTGCAAATGGAAAAACTGATGGAATGCAATGGATTTATTGCTGGCAGCGGGTTTTGAGATCGTCATGCCGTCCAATTACATCCCTTGGGGTGGGCCCGGCCCGGAGGCCAGTCGCCGGCAACGAATCGGCGTGGCAAGGGAAAAGATCGCGAAAATCGCTGCCATGGTTGTCCGACGGGAACAATTGCCCGTTGAAAAGGGACCTCTATGGCAAAATATACTCTTTTCCTAGCTTTATAAACTCGCTTTTCCCTATGTCCCCACCATGGACAAGAGCTTTTGGGTCAACGAGAAGTGCAACGCGTGCCATATCTGCGCGCAAATATGCCCCTGTGGAAATATCGAGATGAAGATAGACCGTCCCGTCTGGCGGCATCATTGTGAGCAATGCCTTGCCTGCATCCAGTGGTGCCCCCGGGAAGCCATACAATTCGGCAAAAAGACGCCGAACTATGAGCGGTATCACCACCCCGACGTGAAGCTGAAAGAAATGCTTGCCTACACGGCGACAAATGGAAACGGGAAATCCGGCGGCGGTTGAACCATGGC
>DYRD01000053.1 GCA_020718905.1 Syntrophus aciditrophicus | reverse complement strand
TCTTGCCGATCCTCCGGGCCACCCGAGCGGAACCGTCGGCGAGCAGATCCCCGACGCCCTCACGCCTGATCATTTTCTCCACCAGGGTGATCATGGCGGCGGTATTTCCCCAGGTCAGATCGAGACCATCCAGGTCTTCCCGGGACAGGATTCCCTGTTCATAACATTCCATGGCGAAGGCCACGGTGCCGCCAGCGGAGATCGTATCCATCCCCGCCCGGTTGAGCAGCTCATTCATGGGAAAGATGCTCTCCAGGTCGCCGTTCATACAGAGGCCGCCCAGGGCCAGGACCGATTCGTATTCCGGTTTGTGGAGCTCTCCATGGGGTCCCTTGGTCGTACAGACGCCGCCGCAGCCCAGGGGGCAGGAATAACAGTGATATTTTGCCTTTTCCCTGGATTTGAAGGCGTCGGGATTAACGGACCGGGATTTCCCGATCCCCCAGTCCTTATTGCTCCCCTTCCAGTTTATGACGGGGGCGTCGCCCCATCTCGACGGACATCTGGTTCATGCTCACGGTCCCCCACTTTTTCAGCAGGATCTTGTAAACCATACCTTCCATCACCATCTGGGTGGGCAGAACGCGCATGAGGGTACCCACATAGGCCGCCATGGACCCCGAGATGAAGGGGGGGCTGGAGCTGGACCCATTTATTGCATTGCCTGCTCAGGCGCTGCATTTCCGCACGGTGATAAACGGGGATCCTTTTTTTGCCGTTGAGCACGACGGCCTTGAGGCGTTTGGACCCCATGACGGCCCCTAGGCCGGAGCGGGCGGCGATCCGTCCCCGATCATTGCAGATCCCGGAGATCAGGGAGAGATTCTCTCCCGCCGGACCGATAGCGGCTACCCGGGCGTGCCCCCCGGCCTCAACAACGAGGCATTCCTCCGTTTCCGTCGTATCCTTTCCCAAGAGATGGCCGGCGTCTCTGAGTTCCGGCCGGCCGTGATCGACAAGGAGATACACGGGCTTCTCACTGACGCCGGTAAAGAATATCCCGTCGAAACCGCAGCGTTTGATGGCCGGCGACAGCGTCCCGCCGCAATTGGCATCGCCCCAGCCGCCCGTAAGGGGAGATTTTCCTACGACCATCCAGCGTCCGGTGAAGAGGGAACCCGTCCCCGTCAGCAGTCCGGAGACGAAACCGAGGATATTTTCCGGGCCCAGGGGATCGGCCCCGGCGGGGATACGTTCGGAAAGGAGCCAGGCCGCCAGCCCCGTCCCGGAGAGGTATTTCTCATAGATCTCTCCGGGAATCTCTTCTTCCCGGAACTCTTTGACCGTCAGATCCACCCACAGGATCTTGCCCATATACCCCTGGTTCATAGTCTTCTCCTTATGTCCTGATACGGCCGGGATCAAGGGCGACTCCTTCCCAGGCCGCCTCCAGAACCATCAAAAAGTCATCATAGTCCAATTCTTCGGGGTTGTAGAAGATCGACCCGTCGCCGAGGGCGGTCCGGGCGATATCGGGCAATCTGTCCCTGGGCACGGCGGGCTTCCCATGGCGATCCAAAACCTCCTTGAAAAAGCGGGCGTGCCTCCCTCCCGAGGCGTCGTGGAGATCCTGGTTCATCTGACGGACATAGGCGATAACCCGGCCCGTCCGTTGCTCCCTGGGAATGGCGGCAAAGACATCGGAGCCTCCCAGGGGGAAAAGAAGTTCCCCCATGACGTCTTCCCGTTTATGACGGTTATACTCCAGCCCATAGGGCAGCAAAATGGCCATACATACCCCGTGGGGGACCCCGCAGACGGAACCCGTGGCATGTCCCAGGGTATGGACCATGCCGACCATGGAGTTGGAAAAGGCCATCCCGGCCAGGGTAGCGGCGTTGGCCATGGCGAGGCGGGCCTCACGGTCGGTGGGGTTCTTGGTAACCTTGACGAGGTTGCCGCCGATCAGGCGAATCGCCGCGAGGGCCGTAGCGTCGCTCAGGGGATTTTTGCTCAGGCCGTAGTAGGCCTCGACGACGTGGGTCATGGCGTCCATACCCGTGGCGGCCGTGATGGCCGCCGGCAGGCTCAAGGTCATGCGGGAATCGAGAATCGATACGTCGGGAAGGAGAAAATAGCTGACAAAGGCCATTTTCAAATGCCGTTCGTGATCCTTGACTACGGCCACGAGGGTGACCTCCGAGCCTGTTCCCACCGTAGTCGGAACGGCGATCAGCGGTTTCAATGGCTGCTTCAGAGCCCCGGCGCCGCTGAATTTCATGAGATCATCGGCAGCTTCGGAAACGACGATGTTGATCCCCTTGGCCGTATCCATAACGGACCCTCCGCCCACGGCAATAAGGGCGTCGCAGCCCTGTTCCCGGTAAAGGGCGGCCAGGCGGTTGACCACGCGCAGATCCGAATCGGGAGGCACATCATCGGCAACGGCCCCGATGGTCAGTTTATCCTTGACGGCCCCCAGCACGATATCGACGAGACCCGCCCCGGCGACGCCCTTGTCCGTTACAATCATCGGCAGGCGGGCATGAAGGTCTTGCAGGATTCCCGGAATCTTCTCCAGGGCGTCGTGACCGGCAATTATTTTTACACCGCAGTAGTACTCATAATATCCGGGAAGGTCCATATCATTCTCCTTCGCTAAACATACCTAAAATCTTGTCTCCCATGCCTTCTCCAAAATGCTGCGGATGTCATCGGGGTTATGCCCTCCCCCTCCTCCGGTAGCGTTCTCCCGGGTGGCAAGGTTTTCCAGGCCTTCCTTTTTTATGCCCAAATCTCTTATACTCCGCGGGAAATCAGGAATGAGACTCTGTAGTTCCAGCAATACTTCCACGATCCGGTCAAGGGCCTTTCTCGGGCTCGCCGCAGCCGCGGTCCCGGCAAAGGCTTCCGGTCCTCCGATGAAGAGATACAAATCCTTCCGCGTGGTTTCCTCCTTCCCCATCTCAAGGAGCAGGAAATGGGGCAGGAGCAATCCCATAACCAAACCCGGTTTGGTCTGACAGTTTCGGGCGATGGTTACCCCCAGTTCGTACACCATTCCCGGGGCAAGGTTGTCGAAAGAGGTTTGGGCAAAAAACGCCGCATTGGCCAGGGCCAATCTTCCCTTCCGGTGGGAAGAATGTCTCAGGACGTTTAGAATATTCTCCATGACGAACCTGGCCGCCCCATAGGCATAGGCATCGGTCAGGAGGTTTCGGGCCGGGTGGAGACAGGCCTCGACGGCCTGGGTAATGCTCATCAGGGTCGTGGCCGCCATAGCCTTATACTCTTCCTCCGGGACGGTGCGGCTATCGATAATCATCAGATCCGGAATCAGAGCGGGAGAATTCTGGGAAAGAGGTCCGAGGGCGGCATAGCGAGTCATCTCACAACCCGAGAGATCCAGGGTCGGAATGGCCGCCAGGGGTCGCAATTTTTTCGTTAAAGGATTATGGCCAGCGAGGCGTTCCAGATCTTCCGGCCTGCCGGAGACGGCAATATTGAGGGCCTTGGCCGTATCCATTACCGGCCCGCCGCCGAGAGCGATGATTGCGTCGTAGCCATTATCCCGGTAAAGACCGTATAATTCGCGGACAAGCCTTAAATCCGGGTGGAGAGGAACGCCGGCAAAGACGCCGACGGTAAGATTCGAATCGCCTAAGGCCGACACCATGACCTTCTACATCCCCCGGGCGGACAGTTCCGGGGTAGTGAGGATGAGGGGTTTGACGGCATTCATGCCATCCAGCTCCACGGGCAGATTCTCCAAGGCCTTGTTTCCCGAGAGGACCTTGGTGGGGCTATAAAATGTATACGCACTCTGCGGTTGCAACACAGTTTCCTCCTTTTATAATCCTAAAACAGCCCCGGCATATATCCGGATCCGGTTAAGGACCTTCTCTCCGAAAGACCAGTCGGGGTAACGCTTGACGGCAAGCTTGGCGATCAGCTTCGGCAGCAGGTACACCTCCACAATGTCGAGAACCCGGACGATGGCGCAGGCCGCGGGAACTTCGCCGTCGACGATGAGACGGTTCCGCGCCGTGGCCACGGCGGTACTCTCCTGAAAAGTGAACATCAAGATTGCCCCTTCCAGATTCTTAATCTTCATCTGGAGATCGATCTTTTTCCCTTCCCGATCCCAACCGAGATATTTAACCAAACCTTGGGCATCCTTTCCGACTATCATCGTCGGCCCCTGGGGCATCACTCCGAGGGAAAAGGTAAATCCCGGCGGCAACCCGTCAAATTCCGCCTTGACTGCCTCGTCAACCCTGGCCGCCGCCGCAATGGCCCGGCCGACAAACCACAGCATCAACGCAACGTATGCCTGTTTTAGCGGCTTGCTTCCAGATTTTATTTCTCTAAAATTATTCATTTATATTATCCCTCCGCCAACAAGCTACCGTCTTTTCCGAGGACCCGCTAGGCGATCCATTTTATCTCTTGCCTGCCCCCGGGGTCTTGTCGCCCTATCCCTGCCACCTGTTTCTTCTCCCGTGACGGGGTTGGTATCATTACCGAAAAGCGGCATAGGTAAATGCACCTTTTCCTCCGGATCTCCCTGGTAGCGCACCTGCACCAGGAACAGGGCCGAAGGCGGGGCCGTCAGCCTCGCAGGCAGTTCGGAACGGGAGGTCAGCATGGCCGCCACATCGCTTTTAGTCAACTTCCCTCGGCCGACTTCGACAAGCACCCCCATCATACGCCGCACCATCTTCCAGAGGAAATGCGACCCTGCCACCCGGAAGATGATCAAGTCGCCATCCTCCTCGATACCGATGGACTCAATCTGCACCTTCGTCGCGGCATTTCGGTCCAGGCGCCGGTCGGCAAAAGAAGCAAAGTCATGAAAACCATGGAACAATTGGCAGGCCCCTGTCATTTTTCCCGTATTCAGGGCGTCTTTGACCCACCAGACGTAGCGCTTGCCGAAGGCGGTCCGGACCCGGGAAACGACATAGACTCTCGTTACGGCGTCATGGCGGGCGTGAAAATCGGCGGCGGCCTGCTCCACCTTGAGGACATTGATGCCGGCGGGCAGCAGGTCATTCAGTCCCTCCCTGATTTTCCGGGGCTCCTGCCCGTTCTTTACGGTAAGATGGGCGACCTGACCTAGGGCAGGGTTAGTTTGTATTTCACCACCGACGTTATCGCCATCTTGTAAGCTCAGTTAGTCTTATGGAGCAGGTCATATGTTGGGCGACCATTAGTATTTTCTCCTTTATATCCTTGCGACGATTAATAGCAAAGATCTTTTTCTTTTACAAGCTTATCCGCGTTCAATACCCGCCTTTTTCTCATCCCCCCGAGACATTAGGGCAGCATAGGTAACATTGACATGTCCGCATAAAGTGTGTAAAGCAAAAACCATTAATACTGCAAGACAACTGTTTGCGGAGTCATGATGATAGACGGCTGGGCAAAAAAGAAATCAATGGAAGTGCTGGCTTTAATGACTTTAGCCATTACGGCTTGGCGGCTTTATCCCTCGATCCCATGGTAATCAATGCGATTGGAAGCCTTCATGAGGCCCTGGAGGCATTGTTTCAAAAAGAAAAATCCTTCATATCCGCCGAAACGGAAAAGAACCTGCTGATCTACAATGAGCAGATAAGCCAGAATGAACTGAAACAGCCAAAAATTGCCGCCTTGTTTGAATTACTGATCAATTTTGAAATCGAGAGTGTAACTATCAACCAGGGCGTGACCAGGGAAGATCTGTCTGTCTTCGTCGATATTTTGGCGCAACAGCCGGAAACAATAAAGCTAGCGGGAGGTATAAATAAAGTTGTAGGGGAAAGAAAAATTAGCCACATTCTTTTGGGTCAGAAGGTCTACATCGCAAAAACAAGCAAACACAAACTTCTTCCCAATTTCGATATCCATGACGATGAAATAATCCAATATATTATGGGAGCCAAGCCGCAATTGGATCTGGATGGCGATCAAGTAAGGGAAATGGCGCAGAATAGCGAGTGGATGGAACAGATCTTCAAGAATGGCATGAATCAAATCAAGAACAAACAATATATGCCCGTCGCCCAGTTGTCCGAGAGCATAGTCCGAATGATGTCGATGCTCGACCGGATTGTTGACAAAGCAGCCCAGGAAAAGTTTTCCCGCCTGATTGCCAAGTCGATTGCCGACTTGGAAGAGGAGGTGATTGGCCTCATTTTAGCTCAGGATATCGAACAGTATTTCCAGGGAAAGATATTGCCGGATGTACTCGATCAGCTTGAGGACGGTAGGCGGAAGCATAGCGAACCGCTGCCGGGAAAAGATGATTCGGTTCTTCTTTCCCGGGATGATGAACAAGCCTATGGGCAATTGCTCGCATCAGAGAAAAAAAGAAAGTTGCAACAGCTGAAAAAAGAAGGAAGGAAAAAAAGATTGCTGACCTTAAGCAAGCAATAGCACCCCTCCTCACTGGTCGGGAAGCGGAAGCGTTGCTGAGGGAGAGACAGGATATCCGCGATAGTGCCTCCGCAGGGTTGGCCAAAGTTATCGAAACCCTTCCCGAACAACGTCAGCAGGCCGTCGTAGAACAATTGTCAACAACACTGATGCGATGGATACAACTGGAAATATCCGCCGGTGAGGCCCATGAAAAACTTTCCTCCCGGCTTAAAGACCATATGATCAAGCTGATTCAGGAAAAAAGATATGCCGAATGCCTGCCCTTGCTGAACGCTTTTCATCTCATTCATTACGGTTTCCTGGAGAAGAACGAGAATATCCGCAAGACCGCGACCCGTATCATTCATTCTCTCTCCGGGTCCTATCGCTTGGACTTGTTGTTTGCAGCCTATGTGAAGAGCAGCGATCAGGAGAAGATGGATATCGGACGGATTTTATCACGATTGGGCGATGCCTCTCTCCATCGGTTAATGGATATGTTGCGGGATCAGCCTGACGGCGATGAGCGGGTCAGAATTCTTCATCTCATCAAAGAAATTGGTCCTGCGGCCATGTCCGTAATAAAAGAGAGAAGCTTGAAGGAATTTCCCTGGTATCATCATAGAAACTTGGCTTATTTCCTTCGTTTCATCAAAAACAATGCGACCGTGGACGTATTAGCAACACTCCTGAGGCATAAGCATCCGAAGGTCAGGCAAGAGGCGTTGGAAAGTCTGTATCTTGTCGGCGAAAACGCAAGAGGACCGTTACTCCTGTCCTTATTATCAACCGTTGATGATTCATTTAAAATTAGCATAATCGAGCATTTAGGAAAGATAAGATACCAAGAGGCGGCTCCGGACCTTATGGAGCTGCTTAAAGCTCGCCCCCTGCTTGCAACCTCGGCAAGGAAGGACATTGAAGCAGCCATCTGCGTCGCCCTGGGCAAAATCGGCACTCCCGAAGCGGCTAAGCTGCTAACCGAGATCAGTAAGCAGAAATTTTACCGCATTGCTTCCTATCCGGAAAGAGTCAGGAAAGCCGCCGCCAGGGCGTTGATGGCTATAAATTCTTAGGAAGGATACGCCCCGACAATCGCCTCTTCGGAATTATCATTCTTTCCCTGTCCTTTTTTACCAATCAGGCCTAATCGCTTCTTCCCAGCGCCCTCTTCACCCGCAGCAGCAAGGCGTCTTTTTTAATCGGCTTCTTTAAATAATCAAGGGCCCCTAATTCAAGGCCCTTGACCTCCTCTTCCGATCTGGCCGTAAGAAACATCAGGGGGGCCTTGATCCCCTTCTGATTGATGAGTTCCAAAAATTTGAACCCGTCAAGGTTGGGCATATTGATATCCGACAAGATCAGCTCAAACCGTTTTTGAGCCAGCATCATCAGGGCATCGATCCCATCGCCGGCTACGGACACATCATAGCCCTGATTCGTGAGGATCCTGTCAATAAGCAACTGGTTGTCCTCGTCGTCCTCCACTACCAGGATCGCAGCCGCGCCGCGGGGTTGATCCGGCGTCTCTTTCCTGGCCTGCCTAGCCTCATCCCCCTTGGCGGGACCCCGGATCTCCTCCACGAGGACCTTTTCATAGACATCCTTCACCGGAAAGATAAGAGTCTTCACCTTCTCGACGGCATGATGGCTGATGAGATAGTCGCCCCGGCGGCTAATAAAGTCCCTAAACTCGGAAATGGGAATGCCGGCCCGGATCTTGTCCAGGAGTTCCTGATCGAAGGTGATTATCTCATAGATCCCTTCCCGTCCGAAATAACCGTCCCGACACTTTCCACAGCCAACGGGATGAGCGACATGGGTAGGGAGATCATCCGTAAAGGGAGTTAGTAACTCCGCTTCGGCTTGCGTAATGGGTTTGACCTGCTTGCAGAAGGGGCAGAGCTTTTTCAGGAGCCGCTGGGCAATAATGCCGAGGAGGGCCTCGGCCATGACCTCGCGAACCACGCCGAGGCGTTCAAGATGGAAAATAGCCGTCGTGGCATTGTTCGTATGGAGAGTCGAGATGGCCATGTGGCCCGTGCTGGCAAAATCAACGGATATCCGGGCGGAAAAGGTATCACGGACTTCACCCACATAGAGGATATCCGGATCCTGACGGACCGATGACTTAAGCAGGACGTCAAAAGTAACTCCCGCCTTATCATTGACCTGCTGCTGATTGGCATTGGGAATCCGATACTCGACAGGATCTTCGACGGAGATGAGGCTCCGGGACTTTGTATCCAAATGGGAGAGGAAGCTATAGATTGTGGTAGTCTTTCCGGCGCCTGTCGGTCCGACTACGAGGATCAGTCCATAGCGGCGGGTGGAGAAATCCTTCATCGTCCTGACTTGGCCGTCGGTCATACCGAGTTCGCCCAAGTCCTTGGGCTTGGCGGCGGGTTCAAGAACCCTGACGATCAAGCTTTCCCCGTTCGGCGTCGACGTCGTTGCCAGGCGTAGCCTGAATGTCCTCTTGCTGACCATGATTTCCACCGAACCATCCTGAGGTTTCATTCTCTCCGTGATGTCGATCCCGGCCAGGGCCTTGAGACGGGAAATGACCATCGTCCCCGTCTGCTTCTTCAGATGAAAAATGTCCCGCAGGTCGCCGTCGATACGATAACGGACCACGGTTTCCTTTTCCTTGGGCTCGATGTGGATATCGCTCGCGCGCTCCATAACCGCCGTATACAGAATATTGTCAGACACATATACGACCGGCCGCCGCTCTATGTCCGCCGCCGAAATGAGCCCCACATCTTCGATTACGGTGGTCGTAATTGGGATTTCAGCCCCTTCCTCCTCCATCGGCTCCGGCTGCTCACCTCCCACCGCGGCGGAGGACATTTTTTTCTCCTGATCAGGGTTTTGATTAAGGAGGCGACGAATGTGGGAGGGATCGGTTATGATCAAACGCAGGAGTTGATCCGTGGGCGGATTTTTTTTCAGGACATCAAGGAGTTCCCATTCAAAAGGATTGCTGAGCAAAAAAGCCGTGTTGCCTTCGTCATCAAGAATAGGGATAACGAGATTCCAACGGCAAAATTCGCCGGTCAGCAATTGGGACTGCAAATTTTCGTAATCGACAACCGCGACGTGGGGCAGGCGCAGAAATTCCGCAATCACCTTGGCAAAATCTCTTTCCGCCATGCCGATAACGCCGGCGAGGGTATCAAGATCAGCAATTTTAGCCTTTAACAGCTCCTGCTTTTACGCATCGGAACGGGCAAAACGCTCCATGAGGTATTTCTTGAATTTACCGAAATCGGGATGCAGGAGCCGGCCGTCAACAACTTCTTGGGAAGGCGGGGCATCCTTGGCGGTTTCTTTCCCGGAAAGAGCGATCATTTGGCCCACCGAAGCAAAAAAAGCTTCCCTTGTCGACGCTTTTGCTTCGCCATTTAAACCCTTTAAAACCCATCCCCCGATCCGGCCGTCCCGATCCTTCTCGGCAGTGAGGAAAACAACAGGTTTTCCTCGTAGAACATCAATCTGATTTAATGCAGCGAGGAGGTGTCGCCGCTCTTCTTCGTAAAAAGAGGTGTCAATGAGGATGACCGCGGGCGGCATCTCTCTCACCTTCTCCATTACCCCATTGGGGTTGACGGCCGCCACCAGGAGCCAGGGGGCACCAAGAAAAATCTCCTTCAAACCATCCCGCACATCGAGATCGGCAGAAATCAGCAAAACGCTTCTGTCTTTTCCTTCCCTCATCACCATCCCACCTCAGCCCTGATAAACGACTTCCAGACGTTCCAGGTATATCTTCAGCGCCTCCGTCTGCTCATGTATCTCTTCTCTATGGCCGATTTTTGCCGCCTCTTCAATCGCCCGGCCAATGTCGGTTATCCGGTCGAATCCATATCCGCCTCCGGAGCCTTTCATTTTATGTCCGATGGAGCGGATCGTCTCGTAATCACCCTGATCGAGAGATGCTTGAATCGCGGCAATATCTTTAAGACGATTTTCCCTTCATGCTCGGCATTTGCCTGGGTCGCCATTTGCCTTTCCTCCTTTTATATTCTCTGATGGTAGGCAACAAATAGCAAATATCTCTTAATTTTACAATTAGGACTTGCCCTCAACGCCCCATTCCCGGAGTCGGAGGGGACATCGGTTCCGCAGGAACGATAATGGTCATTCCCCGCAGATGCCGGGGATACACCCCTTCCGGCGGCCTCAAGCCGTTGAATTCCCTTCCGGGATAAAGGGTCGTAATCGCCGCATGACCCACTATTTTCCTGCCCTGTCGCCTCCGTTCGCTCATCGTCCTGACACTCCAGAAATTGTGGAAGACCAGGGGTTCACCGTTTCGGGAGCCAATGTAGAGAATGATATGTCTCTTCAACCAGAGGAGGGTTAGGTAGGGGACTCCCCTGGCAATAATTAAGTTTCTTTTTCTCTGCCACGGAAAGGTTGGCAAGGTCGACGTAGAGACCGCCCTCGCTTGCCTGGTCGGCAGAATGCCTGGGGAGCCAGATACCGAAGGGGGCAAGCAGATCCCGGATCATTGAGGAGCAATCACGATTGTTCCCCGACCCGCCCCAACCGTAGGGCTCACGAGTCATCTCGTTGGCGAGAGCAGCCAAACGACAGGGGGTCAGAGCGACGGGCCTCGTCACCGCCGTCTCTTGCAGCAGGGTAACCTTTCGCATCTCCGCCCCTCCCTGCCCGCTCCGCACCGGCACGAGAATTTCCACGGTACCTTCTCCTGCTGCCGTTTTCGGAAACATGGATCCCACGGAGGCTCGAAAAAGAAAACCTCTGTCTTGATCGTAAATCGGCGTTTTGTCCCTGACAACAGCGGCATGAGGCCCCTGCTCCCAGCGGTTCATAAACTCGGGAGAAACAACGGCCAGTTCCTTCAACGGCACCCATCCGAAGGCATAACCTGTCTCCGCAATGGCCCAGGCCTTGTCTTTGGAAACATGGGAGATATATACGGGCGTGCCGGGGGCAATCGACGAAACCTGGAGTCTATCAAAAGGTCCCCTTCCTTCACCGCCAAGGGCCTTGCGGAAATAAGCGGCCTGGGGCGCGGGAAGATGACGCAGATGGGCCACCCCAATGGTTATCGCCTTCACAGACGTATTTGGATAAGACAGTAGCCCTGTATTGGCGGCCATCTTGCCAATCCAAATCCGGTGGCGCCTGCTGCTTTTTTTCCCCTCCTCGGAACCATCTTTAAACTTCACCCAAGCCTGTTCCACGTCGATCTTCGAAAATCGCGCCGCCTCCTGCCGCCAGGGCAGGAATAAGTTTACCCGGTACTGCTCATCCATCTCCTTTTGCCATGCCGGACTCACCAGCGGATAGTCGCATTGAGCCTTGTCTACGTAGAAAAAGTGATCCTGACTGAATTCTCTGATATCTTTGATAATATCAGGATTACCATTGCACCCGGACAACCCGAGGACCAGGGAGAGCGCCGTAAGAAGGCCATAACGCGTTGCCCGGAGCAAACGTCGAAAACAGAAAATATAAACAAATCGGCAGTTTTTCAAACCAGTCATGATTTATGGTAAGTCTTTTCCCCGTATTCGGCAATCAATATTATCAATCAAAGACCATTTTTTTATAGCATTCTCGAAGGAATCTTGGTAGTAATACAGCTAAATAAGACAATTTCTGAAGGAGGTGCTCTATGGTTACCGCGAACATGCTGAAGGAATTTAATTTTTCCAAGGACTTTACGAATGAGCAACTGGAGCGGCTGTCCTCCATCGCCACCGAGGAGGCCTATGCGGCAGGAAGCCAGATGTATAAAAAGGGCGATCCGGCGCGCAGCCTTTACATCCTCCTGGAAGGAAAAGTGATCATGTCCCTCGAATCCTACCTGGGACCCCACCGGCCACCCATGCAGGTAACGGTGGATACTATTGGCCGGTGAGAAACCATGGGCTGGTCCGCCGTTGTCGAACCCTTTATATATACCCTGGGGGCTTTATGCATCGACAACTCCAAGCTAATCGCCATTGATGCGGCAAAAATTCGGGACCTCATGGACGAGGACTGTGACCTGGGTTATAAGGTAATGAAGGCGATCGCTAAAATCATTTCTTCCCGCCTCAGCCACACGCGCATTATTCTCGTGGGAGAAAGAGGCCTGTCACAGTTGACCGAATACTGAGAGGCAGGTGCGGCAATGGAAAGCAAGATACTGATCTACGGCAAAAGCGGTTGACCGTACACGGACCAGGCCAGGTCGGCCTATGGAACTCGAGCTGCCTATGTGGATGCGAAGAAGGATGCCGCCGGGCTTCAAAAGATGTTGAGTATTTCCGGAGGAAAGCGTCAGGTCCCCGTCATCGTGGAGGGGGAGAAGATAACAGTCGGTTAAGGCGGTACGTGAGGCGTCTATGGACCTTTACAACACCGTTGAAGACAAGGTTGCCAAAAATACGCTGGTTTTTTTGGCGGATGAAGAAAGAAAACACCGGGCCTGTCTGATCAAGTACCGGGACGGCGTATATCCGGAAAATGCCATGACCGTCTCGGAAGAGACGACAGCCAAAATCAAGGAATTCTCAGGAAAACCGAAAATCAAGAAAACATCGACAACGAAGGACATTTTTCTCGTGGCTGCCGATCGGGAACTAAGCGCCTATAACTTCTACAAAAAACTCGCCGATATCCATCCCTCGGGAGAGGTCAGGGATCTCCTTTTGCGCATGGCCCAGGAGTAACTCAAGCACAAGGAAAAGATGGAATACCTGTACGACAATACGGCATTCCCCCAAACAGCGGGGGGATGAACAAATTTCTTTTCTCCTCATTGACACGGCCCGCACAACCTGATAAGCACGGCGTCAATATTACATTGTGGCAAAGGAGGGGTTTCTATTGAATGTCCTTGTTCCTACTAAGGTTTTTTTCACTAAAGGTGTCGGCACCCATAAGGATGAGCTCCATTCCTTTGAACGGGCCCTCCGGGATGCGGGCATTGAAAAGTGCAATCTCGTCCAGGTTTCCAGTATCTTTCCTCCGGGCGCAAAGATGATTTCCCGGGCCCAGGGGCTGCCGATGCTTGTCCCCGGAGCGATCACTTTCTGCGTCATGAGCAGGGCCTGCAGTAACGAACCCAAGCGTCTGCTCGCCGCCTCCGTAGGCTGTGCCATCCCCGCCGATAAGACATCCTATGGCTATATCAGCGAACATCACGCCTTCGGCCAGACGGAAAAGCAGGCCGGAGAGTATGCCGAAGACATGGCCGCCGCCATGCTCGCTTCCACTCTCGGAATAGATTTCAACGTCGATGAAAGCTGGGACGAAAAGAAGGAAATCTTCAAGATCAGCGGCCAGATCATTCGCACCCGCAATGTGACCCAGTCCTCCATCGCCAAAAACGATGGATTCACCACCGTCGTTGCCGCCGCCGTCTTCGTCTTCTGAATTGGCCGCCGAATCTATCCCCCGCACGACGAGCCGGCATCTTGGCGAAAGGGAGATACCATATCTGATTTATGACGCCGACGGGCCGGCGCTCATGCTTCTCCACGCCACGGGATTTCTGCCTTGGCTGTGGCATCCCCTCGCCAGAGAGCTGTCCCCGCCTTACCGGGTCATTGCTCCCTACTTCTGCGACCACCGGGAGGCATCGCCTGACAACGGCGGACTAAGCTGGCTGCTCCTCGCCCAGGACCTGGCCGCATTCCATGACTCCCTGGATCTTGAACGGCCCTTCCTGGTCGGGCATTCCATGGGAGCGACGATTATGACCATCGCCACCTCCCGTTACGGCTTGAACGCCCGGGGGATGATCCTCATGGAGCCCATTTTTCTGCCCCAGGATTTTTATCGCCTCCAGATTACCATCGAGGAACACCCCCTGGCCTCCAAATCCATCAAAAGGCAAAACTACTGGAATTCAAAAGCGGAGGCCGGCACCTACGTCCGCTCCCGTTCTCTTTTTAAGAATTGGGATGAAGAGATGCTGGGCCTCTACATACAATACGGAATGAAACCGGGGGCGGCGGGAGGACTTCAGCTTGCCTGCTCGCCTCAGCAGGAAGCAGCCCTGTTCATGGGAGGGATGCAGTATGATCCCTGGCCGGACCTGGACAAAGTCACCTGCCCCGTACTGATTTTAGAAGGTGAAATGAGCGAAAATCGGCATCTTATCGATCTCCCCAAGGCGACGTCATTATTTCCCAAAGGAACCCATAAGATTATACCGGGGGCCGGGCATCTCGTTCCCATGGAGAAACCGCTGGAAGTCGTATGCATTATCAAGACCTTTTTCGATTCCCTGTCCGACTGAAGTTCGTTATTATTTGAAAATATCATCCAGCCAGGCAAAGCGCTCCTGGCTCACGAGGCCGCGTAGCAGGCCGCGCCGATCTCGACGCCGTGATTCACCGCGGCACCGGGCACGATGGTCCCGAGGTTGAAATCCATGTCCCTATCGTTAAAATGGTCGCGGACGCCCGTATCGTGGGCACCGACGACCTGCTTCCGGTCTTGGCCCGGGGCAGTCTTTTTACCGGACCCTTTTGCTGCCGGTGCGGCAAAGCTGTCGCTGCTTCCTCTTTTTCATTACTTTGACGCCTTCGTCGCCTTTTTCTGCTGCTTCAGGATCGCTTTAAGGGCTTTCTTATCCGGAACGGAAGGCGCTGCCGGCCCCATCCCACTCTCCCCTACATTCCTGACGTCCTGCCCGGGAAAACCGCGTTCCGCCGCGTCATCTCCCTTTCCCGTGGCGGCAGCGGGCGCTTTCGACATCATTTTGCCTCTTTCGGCAGGAGGGGAAAGGGTCGCCTCCTTGCCGGCAGCTCTCCCGGCCTTAAGCTTCGCTATGATGAATTGGGCAAAGCTCTTTCCGAACTGGCCGATGAACCCTGCCGCCAATACGACGAGGACCCACTGCGGGGTAGTCCAGGTTCTGAAGTCCAGAAGGTCGGTCATAATTTTCTACCTAAGGATGACGAATTGGGTCTCTTCCAGCCAATCCACAAGTCCGGCAATGTCGTTGACGTAGAAACAGGGGACTTCCGCTGTCAACGGCTCATCGCTGACCACGGCGATAAGATTGTCGTTAACACCGCAAAGGCGCTCCCGCTTCAGGGACGGCCGAAAGACCTCGATCTTGGGATAGGGGTTCTGCTTGTATCCCTCCACGATGATCAGATCGACATCCCGGATATAGCGGTCCCTCAGTTCGGCAATTTCGTAATCCCGGTCCGTATCTTCCACCACCGCCACCTGATGGGGTGAGGCGATGACGGTGGTCCGCGCCCCGGCCCGCTTGTGGCGCCAACTGTCTTTACCCTCGTGATCGATGGCAAACCCGTGGCGGTTATGCTTGATCGTTGCCACCCGCCAGCCCCGCCGGATCAGTTCGGGGATCATCTTCTCGATGAGGGTTGTCTTGCCGGAATTGGATTTGCCGACAATCGAAAGCATGGGGATATTGTTTTTCATGATTCTTTCATATCCGATTACTGCTCGCGACTCAAGGGGATTTCCCCGAGGAAATATTTCTCCCTCCTCTCCGGACGGGGGAAGGGAGATCGCTTATATCCTGCAGGGATCGGGTGGGGTGCGGCAAGGGGAAGGGGGGGGGGGGGGGGGGGGGTTGGTTTCCAAATATTTTGTTTGCATTATTCAGCGTGGGGCGTTAAAAGCCGGCCATGGCCCTGCAACTTATGGACAGCGTTCGACAGATCCTGGCCGCTGTGGAGAAATCATCCGGCAAAACGATAACCTATATCGAAAATCCGGATCTGTCCGCCCCGTTCAGGTTCAATATCGACGGCAAAGACAATCGGCAACTCAAACTTATCTACCGCCCCGATGATGATGACATCAATTATGCCGTCGCGAATCAGGCCGGCCACCTCCTCCGGCTCTTTGCCGCCCCACGGGAAGAACGGTTCGTCTCCATCGCCAACCGCCAGACCATGGCCCGCTTCATCATGGAAACGGAAAGCGAGCTGGAAAGGCTGAGTGCGCGCCTGGGACGGGACAAAGTAAGAAAAATGATCTCTCTTTCGTATCAGGGGGTGGTATTTCAGTTGACGAGAATGCCCCCGGATATTATGGTCAACAAGTGGCTCTACGATGACTGGCCGGAGTTGCGCCCCTGCCTGCGGCAAGCCATCACCGCCCAGCGGCGGCAGGCGATCCCGTCATTGTCGGCGGATGTCCGGAGGACGACGCCGGCCCGCATCTATCGCGCCGCCAATATCATGAACTTCGTCTTTTTCAAGTGCCTCGAAGATCACTTGCACGCCGACTTCAGCGGCCCTTATCATGGAACGATTTTTATCCTCGCCGGCGCCCCCCTTGCCCGCATCACGGCAAACGATCATCGGAACGATCGTGGAGGCGACCTTATCATGATTGATCGCTGGGCCTCCGAACTAGAGCTGAACAACTGGTATGAATGGCAACCCTATGTAACTTTTCGAGAATAATAATTGACATCAGCTTTTGACATAACGTATTATTTTAACATAAAAAGGCAGTTCAAGGGGAGAGAAGAAAATCCACCCGTTAAGGATGGCTGTTTCAAACCCCGAATTATTTAATTCTGTTTTAAGAAAGAGAGGAAGGTTTTATGAGTGCATTGATAAATATAAGAGCTTGATGGCCGCTTCGTCATTGGGGAAAGAGGCCCTGTTT
>DYRD01000157.1 GCA_020718905.1 Syntrophus aciditrophicus | reverse complement strand
GGGACATGACCCGAATTGTCTTTTGAATTCGGGATCGTGTCCCCGGAACTCCGAATTGTCTTTTGAATTCGGGATCGTGTCCCCGGAACTCCGGCCCAACCCGGCGTTCGAGGCTACCTTGCGCATAAAGCCGCGCAAGTTACCTCAACTCTACTCAACTCTACATTAGGCAAGGTCGAGAGAATTACAGAAAAAGGGGGCAGATTTAATGTGCGGCCGGGCAGATGATAAGTAATCGCTTTTCAAGCGGTGGGCCAGGAGAGAAAAATTACCTCTCCAACCCTCTGAGCCACTCAAAAAATGCGCCCAAAACTTCCAAATTGCCGGTTAAAAGCCAAGGATCCTCAGTTCATTACCACTCAATCAGGCTGCCGTACCACTCGAAAATTCCTCAATTCGAAGGGAGGCGCGCCCTGAGCCTGTTGAGGATTGGGGACCGAGGGAGGCTTTCAGGAACCGTGCAGCATGAACAGGTTGCAGGTGTAAGGAAATCTACCAGGAGGGGGTCATGAAACTGACAATCAGAAGAAGAATGGAATTGGGGGCAGGGATTGTGTTTTGCATACTTGCCGTTAACGGATTGATCTCCTACCTTCAGGTACGCATGATCGAAAATCAGATAAGCACGGTCACGCAGGTAGCACTGCCCATGACTCGCTGCGCTTATGAGTTGGAAATCAATATGATCGGCACGGGTATGGGTGTCTTGAAGTATCTGGATACCAGTGATCCAAGATGGCGTGCCCGGGTGGAAGAAGATTCCACCGAATTCATGAAATTCCATGACGAATATCTCCGGTTGGCTGGAACCCCGGAAGAAAAGAGGTTAGCAAAACAGCTCCTCAATCTCTTTGAAGAATACAAGTCCTTAGGCGTTAACCTGATGAAGACAAAGGATGATCAGGACTCTCTATTTAAAGGGGTTGCTGTTGCTTTTCAGAGAATCGACGATGTTATTGACGATCAACTGCAGGTCAAAATTGAAAAGAACGATACGGAAAAAATACTCCAGAGCCAGGCTATGGAAGCGGATATTGCCGAGGTAGGCACCTGGCTGGGACATTATCTGATGACCTCTGATGAGAAATACCAAAATTACCTTGATGACAATATGGGCGATGTCATCGCGGAGCTTCATCAACTTAAACAGCTCCCCCTGACCAAAGAGGAAAAGCAACTGGTTGCGCAGATCGAGATCCTCTATAACCAAAGCTCATCTGATATCGGGAAGGTGATTGCCTCCCATGAGTATTTTAGCCGCATGGTGCCAAAGTTCATAGGCTTAAGATCAGAGATGGATAATCTCCTGGACGATAGTATCCAGATCCTGATCACGAAGGATATGAACCAGGCAAAAGAGAACGCCCATCGCGCGGCCATAAGAGCGGCGATTATCATCATCACTATGAGCATAATCGGCCTTGTCCTCGGGGCGCTTGTCTTATGGAAAACTGTAAGGAGTATAACCGGGCCTGTGGAAAGACTTGTCTCGGCAACGAAAATACTGTCACAAGGGGATATTTCCCGCGATTTCGCCGCACCGATACCCATTGTTGCAAGAGATGAACTGGGGGAGTTGACGGCTCATTTTAACACCATGACTGAGGCGCTGAATCATCTGCGCGAGAAGGAGCAGGAATTACGCAACTCCCTGGAATCTCAGGTTGCACTGCGGACCGCCCAGCTACAAGAGAGCGATACACAACGTAAGCTGGTCATGACGGCAATCGAGCAGGCGGAGGGAGTCATTCTGATCACCGACGCCGACGGTGCGATTGAGTACGTAAACCCGGCCTTTGAGCACGTTACGGGCTATACGTTCAAAGAAGTCGCCGGCCGGAACCCGCGTATCCTCAAAAGCGGCAAGCAAAGCGACGATTTCTACAAAGAGATGTGGAAGACACTTAGAAGCGGTAAAACCTGGAGCGGCCGGCTTACCAATAAGGCGAAAGACGGCACACTCTATGTGGAAGAAGGGAGCATTTCGCCGGTTTTCGACGCCGGGGGCGGGGGAAATATTAGCCATTATGTTACCGTCCGGCGCGATGTTACTCGCGAGATATCGATGGAAAACCAGCTAAATCAAGCCCAGAAAGTGGAGTCCATCGGTCGGCTGGCCGGCGGCGTGGCCCACGACCTGAACAATCTGCTCACCCCCATCCTGGGCTACTGCGAACTGCTGCAGAAAGTTCTGGATCCCGATGATGTCCGGCGGAAGAATGTTGACAAAATCGTAAGCGCGGGGTTGCGAGCACGTGATCTGGTGCGCCAGCTTCTGGCCTTTTCCCGCAAGCAAACGCTGAAGATGGAAAATATCAACATCAACGAAATAATTATGGACTTCGAAAAACTGCTGCACCGCACCATCCGTGAAGATATCGAAATTAAACTGTTTTTGTCGAGTGATCCCTTGTATGTCATGGCGGACGTTGGCCAGATCGAACAAGTGGTCATGAACCTTGCGGTCAACGCCGGCGACGCCATGCCGGACGGAGGCAAGATGACCATTGACACCACTCGAGTTGATCTGGATGAGGTATACGCGAAGGCGCATCAGGGCGTGACGCCGGGTCCTTACATCCTGATGGCCGTCAGCGACAACGGTTGCGGAATGGATGAAGAAGTTCGCAATCAGATTTTCGAGCCGTTTTTTTCCACCAAGGGCAATCTGGGAACAGGCTTGGGCCTGGCTACGGTATACGGTATCGTCAAACAGCACGGCGGTAATATCTGGGTCTATAGCGAACCGGGCAAAGGCACCACCTTCAATGTTTACATTCCCGTTTCCGAGAAGATGGATATCGAAAAAAAGGCCGACAAAGAAACATTACCCGATCTGACCGGTACCGAGACCATCTTGCTGGCGGAAGACAACGAACGGGTCATGGAATTGGCGCTGGACATTCTCCACCTGCAGGGTTACAGCGTCATCACCGCTGAAAACGGCCTTGAGGCCCTGGCGGTCCTGGATCGCCATGAAGGACCGGTTCACCTGCTACTAACCGACGTGGTCATGCCGGAAATGAGCGGCAGGGAACTATCCGTCAAGGCCGCCGAAAAGCACCCGGGCTTGAAGGTGCTTTTCATGTCCGGTTACACCGACAACGTGATTGCCCATCACGGCGTCCTGGACCAGGGGATCGCTTTCATTCAAAAGCCCTTTGCTATCAATACCCTGGCCGCCAAAGTGCGTGAAGTGCTGGAGCAATAGTCCGGGGACAAGACATGAAAGGTGTCTCGCATGAAGTGTGCCTTATTATTGCAGCTTGTCGAGAGCCCCGATTGCCTCACGAACAAATGTTTATGCCGTATGGAGAAATATCGAGGATTAGGATGCAGTCGAAAGGTTCTTAAACGGTGACGTCACGGTTGACTCGGAGTATGAAAATCCAAAGGAATACGGTCGATGACACCGGGAAGTTGTTCCGGCTTGATGCCCGCCTTCCGCAAACAAAAAGGTAGCGCATGCGTATTGTGCCGTTCCAGTTCCTGGCCCACCAGAAAGCGGGAGACGATTAAATCAGCCAGATAGACCAGAGGCGTCAATACAGGGTCCGCTGATCCTCGTTCGGGCATGTGATGATGGCTGATGGCATCAATCAGGTTCCGGGGTAAGGACCAGCGTTCGGCCAGTCTTGTTCCCGCCTCGGCATGATCGATCCCGAACACCTCACGCTCCACTTGGATGAGTTCGATACCATCCATATGGGTTCGACGGTAAAAATACGGGAACGCAGGGGGCCATATATTGATCCAGTACCACCTTTCCTGTGTCATGTAACAGGCCTGCCGTGTAAGCGATACCGGGTGGGACTTTTCCGGTAAGATTCGCCAGCATCTCGGTCGTCTTCGCCGTTGCGAGAGCATGATAATAAAGCCCCCCTTTGCAAAGAGAATATC
>DYRD01000014.1 GCA_020718905.1 Syntrophus aciditrophicus | reverse complement strand
TAAATGAATCTCATCTGTCTGACGCATCAACTCTATATCCCTCGCACTGATCGGCCCCGGGCTATAGTAAATACTGGATCGGGAAAGATTCAGATCTTAGTTTTGATTCCCGCCGCTACGGGATCGAAAAATTAGGCAGCGAAAATCAATGACGGGCAGAAAAATCTTGACATTCGTCCCCGCATTTATTAATGATTTTCTCCATCAGCGCTTAAAGGTACTTAAAATCATGAGCAGTCAGATGAGCAGCAACCCGATTTCTTTTTTAGCTTTTTTGAGGAGGCCTGCCGGCCGTGCTCGTGAGCTGAGATAAACGAACGAGCCGTGGGCAGACCGCAAGGAAGCCCACGGCTTTTTTTTCACCGCCGAGCGGTGAAGAGCGATAGGGAGGGAAACATATGCGCAGACAAAGGGGACAAAGATTTCTTATCACCATTCTGGCCGGCTTCCTGAGCATCAGTTTTGCCGGCGTGGCGTCGGCAAAGACCATCAAAGTAGGCGCCGCGATCAATATGACCGGACCTGCCTCCACCTGGGGACAGTATCATGCCAAAGGACAGCAGGACTATTTCCGCTATGTCAACGAAGTTAAGGGAGGGGTGGCCGGAAACCGCATCGAGATGACCCTGGTCGATACGGCTTACAAAGTGCCTGAGGCAGTGGCGGCGGTGCGCAAATTTGCCGTTCAGGAAAAGGTTGATATGATTGCCACCTGGGGCGCCGGGGAGGGTCTGGCCGCCAAACCGATTATTCAGACATACAAAATCCCCACCATCAATTATTCGACCAGCTGGGAGATACTCGCACCCTTTGGCAGCTATAAGATGGACTGTTATGCCATCCTTGATTATATCCGGGCCATTCACAAAGGAAAAGAGGCGCCGAAGGTCGGTTTGCTTACCTTTTGCTTACCTTCAATAACGCCTATGGGCGCTCCATCCACAAACCGAGCACTGAATACGCCAAGAAAATAAATATCGACATTGTCGCCATTGAAGAATTTCCACCGAAAACGGTGGATCTGACGACGGAACTGCTCCGGTTGCAGCGGCAGGGGACCCAGTACGTGGTCATGCAAATGCTCCCTTCGGCAATCATTACAACCTTCAAGAGCGCCGATCGCATAGGCTTCGGACCGATGTTTTTCGGTACGTGGACCTCGACGGATCCGGATTTCTTCAAACTCGGGAAGGGAATAATCAGGGACAGGTTGTTGATGCAGTTCCCCGGCGGCCTGCCTTCCGATCCCATGTCGGGCATGAAGATCATGACGGACTTGTGGAGCAGGTACAAAACGGTTACCAAATTCGACGCCTCCTACTGGGAAGGAGTGGTTGTGGCCATGAGCATGGAGCGGGCCTTTGTCAGAGCTCATGAGAAATACGGGGACATTAACCGCGAAACGATCAACAATGCCCTGGAGTCCTTCAAGAATGAAGATTTTGGGGGCCTCGTTCCAAATGTGACGTATACGAAAACGGATCATGGCGCCTCCTTCAAGGCAAGTATCGTTAAAGTCAAGGAAAACGGGACTTATGTGCCGCTGACGAAGTTTTTCATTCCCGGCAAAGAAAAAATTCAACTTTTGAAGTGACCGCTCAAAGCAAATGAAGACCTATCGTGGACAACCGGCAATCTTTGCGGCCAGACAGGAGAAAGATCGCTACGCCGAGTTGGAGATCCGGGAATTGTCTCTTAATTTCGGCGGTGTGAGGGCCCTTGCCAACATCGACCTGAAAGTGGGAAACGGGGAATTATTCGCCGTAATCGGTCCGAACGGGGCCGGCAAGACGAGTCTCATGAATTGCATTACCGGGTTCTACAAACCCAAAAGCGGCCATATTATCTTTAACACCCGAGACATCACCCGGATGCATGCCCATAACCTCGTCAAGGTCGGTATCGGCAGGACATTTCAAAATATTGAACTTTTTCCCGGGATGACCGTCCTTGCCAACATGATCCTGGCTCGTCATCTTTACTGCCGTTATACCTTCCCGGGAGCAGGTCTCTATCTTCCGGCCGTACGCCGGGAGGAAGTCAGGCACCGCCGCTTGATCGAAGAGCTGATCGATTTCCTGGAGATACAGGCCATAAGAAATAAAAACGTGGCCTCCTTACCCTATGGGTTGATGAAAAGGGTGGAGTTGGGAAGGGCACTGGCCCTTGAACCGCGACTACTCGTAAGGAAGATATGGTTCGGTTTATCACGGAGATCAATGAAGTCTGGGGACAGACCATCATCCTCGTTGAACATGACATGGCTATTGTCATGAGCATTTCCCATCGTATCGCCGTCCTTAATTTCGGAGAAAAAATTGCCGAAGGCACGGCGGATGAAATAGGCCGTCATCCAGAAGTTATCCGGGCGTATCTGGGATGAAGTTATGAAGGAGAAAAGAATCGGAACCATAGACGACGGTGCGTTGACCTTGCCCCAGATGCTTGCACGACAAGCCGCCGTATTGGGTAAAAACTTCACGGCCATAAGGGAAAAGGCATACGGCATCTGGCATGCCTATACCTGGGAAGAATATTTCCGTTATGCCCGCATAACCACCATGGGCCTTGCTGCCCTCGGGCTGCGTCACGGGGAAAATGTTATCCTGATCCTGAACAATCATCCCGAATGGCTGTTTACGGAAATCGGCGCCCAGTCCTTGGGGGCCGTCACGATGAACGTCTTCACGTCGGCTACCCCCGATGAGCTGCAAGCTTCCATCCAGCGCACCCAGGCGGCCCTGGTTATTGTCCAGGACCAGGAGCAAGTGGACAAACTTCTTGAGATTAAGAACAATATCAAACATGTACGGAAGGTTATCTATGTTGATCCTACGGGCATGCGTTCCTACCGGGACCTGGAGTGGTTGCAGGCCTATGCGGATTTACTGCGGGTGGGAGAAGAACTGGACTGCGAGGATCCGGGAATCTTTAACAGAGAATTAAACAAAGGAAAACCCAAAGATATTGCGTTGATGATCCAGACATCGGGGACGACGGGAATGCCGAAGCTTGCCATGCTATCCCATCGGAGCATGACGGCGATCGGGAAGCAGTGGACGGAGGCGATATCTCTGCAGGCCGGAGAGAACTGGCTTTCCATTTCTCCCCCGGCCTGGATTGTTGATCAGATGTGGGGATTCGGCGTCTCCCTCTACAGCGGGATGACCATGAATTTTCCCGAGACCCACGAAACGGTGACCGAAGATTTTCGCGAGATCGGTCCTGCGGTGATTATCACCGCCTCCCGCTTCTGGGAGGATCTCGCCTCAAAGATCCGGGTCAAGATGGCCGACGCCGGATGGATTAAACGCCGTCTATTCCATTGGGCCGAAAAAACAGGCCGTGCGGTAATTGAAAAACAATCTGCCGGGGAAGCGGCGGATTGGCATGAGAAAATCTTACATCGTCTTGCCGCCAAGCTTGTTTATGAGCCCCTCCTCGATCGGATCGGCTGCTCCCGTTTCCGTAACGCCTACACGGGAGGGCACCCGGTCAGTCCCGATGTTATCAGATTTTTTCAGGCTATCGGCATGAATCTCAAACAGTGTTACGGTCTTACCGAAGCAGGGGGCATCTTTCAGGTGCAGCCGGATCAGCAGGTGAAACCGGAAACCGTTGGCAAGCCGCTGCCCGGCGTCGAGATCATGCTCGATGCGGATCAGGAAGTAATGGTGAAAAGCGATTCCCTGTTCTCAGGGTATTACCGCGATTTTCAGACCACGGAAAAGGCCTTCCATAACGGTTGGCTGAGGACGGGGGACGCCGGCTATCTTGATCAGGACGGACATCTAATCATCATCGGCCGCAAGGAAGACATCATCAAGAACAAGAGTGGCCAGGCTTTTTCGCCTGATTTTATTGAAACCCGTCTGAAATTCAGCCCCTATGTCAAAGAGGAGGTCACTTTTGGAGAATCGCGACCTTTCATTACGGCCATGGTCAATATCGATATGGAAAACGTCGGCAACTGGGCGGAGGAAAGGCTTATCCCTTTTACAACCTACCTGGATCTATCCCAGCAACAGGCGGTGGAAGACCTGATCTGCAACGAAATAAGGGAAATCAACAAGCAATTACCTGATCTGATGAAAATCAGGAAATTTTTGCTCCTATATAAACTCCTCGACGCGGACGATGAAGAATTGACCCGCACCGGCAAGGTGCGCAGGCGTTTTATCTATGGGCTCTATCTCCAACTGATCGAGTCCATGTATCGTGACATGACACAAGTGGAGACAAAAGGTAAGCTTCGTTACCGTGACGGCAGGGTAGGGGAGATAACCACAAAAGTTAACATCCTGGCTGTCTAATAACATATACCCATCCCCATGAAGCGCCTGATGGATATATGGCAGAAATTTCCTCTCCCCTTGCGGGAGGGGTTTGAGGGGAGGGGGATGAAAGAAGAACCATGGATTTTTTCATACAACTGACGGAATATCCGCCATGGGTTTTGTCATGATCTTCAAATCATCGAGTGTGCTCAATTTTGCTCATGGAGAACTGCTGGCGACGGGAGCGTACATCTTCCTCGTCCTCGTAACCTGGGCGGAACTGCCCGTTTACGCTGCCTTCCTGTTGACGATAGCGGCATGCTTTTCCCTCGGATTCTTTGTGGAACGTCTCTTTTTACGTTACGGCCCTTGATCGGTGAGCCCCTGATCTTCGTCATCATGCTTACCGTAGGTCTCGCGGCAATGTTCAAAGGGCTGATATTGTTGATCTGGGGAGGTAATCTCCATACTTTTCCCGATTTTCTGCCATCCTGGTTGAACCTTACCTGGGGAACCGTAGCGGTGCAGCCCGTTTATACGCTGGCGCTGGTGATCGGAACGACCTTTCTCACCCTCTTCGGACTTTTCTTTAAATTTTCATCCCAAGGCATTTATATGCGGTCCGTCGCCGATAATCAACGGGCCGCCCTCTCCCTAGGGGTCAATGTCAAGCAGGTATTTGCTCTCTCCTGGGCAATCGCCGCGTTAGTTGCCGGCATGAGCGGTATCATCCTCGGTATCATTAACGGAGTCAATGTTCATGATCTCAGCGCCATCGGGCTCAAGGTCTTTACCGTGGTCATTCTCGGAGGCCTCGACAGCATCGGCGGCGCCATTGTCGGCGGGCTCATTATCGGCCTATTAGAAACTCTTACCGGCGGATATATATCGCCGTCCCTGCGGGACGTGGTGCCCTATATGGTCCTCGTGTTTATTTTGATGGTGAAGCCTTACGGCCTCTTCGGCCAGGTGGAGATTGAAAGGGTCTGATATGAAAAAAATGGTTTTCCATCCCTGCGCCAACTATCATGAAAACTATGCCGATCAGTTGAAGGTCTATTAAACCGATTATGGCCGTTTTTTTGCCGCGGCAGGTCTGATCCTCCTTTTCGGTCTGGCTCCTTTTGTCAGCAGTCAATATTTTTTATACATCCTCAATTCTATCGGTATCGCCGCCATCGGGCTGAACATCCTCATCGGTTACACCGGGCAGATTTCCTTGGGCCACGGAGCATTCTTTGGCGTCGGCGCTTATGGCGCCGCCTTCCTCGCCACCCGCGGGGATGTTCCTTTTCTTCTCAGCGTCCCTGCCGCCGGACTTATCACCGCCTTGGTAGGACTGATCTTCGGACTTCCTTCCAGCAGATTAAAGGGGCTCTATCTGACGATTGCCACCCTGGCCGGTCAATTCATCATTGAATATGTCCTGGTCCACTGGGAAGATGTGACCCAGGGCACCATGGGCATCACCCTGCCCAAGGCAAATGTTTTCGGGCTAGCGATAAGCGGCGACGTTTCCTTCTTTTATGTGATTTTCATTGCCCTGCTGCTGATGCTTTGGTTGGCCATCAATCTTATGCGCACAAAATATGGACGGGCTTTCGTGGCCATCAGGGACAACGACCGGGCCGCCGAGGGGATGGGCATTCCCATTTTTCCCTACAAACTCCTCGCCTTTGCGATCAGTTCCTTATCGGCGGCATGGGCAACATGTCCGGGGCGATATATGGTCTATAACTATTTTCCGCGCCCGTCGTCGGGCCAGGGCCGGCTACTGCAGCGGCGGAGAGCTGCAGATGCTCGTCATTGGTCGGGCCCTCATGGCCAGAGGCCCGAACTCCTCCTTCTTGACGAACCATCCCTTGGCCTCGCCCCCCCCCTCCTCCTTATTGTGCGGGAGCTCTTCGGTATTATAAAAAAAATCAACGCCGAACAGGGAGCGACGATCGTTCTGGTTGAACAGAACGCCAACACGGCTATGTCATGGAGAACGGAAAAATCGTCATGGAGGGCAGAGCGGAAGAGTTGGTGGAAAATCCGGATATCAAGGAGTTTTATCTTGGTATGGCCGCCTCGGGAGACATGCGGGCATATCGGGACGTGAAATCATACCGCAGACGGAAACGCTGGCTGTGATTACGTTCTGAAGCAAGGCGCCATCCTCGTTGGCTTCATCTTGAGATTTATAACGGACTAACGGGAGTAATTTTTTCAGACTGAAGGAACGGACATGTCTTTCATTTTAAGTTGTATCTCGTTGACGCCGTTCCAGTAATTGAACTGAGGCGTGAAGGCGATGTCCGATGTGGTTCCGGAGGTTAATTGCTTAATAAAATGACCCTTGCTGAACCAGGTGCCGTTGCAGGATACCCCGCCGCCGTTCAATCGCAACCGCAGATGGTTATTGCCAACGATGTTTGACGCCGTGACATTGACGTTACGGACGCAGAGGACGGGTTCCGGATTGCGGCGGCCAAAGGGAGCAATCATCCCTATTTGGGTGAGGAGATCTTGGTTGACGTCAGGGAGCTGACATTGGGCGTCGATGGTTGTCTGCGAGATCATGTTTACAGGTAGAATATTGTCGCTGATCACTACTTCCAGGAGGTGCTTGAATTCCTCGATATCTTCCTCGCGAATGGAAATGCCGGCGGCATATTGATGTCCCCCGTATGACAAAAGAAGAGCATCGCATTTTTTCAGCCCTTGGTAAATATTAACGTCGGCAATGCTGCGCCCTGCGCCCTTGCCGATGCCGTTTCTGATGCTGATGAGAATAGCCGGACGGTAAAAACGATCCACGAGGCGAGCCGCAACAATGCCGATGACCCCGGGATGCCAGTTCGGGGAGGCGAAGACGAGGGATGATTTCAGGTACGGATCGACGGTTTTCGCGATCTCTGCCAAGATTTCGGTCAGGATGTTTTTTTCAATGGTTTGGCGTTTGCGGTTATAGCCGTCCAGTACTCTCGCAAGATCCCGCGCCTCGGCTAGATCATCGCTTAGAAGGAGCTTCACCGCCTCTGTCGGCGACCCAACCCGACCGGCCGCATTAATGCGGGGGATGAGGCAAAAGGATGCCTTATTGGTGTCAATGACCTGAGTTTCGATACCACAGATTTCCTTCAAAGCTTTGAGACCGACGCGTTTGTCCTCTGTTATCAAGTCGAGGCCGATTTTAGTAAAGATCCGGTTCTCATCAATAAGGGGAGAAATATCCCCGATTGTACCGAGAGCGACAAGATCCAGATATTCCCTCAAATTGGGATATACCCTGTTGTTCCAGAAGCCTTCCTGACGAAGTTTTCCTCGCAGACTGATCAGGAAATTAAAGGCTATTCCCACGCCGGCAAGATGTTTAAAGGGAAAGGGACAGTCGGGACGATGAGGGTTGATGACGGCGATGGCAGGAGGGAGGATTTCCGGTACTTCGTGATGATCAAGAATAATCGTATCGATTCCTAAAGTTGCTGCATAAGCTACGCATTCCAGATCTGAAACGCCGCAATCAACGGTAATAATCAGATCAACGGATCGTCTTTTCAAGAGATCGATGGCGCCGCGATTAAGTCCGTAGCCTTCTTCGATGCGATCAGGGATATAGAAATCGGTTTCCGGAAGCAGCCAGCAAAGAAATTTAAGCATGACGGCAATGGAAGTTATACCGTCAGCATCGTAATCACCGAATAATACAATTTTCTCTTTACGCTGAATCGCCTGAATCACACGGTGAACAGCCTTATCCATATCTTTCATAAGAAAAGGATTGTGAAGATCGTTCAGGGAGGGGAAAAGGTATTTTTTTGCGTCGATGAGATTGACGATATTCCTGCTCATCAGAATCTTTGACATAATGGGCAAAATACCAAACTCATTAGCTAATTGCTCGGTTATGTCTTCTTGTTGTAAGGAGAACCGCCACTGGGTAACAGGCAGAGCGTCGGTATTTTTCAATTTTTCCACATTTCTTCTTGTATTTTATAGGAGTATCTTAGTCATATCGGTGATAATAATGTCAAGCAGGAAATTCGATTTTCATTGACACCTTCCCTCGGGCTGTCATAAATACTCTTGTGAAGACAATCGATTTGCAGTTATCAAGAAAAGATCTCGTGAAGCTGCAATTTTTTTTGGAAGGGTACGAAAGGATAGGGGCCATCACCACCATGGATCCCCATATCGCCATCGTCCGGATAATGGTCCTGCCGGATTTTCAAGAAGATATGCAAATAATCCTGGATGAGCTGAAAAATGCTGTTGATTTTCTGATTATTGAAGGCAAAAATAATACCCTGAGGGATCTTCCCCCATGCTGATGATGACTCACACCTGGCTCCTCATGAACTATCCCCGCGGAGAAGAATTTATCATGAAGAATCCCGATCTCCTGATATACAATCTCTGTCCGGATCTGCTGCCGATTCATAAGGACATAACTGCCGAGGCCACCCACGGTATCCCCCGGTACCGCCTACTGCCGGCCGAATACCGTAAAAACGCCTTTGTCCATTTTCACTTGATGGTTGATGATATCTCTCATCATGGAGCGATTACAAGGCAACCCGTCATTGAATTTAATCCCAATTCCAACGGCTATACCTATCTTAAGGGAAAGCCCCTCGTACAACCCCTGCTTGATATCTATGAAAATATGGGGAAACCGATTCCGTATGCCCATGCCGCCTACAGGTCTCACATGATAATCGAGATGACTTTTGATCTCGCCCTCCATCAGGGGCAGCTTGCCGAGAGCGATAAACTTCTCACCCTCCTCAGCGAAGCCATGAGTTTCACCGCTTTAGAAAAATTCGCCGAATTCAGTGAAAACATCGCCTGGTTGTACGGAGTGCCCGTAAAGACCATCGCAGAGGCATTAAAGGAAGGAGCGGCGGTACACACTCTCAATCGGATCAGACGTTTTATGTCCCTTGAGGGGCGAATCCAGCTTTTTGCGAACAAGTATGGCATTCCCCGGGATGACGGGCAGGCCATCTCCGGACTTACCGACGTCATGAACATGGGAATGGAATTGGTGAAGGATTACGGAGATTTTTTAGCACCGACCCTCACGGCGATTCGGAGGGCCGGGTTTAATCCTGATTTATAATTAAACGGCCTTGCGCACGGATCCGGAGCGGAGACAACGCGTACAAATCTTCACTCTCTTTACGGCGCCGCTTTTCTCGTCGATAGCACGAATCTTCTGCAAGTTGGGGCGCCAGACTCTTTTGGTCTTGTTTTTGGCATGGCTGACATTATTTCCGACAACCGGTTTTTTCCCGCAAACTTCGCACATTCTGGACATATCCCTTACTCCTAAAATCGTAGTACCGTGGTTGGTACAATAAAAGATGGAAATATGCAAGCAATTTATGACGGCTTTGAAAAAATACCGGATACCGCTTTTCGTTTCATCCCCGTCTAATTCATTAATTTTTCATGGATATCGGCTGGCCCGTGGATTCGATGACCCGCATCCAGATATTTCCTGACGGATCGACCTGCTTGCCTGACTGGACCGCATGCAGGGGAAGATGGACATATTCGCCCCGGAAACGACCGACCAGCATACCCGTTTTGCCGGCCATGCCGGCGTGTACGATGATTTCCTTCAGATATACGCCTATGTCCGCGAAGTCTAATGTTTCCCGAGGCATCCGTATCGATTTCCCCTTCTACGGGACGGAAAAACTCCTGACCCGCCCCTTCCGCAGCGAGGATCACACAGTGTTTACGTTTGCGCAGGCGCGTCTCCAAAGCCTTAAGGAAGCCTTTTTCTCCGTACAGATCGAAAGATACGTCCGGAATCAGGACAAAATTGGCGTCATTCTGGGCCAGAGCGGCGTGGACGGCAATATGCCCGGATTGTCTGCCCATCAACTTGACCAGACCGATGCCCATGGGCGCCCCTTTCGCCTCCACATGGGCACACTCAATGGCATGAACCGCCGCGGAAATGGCGGTGTCAAAACCGAAGGTCTTGTCCACGAGGTTCAAGTCGTCGTCGATGGTTTTAGGAACGCCGATCACGCTGATATCAAGTTTTCTCTTCGATATTTCTTCCGTAATGAGTTCCGTGGCCCGCATGGTGCCATCACCACCGATGCAGAAGAAAATGTCCACATTCATTCTCTTGAGGACGGTGACCATTTCCTTGATATCCTGCTTTCCACGGGATGAAGAAAGGATGCTACCTCCCCCCGCATGTATATCCTTGACGATTTCCGGCGATAAATCAATCACGTCATGGCCGTATCTCGGAATCAACCCTTGGAAACCATACTTGATACCGATGATATTGCTGACTCCGTAGCGATTATAAAGTTCCATGACGATGGCCCTGATCACATCGTTTATTCCCGGACACAGACCGCCGCAGGTCACAATTGCCGCTTTTGTTTTCGGCGGGTCATAATAGATCAATTCCCTTGGTCCCGCCACTTCGATGGCGGCAGGCATACCTTCGTCCCAGCAATATTCCGCAATTTTTTTCAAATCATGATCGTATAGGACGCGTTTGGTGTCGGGGGTAAAATAGCTGAGCGTGATCAGCGAAGGGATGGTCGCCTCTGCCAGGGACTGGATATCAAAATTAAGTTTGTTCGGCGCCATATGACGATTCCTCCTCTGAGTTATCTTATCACCAGGGACGGGTTATGTTGAGGAGTAACGTGCAATTCTTTTGCCGCTCGGAGATGAACTTTCCGCCCTTTTACCTCCAGCCTGCCCTCGGCGAACCATTGAATAGCTTGAGGGTAAATTTTGTGTTCCTCCTTCAGGATACGTTGAGCCAGCATCCCTTCGTTGTCGTCTTCATAAACGGGAACCACCGACTGAATGACAATGGGCCCCGTATCCACGCCGTCATCGGCGAAATGAACCGTGCAGCCGGAAAAGCGAACACCGTACTCAACGGCCTGCCTTTGCACATGCAAACCGGGAAACGCCGGGAGGAGGGCGGGATGAATATTCATGATCCGCATGGGAAAGGATGACAAAAAACGGGCGGTCAAAATCCTCATAAAACCCGCCATAATCACCAGTTCGACGCCCCGGGATTGCAGTTCGTAAATCAGTTGCTGATCAAAGTCATCCCGCAGCGGATAATCTTTATGGTTGATGATTACATAGGGAATGTTGTGGCGCCGGCATCTCTCCAAGGCAAAAGCCTGCGGGTTGTCGCTGATGACAACTTTTATGACGGCGTCGAGTTTTCCCTCTTCGATATGGTCGATGATTGCCTGGAGGTTGGAGCCGCTGCCGGAGACGAGGATACCTATGGGGAGCCTTGTCTTCATGGCACTGAAAATATTACGGGGGATTCCTCAGGATCACGTTTTTCAATATGACCGATACAATAAGGCTTTTCTCCGAGTTTTACAAGTCTATCCATAATTTCGATAACATCCTTCTCAGAGACAATCATCATCATGCCCACACCCATATTGAACACCCGCAACAGCTCGATTTCTTCCACATTACCCAACTCCTTAAGAAGGGTAAAGATGGGAAGGATAGGCCAACTGTCCCTATAAATTACGGCCTTGCAGGGAAGGGGCACAATGCGGGGAATGTTATCAAGAAAACCACCACCCGTAATATGAACGAGCCCCTTGATATGAAAATATTTAATAATATTGAGCAGAGGTTTGACGTAGATGCGGGTCGGCTTCAACATTTCCTCGCCAATGGTACATTCGAGACCGGCGGGGTGGGCCTGGGGGTCGAGACTGGCGATCTCGAAAACTATCTTTCGGACCAGAGAGTAGCCGTTGCTGTGCAGTCCATTGGAGGCGATACCGATGATCCGGTCGCCAACGCGGATCTCCGAACCGTCGATCATGCGATCCGCATTTACCACGCCGACGGAAAAACCGGCCAGATCGTATTCGCCGTCATTATAAAAACCCGGCATCTCCGCCGTTTCGCCGCCGATCAAGGCACAGCCCGCATCAAGACATCCCTTGACAATGCCGGTGACGATGGCGATACTTGTTCCCATGCGGATTTTTCCCGTTGCTAAGTAGTCGAGAAAAAAAAGTGGTTCCGCACCTTGAACGATAACGTCATTGACACACATTGCCACGAGATCGATGCCGATCGTATCGTGGCGCTTGAGTATCTGAGCGATTTTAAGCTTGGTTCCCACCCCGTCTGTGGAGGATACGAGCACAGGGTCGGGATTTCTTTTTAAATCGAGATGGAAAAGCCCGCCAAAGCCGCCAATGCCGCTCATAACTTCCTTCCTGGCCGTCTTTTTAACAAGGGGCTTGATTCTTTTCACAAATAGATTGGCCTGATCAATATTCACACCGGCCTGTTGATATGATGCAGTCATTACTTTTATCCTTATAGCGGCTACTAGATAATATTGGATTAGGAAGATTTGCTCCCGTGGCAGCACTGCCCCTTTAACTCAATCCCTCGGGAAAGTCAATTATTCCCTATAACGGGCAATTTATTTTGACAAACCCGCTAGTCTATTATAAACACGAGCTAAAAATATTCAGGGAAGCCATTTCATGAAGAAGATCTCCTTGGGACTAATCGGATTCGGAACTATCGGTGCAGGGGTTGTGAAACTGCTGCAGGAAAGTGGCGATCTAATTGAAAAGCGTCTTGGTGCCCGGCTTGTCTTAAAGAGAATCGCCGATCTCGATATTAAAACACCCCGCGTTGTCCAGGTGGCGGCTGACATTCTGACGACAGATGCAAAAGATATTCTTGATGATCCGGATATTCAAATCGTTATTGAACTTATGGGAGGGTATGAACCGTCGCGGACCTTTATTATGGAGGCCATGACCAGGAAAAAACATGTTGTGACCGCAAATAAGGCTCTCCTGGCAACCTACGGCAACGAAATATTTCAGGCGGCGAACCGGGAAAAGGTGGATATCCGCTTTGAGGCCAGTGTCGGCGGGACGATTCCTATTATCAAGACTTTAAAGGAATCCCTCGTAGCGAACCGGATTAAATCGCTCATGGCCATTATGAACGGCACGTCGAACTACATCCTCTCGAATATGACGGATGAGGGAAAGGCCTTTGCCCACGTGCTCAAGGAGGCCCAAGCCCTCGGCTTTGCCGAAGCCGATCCGACTTTCGATGTCGAGGGAATAGATACGGCCCATAAACTGGCGATCACCCTTTCCCTTGCCTACGGAAAGCGGGTTGACATCGCAAGCATTTATCGGGAAGGCATCTCCCGGATCAGCCAGCAGGATATCGAATTTGCCAGGGAGTTCGGATATCGCATCAAGCTTTTGGCGCTTGCCTTTGAGCGGGGTGACCTTGTGGAGGCGCGTATTCATCCGACATCGATGATATCAAACTGGTTCCCTTTTCCGAGATTCAAACAAATTATTATTCCCGCTTCATGGCCGCAGACAAGGCGGGTGTCCTCTCCAAGATAGCCGGAATTCTCGGAGAGATGAATATCAGCATTGTCAAGGACGGGGTGGTACCCGTGGTAATGACCACCCACAAAGCCCGGGAGCGGGATGTCCAGGAGGCCCTGCAGCGAATTGATCAATTGGATATAGTTCATGAACCTACCGTCGTTATTCGCATCGAGGATGAGAGAGGCTGATGAAATACCTTGTCTTGCTTGGGGACGGCATGGCCGATTACCAGCTGGATGAATTGGGAGGAAAAACGCCGCTAGAGGCAGCCCGGACCATTCACATGGATTTTATGGCTCAAAAAGGGACCCTGGGATTGATAGATACTTATACCCAGAGGATTTACGCCGGGTAGTGACGTGGCTAATCTTAGCGTCCTCGGTTATGACCCCGCTGCCTGTTACTCGGGACGGGGGCCTTTGGAAGCAGCTAATATGGGCATCTTTTCCTGGTCTGGCGTCACGGCAAAGAGACGATGAGCACAACTCCGCCCCATGACATAACCGGGCAAACCACCAACGGTTTTCTCCCGCGGGGAAATGGCGACCGGGACATCCGGTCATTAATGAAAAATGCCGGGAAGCTGCTGAAAGCGCACCCCGTCAATCTTGCCAGGATAAAACGGGGCAAGAAGCCGGCCAATGCCATTTGGCTATGGGGGCAGGGCTCCCCATATGGATAAACTCACCGATCGCTGTTTATGCCGGCCTCATGCCCATTCGGGTGGAGGGAGCAACCGGTTATACGGATACAAATTATCTCGGCAAGGCCCAGCAGGCCCTGACCGTCCTTAGGGAAATGGATTTTGTGTTTGTGCATGTGGAGGCCCCCGATGAAATGGGCCATGAAGGAAATTTGCCGGGAAAGATAAAGGCCATCGAGGATTTCGATGAAAAGGTTGTCGGCACGGTTCTCAAGGGGATAAGTGAACTGGGAGATGTTCGGGTCATTGTGCTGAGTGACCATCCCACGCCGCTCGCCATGCGCACCCATGCCGCTGATCCCAGCCCCTTTGCCATCTACTCATCCCTCCCGGGCGAAAACCGTTGCTCCGGTTTGCCTTACGGAGAAGAGACGGCAAAGGCTTCCGGTTTGACAGTCAGTCCCGGCTGCAACCTGATGAACGTCTTCATAGACAAAGGGAGACCGCTCTTTGAAAAACATAAGTAGGATCATGGTGATTTACGCAGAAACCGCTAGGGAAAGATCAAGAGACAATACTGACAATACTAAAGAGGAGTAAGATATGGCAACAAACAAGGTGTCTAAACAGGAAATAACCGAACCGGACAAGCTACAAGTGCTCCTGGGGGAAATAAGAGATTATGTCCTGACCCACAAGCGAAATCTCGCTGTGGTAACAGCCATGGTCCTCGTCGTGATTGTATCGTTAGGTGGATGGTCCTACTATCGGCAAACGGAAGAGACAAAGGCCATGAACCTCTACAATAAGGCCGTCATGGATACATTCCGGATTGGAAAGGCTCCCCAGGATAGGGCGGCCGCCGTCAAACCGTTGCAGGAAGTAATTGAAAAGTATTCAGCCACGGAAGCGGCGCTGCTGGCTCAGTATCGCATCGGGAATGCATATCTCAATGCCGGCCAGATCGACGCGGCACGGAAGGCCTTCCAGGTTTACCTCAGGGATAAATCGGAAGAAAACGAGTTGACCATCCTTGTTTATAACGCCCTCGGTTATTGCTATGAGGCGGAAAATGATTACAAAAACGCCTTGGCACAGTATGAAAAGGCCTTGAACGCCAAGGCCGGTAAACCCTTTGCCGGCGATATCCTGGCTAATCTTGCGAGAACCTATGAGGCCATGAAGGATAATAAAAAGGCAAGCGAATATTATCAAAAGGCCCTCGATAAAACACAAGATCCGGCAATAAAGCTTATCATCGGAAGAAAAATAGCTATCCTGGGATAGCAAACAGCGGAGAGCGTAGCTATGAAAGTACTGATGTCGGGAAATGAAGCCATCGCCAGAGGCGCCTATGAATGGGGCATACGGTTTGGAGTAGGATATCCGGGGACACCAAGCACAGAAATTCTTGAGGAATTTTCTAAATATGACGGCGTTTACGCCGAATGGGCCCCTAATGAAAAGGTAGGCCTCGAAGTTGGAATCGGAGCCGCCGTGGCCGGCGCCAGGGCCCTTGTAACCATGAAGCATGTCGGTGTAAATGTCGCAGCCGATCCCCTGTTTACGGTCAGTTATACGGGTACCAACGGCGCCCTGGTCATCATCACACAGCTCCCAGAACGAACAGGACAACCGCAATTATGCAAAATTCGCCAAGATACCCATGCTCGAACCGGCAGACAGCCAAGAGGCGAAGGAATTCATAAAGATCGCCTTTGACATCAGCGAAAGATTCGATACCCCCGTTTTCCTGCGCACTACTACCAGGGTCTCCCATTCCAAGTCGGTGGTCATCATCGAAGATCCGCAACCCGTGGAAGACAAGACGGAGATTCGCATCACGCCGTCGAAATACGTCATGGTACCGGCAATGGCCAGAATCAGACGTTTGGAAGTGGAAAAGCGGATGCAGGCCCTGCGGGAATACGCAGATTCCTTTGCGGAAAACAGGCTGGAAATTAACAAGACCGAAGTGGGGGTGATTACTGCGGGGATGCCCTACAATTATGCCAAAGATGTTTTTCCTGAATTTTCCTATCTCAAGCTGGCCATGGTCCATCCCCTGCCGGAAAGGCTGATCCGCGAGTTTGCCGCCAAGGTCAAAAAACTTTACATTATAGAAGAATTGGATCCTTTCATCGAGGAGCAGATCCGGGCGATGGGCATTGAGGTGGCGGGTAAGGATACCTTTCCATTTACGAATGAATTTGATCCCGGGGTCATTGAAATTGCCCTCAAAGGCAAACAGGCGACGGCCATAAAACTGCCTGAAATCGCCATTCCCGCCCGTCCCCCCAATCTCTGTCCCGGCTGCCCCCATCGGGGACTTTTTCATGTGCTGGGAAAGCTCAAAGCCTTATGAGCAAGGCTTTAAAGGAAAGGGGAAAAGGAAAGGTTGTGGGGGTGATCGGAGATGGGACCTTTCTTCATTCCGGCATAACACCGCTGCTCAACATGGCCTACAACCAGGGAGAGGCCGTCATTGTAATCTGTGATAACCGGACCACGGCGATGACGGGGATGCAGGAACATCCGGGTACCGGTTACACCCTTAAGGGCGTAAAGGCCAAGGAACTTGACATCCCCGCACTGGCCAAAGTCCTCGGAATCGATAGTGTGCGGGTCATCGATCCTTACGATATTAAGAACACCCGGGATGTACTGCGGGAAGAGCTTGCGAGGCAAGGTTCCTCCGTTGTCATTTCCCGTCGTTCCTGTGTCCTCTTCAAAAGACATCAGCCGGAAACTCTCAAGCCACTACGCGTCGATGTGAACAAGTGTATCGGTTGTCGTAACTGTATCGGTTTAGGTTACCCGCCCCTTGCCTGGCGAAAGTTCACGGATATGCCTGCCGGTGAGGTTATAAAAAACGCTAAGAAGCAGGAGGGTAATTCTTTTATCGACGCCGATTTATGTACCGGTTGTACTATCTGCCAGCAGGTTTGCAAAGTTGGCGCCATCGTGGAGGCGGAATGAATCATGACTAAAAAATCAAATATTGTAAAATTTAATCCGCAGGAAGTAAGAAGCGTCCTCATGGCCGGTGTCGGCGGCCAGGGTATTCTACGGGCCAGTGACATCCTCTGCCTGGTCATGATGGAGTCGGGAATGGATGTCAAGAAGAGTGAAGTCCACGGCATGGCCCAACGCGGTGGATGCGTAACCAGTCATGTCCGCTATGGCCGCAAGGTCTATTCCCCTATTGAACGAAAAGGGAATGTCGACATTCTCCTGGCCTTTGAAAAACTGGAATCCCTGCGCTATCTGGATTACCTTAAGCCGGACAGCAGCATAATCATCAATGAACTCGAGCTTTATCCTCCGGCTGTCAATCTTGGGGATATGACCTATCCGGAAGAGGCCATTGATCTCGTGCAGGAAACATTTAAAAACATAAAAGTGGTAAAAGCACATGAAATAGCTCGCAAAGCGGGAAACCTGCGGACAGAAAACACCGCCCTCCTCGGCGTCCTGTCGAACTGGTTGGACCTGGAGGTCGCCATGTGGGAAAAAATTCTCTGGGAAGTTTTTCCGAAGAAAGTCGTCGATGCCAACATGAAGGCTTTTCATCTCGGCAGGGCTGCTTAAGAGAACAAACACTTTTATTTCTTCTTTTGCTGTGATCTGATGTCTTGACAAAAAGAACCTCGTATCTATATTTAGAGGCACATTAGAAGGGAAGGGCGGTGGAAAATGGCCGAAGATTATTACCAGCTATTAGGAATAGACAAGCAGGCGACCACGGAAGAAATTAAAAAGGCCTATCGTAAACTCGCTTTAAAATGGCATCCCGATAAAAACCCAAACAATAAAGCCCAGGCCGAGGAAAAGTTCAAGAAGATAAGCGAGGCCTACGCCGTCCTGAGCGATCAGGAAAAACGCAATCAATACGACATGTATGGCTCGGCAGACCAGTTCCGTCAAAAGTATTCCCAGGAGGATATCTTCAGAAATTTTGACCTTAACGATCTATTGAGAGGATTTGGATTTGATTTGGGCGGTTCCGGAGGAAGGACGCGGGCAGGTTCAGGAAGTGGAACCCGCAGACGTGGGACCTCTCAGCAAGGTTTCGATCCTTTTGCCGATCTTTTTGGCGGGGGCGGTCAATCCTATGGTCATATGCCCCAGCATGGTCAAGATTTGCAATACAATCTTTCCATATCCCTGGAGGAATCGGTGACGGGAGCCGAAAAGAAACTGGCCCTGCAACGGGAAGATCACGTCGATGAAATCAATGTTAAGATCCCTGCCGGAATCAGCACGGGGAAGAAGCTGCGACTCATGGGAAAGGGCGGACATGGTTATGACGGCGGTCCTGCGGGAGATCTCTATTTGAATATAACCATCCTTCCTCATCCACTCTTTGCCCGCGACGGGAACGATATTTTTTACGAGAAATCCGTCAACTTTAGTCAGGCGGCCCTCGGAACAAGTATCGATGTACCGACGCTAGACGGGGCGACAAAACGCCTGAAAATACCTCCGGGGACTCAGAACAACACCAAGATTCGGATGAAGGGTTATGGAGTTCCCGGATTAAAGGGAGCAGCTAAAGGGGATCAATATGTAAAGATAAATATTATCGTTCCTAAACATCTCACTGAAAAACAAGCGATAATTATCAAACAACTGAATGAGGAAGGTCTATAATCCGAAAATATAATGTCGGAAGGCCCCCATCGTATCGTCCATACCCTATATCCATGGCCTTTTTTATATCACCGGGTGTTTTAAGGTGATTGCCGATAAGCGACGCCGTCGCATCGATGATGATTACCGATATTTGATGGAATTGGGTCCCAGGACGAGGCGGGTGGCTTGCAAGAGTTCCGGAGTCAACTGAAAGCGGCAATCGCTACCTAAAAAGATTATCGTTTCGCTGTTTCCGTTCAGCAAATGGATAAAACCTTCAGCTGTTCCCTTATACTTATCAGATAAGTATTTGATCTGCAAAATATAATCTTCACTTGACATACTTTGCGTTTCTACCTGGAAATGTACGGACGAATAATAAGGAGAGATATCCGGGGCATCCTGAAGCGCGGTGATGTCATTAGCGATGATTTTGACATTTTCTTCGGAGATATCAAGCTGACCTTTAAGCAGGAGAGGTTCATCGCCTTTCAACAGGGCTTTAGACCGTTGATAAATATCGGCAAAACAGATTACGTTCATGGAACCATAAAGATCCTCAAGAGTTATGTAGGCCATGATATCTTTTCTTTTTGTTGTCAACTCCTTGATGTTGCTAACTACGCCGGCGATGATGACTTCCTCTTTGTCTCTTCTCTCCGCGAGATTGGTGGAGCTTGCATTGGTGATGAATTCCAGTTTTTGCCGGTATCTCGATAACGGGTGTCCCGTAATATAGAATCCCAGCGCTTCTTTTTCATGCATGAGCAGCTCTTTGTGGTCCCATTCGCCTACCTCCGGAGGGGTGATGGCGCCGTTCATACTACCGCCCCCGGCGGCGGCATCCAGGCCTTCCAAGAGACTGACCTGGCTGCTGGCTTTTGATTTGCGCAGCTTTTGGGCCAAATTCATGGTCTCTTCATAAGAACTGAAGAGCGCCTTTCTTTTATGACCCAGAGAGTCAAAGGCTCCGCATTTGATAAGGCTTTCGATGACCCGCTTGTTCACCCGCCTTAGATCGACTCGCTGACTGAAATCCTGGAAGGAGGGATATTTATCACCCTTCCTGGCTTCCAGAATGGATTCCACCGCCCCCTCGCCGACATTTTTCACCGCCGCCATACCAAAGCGGATATGACCGGCGGAGGCGGTAAAATCACTCAGGGAGTCGTTGATGTCCGGCGGCAGGACATTGATACCCATCTCTTTGCAACTGTTGATATAGCGGATGATTTTATCGCGGTTATCCTTCTCGCTGGTCAGCAGGGCCGCCATGAATTCTTCCGGATAATGGGCCTTGAGATAGGCGGTCTGGTATGAAATCATCGCGTAGGCGGTGCTGTGTGATTTGTTAAAACCATATTCGGCAAATTTATTCATTTGTTCCCAGATACGGGTAGCCTTTTCCGGGGGGATGTGATTCTGTTTGGCCCCGGCAAGGAATTTCGGCATTTCCTTGTCCATCTCGGCAACCTTTTTTTTGCTCATTGCCTTGCGTAGCGTATCCGCCTCCGTCATGGTGTAGCGTCCGATAGCGCTGGCAATCTGCATGACTTGTTCCTGGTAGAGGATAACCCCGTAGGTTTCCCTTAAGATATCCTTGAGCTGTGGCACTTCATAACTGATTTGTGTTTTTCCCAATTTGCGGGAAATAAAATCGGGAACCATTCCCATCGGCCCCGGACGATAGAGGGCAATCAAGGCGATGATATCCTCGATGCAGTCCGGTTTCATACCGGTCAGAATCTCGCGCATTCCCGAACTTTCCAATTGAAAAATGCCGTCCGTGTTGCCTCGCTGCAAGAGCTCATATGTTGCTTCATCGGTGAGGGGTAACTTATCGATATCAATGTCAATCCCCCTGCCCTCTTTGATCATCTGGAGGGCGTTTTTGATCACCGTCAAGGTCTTGAGACCGAGGAAATCAAATTTTGTCAGTCCTACGGACTGGATGTCGTTCATGGAAAACTGGGTTACTACTTCATCTTTGGTTCCTTTATACAGGGGGACGCGATTGACCAGCGGCACATCGGAAATCACTACCCCAGCGGCATGGGTCGATGAATGGCGGTTCAATCCCTCCAAGGCCCGCGAATAGGTCAGGAGCTTTTGAATACGCTCGTTTTTCTTCGCCTCTTCCTTGAGGCGCGGTTCCATCTTTATGGCGTCTTCAAGGGTAATATTCAACACATTTGGAATCATCTTCGCGATGGCGTCCACCTCGCCGTAAGGGATATTCATCGCCCGGCCAACGTCCCTGATAACCCCTTTCGCAAGCATCTTTCCGAAGGTGATTATTTGGGCGACATTGTCACTGCTGTATTTATCCGTGACATAGCGGATGATCTCGTCCCGGCGCTCCTGGCAGAAGTCGATGTCGATATCGGGCATGCTCTTGCGGTCCGGGTTGAGGAAACGTTCAAAGAAGAGACCATAACGAATCGGATCGATGTTGGTTATTCCCGTGGCGTAGGCCACGAGACTACCCGCCGCCGACCCGCGGCCCGGTCCGACGGGAATCTTCTGCTCTTTCGCGTAATTGACAAAATCGGCCACAATGAGGAAATATCCTGCAAATCCCATGGACTTGATCATGGCCAGCTCCTCGGTTCGACGCTTTTCATAATTCCTGGCAACTTCCAAATCTCCCCCGGGATTCACAATCGGAGCCAGACGAGCGAGCCCTTCTTTGGCGACTTTCCCAAGATGCTCGTCGAGGCTCTGATCATTATCAAGTTTTAAGTGGGGAAGATAAAATTGACCGAACTCCATAGTAAGGTTGCATTTTTCGGCTATGGTAATGGTATTTGCTATCGCTTCGGGGCAATAGGAAAAGAGGGCTTTCATTTCCTCGGGGGAGCGGAAGAAGAACTGATCCGACTGAAATTTCATTCGATTCGGGTCTTCGATGGTCTTTCCGGTCTGGATGCATAAAAGCACCTCATGGGCCTCGGCGTCAGCCTGGTTGAGGTAATGACAGTCATTCGTAGCTACCAGGGGGATGGATAACCTTCGGCTTATCTCCATCAATCCTTCGTTGGCGATCTTCTGTTCGGGAAGACCATTCTCCATTATCTCCAGATAGAAATTTTCCGCCCCAAAAATGTCAATGTATTCTTCCGCAGCCCTCAGGGCTCCCTCAGTATTTCCCTTGAGAATGTGATTGGCAATTTCACCGTGGAGACAGGCGCTCATACCAATGAGACCTTCATGGTGCCGGCGAAGAAGCTCCTTGTCTACCCGGGGCCGGTAATAATAACCTTCCAGATATCCCGCCGACGATAATTTCAAGAGATTTTTGTAGCCCTGCATGTTCTTGACCAGGAGCACAAGATGACGGGAAGTTTCGCCTATTCCTTGGGAACTTTTTTCATGGCGGCTGCGGGGGGCAACATACATTTCGCTGCCGATTATGGGTTTGATGCCATAGCGATAGGCGTGCTGATAAAAATCGATGGCCCCGAACATATTGCCGTGGTCCGTCATGGCCACAGCGGGCATATGATGTTCCTTTGCCTTCTTCAGCAGGTCATCGATGCGAATAGTTCCGTCTAAAAGGCTATACTGGGTATGGACGTGGAGATGGACGAAATCAGCGTGCTCCATGCTAATCCAGCCAGTAGTTGGGCGCTTCCTTGGTGATGATTACGTCGTGGACATGACTTTCCCGGAGTCCGGCGGAGGTTATGCGCACAAAATCGGCTTTTTGATGCATTTCAGCGATAGTGGCGCAGCCGAGATAACCCATACCGGCTTTCAAGCCACCGACAAGCTGGTAGATACTGGCGGACAGCGAGCCCCGGAACGGCACCCGTCCTTCGATGCCTTCGGGAACCATTTTTAGATTGCTTTCGATGTCATCCTGATAATATCGGTCCCGGCTGCCAGATTTCATTGCCTCAAGGGAACCCATGCCGCGATAGACCTTGTAGCTGCGACCCTGAAATAGGGTGGTTTCACCGGGACTTTCTTCGGTTCCGGCAAAAAGCCCACCGATCATAACCGTACTGGCTCCGGCCCCCAGGGCCTTGGCAATATCACCGGAAAACTTGATACCGCCGTCGGAGATGACGGGAATACCTTTCTGCGAACAATACTTGTGAGTTTCGCGGATGGCCGTCATCTGGGGTACGCCCACTCCGGCGACAATCCTCGTGGTACAGATGGAACCGGGGCCGACCCCAACTTTAACGGCATCTACGCCGGCCTCGATCAATGCTTTTGCTCCTTCCACGGTGGCGACATTGCCGGCAATAAGTTCGCAGGTCGGAAAAATTCTCTTTGTCTCCCGAATGGCATTGATTACCCCTTTGGAATGTCCGTGGGAAGTATCGATGACAATCACATCGACGCCTGCGTAAATAAGCGCCTGCACCCGCTCTTCGCGATCAAGGATGCCGACAGCGGCGCCGACGCGCAGACGCCCCAGGGAGTCTTTGCTGGCGTTGGGATATTTACGTATTTTTTCGATATCTTTAATGGTGATAAGACCTTTAAGATTGTACTCTTCATCGACGACGAGGAGCTTTTCAATCCGGTGTTTATGGAGGAGTTTCTTCGATTCCTCCAAAGAGATGTTCGAGGTGACCGTAACCAGATGATCCTTGGTCATCACATTTCCGACGGGCTGTTCCAGGTTCGTCTCGAAACGGAGATCGCGATTAGTCAATATCCCCACCAGCCGTTTTCCCTTGACAACGGGAACCCCGGAAATATGATACTCATTCATCAGCGTCAGGGCATCCTGTACCTTCTGCTCAGGGCCGATAGTTATGGGATCGACGATCATCCCGCTTTCCGATTTCTTTACCTTATCGACTTCAATCGTCTGCCTTTCGATGCTCATGTTACGGTGAATGATGCCTATTCCACCCTCCTGAGCCATACAGATGGCCGTTTTTGATTCCGTAACCGTATCCATGGCGGCGCTGAGGATTGGTATCCTAAGGGTGATATTGTTGGTCAGACTTGTCGATGTATCGACATCTTTAGGTAAGATGGATGATTCTGCCGGAACCAGGAGCAGGTCATCAAATGTCAGGGCTTCGGCGATATGATCCGACAGCATTGAAGGTACCTCCGTTTGTTTGGTATATTAAATAAATTTAGTTTCAATATTGTAATGTTGTCCGTCAATCTTCAAGTAAAACATCTCTTGGACTTCATCATGTTCGATATGTTCGGCAAGCTGATAATAGGCCGCTCTTGAGAAGCGGGCCTTGAATGTGTCTTCCCGTACCCGGCAATACATGACATTGTCGGGACCGATCCAAAGGGTGCGGGGATCAAGCGCTTCGCTTGTCTCATCGCAGAGGAGGAGGTTTATTCCCTTGCCGTTGCCCCTTTCCGATCTTTTGTAATCAACGGCGTTAATAATATAGGCCGCATCTTCGACATCAACGTAACAGCGGTCGTCGGGAAGAATGATTACATATCTTCCTGTTTCATCGAGATGCAAGTTCTGATAGAAATAGTTTACAAATTCCCTCCGAAACATTTCGGCGCCCTGGTAATACCAGACGCCCTCTTTATCGATTCTGATGTTGCACGGGGGGGTGTATTCCTGTTCCTTCAACAGTCTCCTCACTTATTAGAAAGCGGTCCTGCTGTCAAGCAAGAGGGTCACCGGTCCATCGTTGCGCAGATCGATCTTCATCATGGCCTGAAACTCCCCCGTCCCGACTTTATCTACCTTCTTCTCCCTGCTTTTTACGATGAAATAATCGTAAAGTTTTCTTGCAGTTATCGGCTCTTCGGCCTGATAAAAAGAAGGTCTTCTTCCTTCTTTGCGGCAATCCCCCAAAAGCGTGAATTGCGAGATGACCATAAACTCTCCATTTTTAGCGAGCAGGGACAGGTTCATCTTTCCCTCGCTATCTTCAAATATTCTCAGGTTGATGATTTTGTCAACGAGATAATCGGCGTCCTTCGTCGTGTCTCCCTTTTCAACCCCGACGGATGGCCGGGGGTGTTAGCAGTAAACAAGATCGCCTTCAAGTCTTTTATTGTCATGCCGTTAAATATTTGCTAATTTGACCTGGATGAGTAATCCTATCTTATTGATCAACCCCTGGATAAATGATTTTTCCGCCTACGACTTCTGGATGAAGCCCCTCGGCTTGCTACATATGGCCTCCTGTCTGCGGAAAAACGGCCTGGACGTGCAATTAATCGATTGTCTGGAGAGCGGCCCTCTCGATGGCATTTCTCCGGGAGCAGTCAAAAGGCCGGCAAGAAAAGCAGGGGGGCACGGCAAGTTAATAAGGGAAAAAATTGCCAGGCCCGCAGCCCTCGCGGGCATTCAAAAACCGTATCACCGTTATGGACTTCCACGCCATATCTTGAAGATGATTCTTAAGGAGATGGAAAAACCACGCCTCGTCCTGGTTACCTCCATGATGACTTATTGGTATCCGGGCGTCTTTGATATTATTTCCCTCGTAAAGGATATCCTCCCCGGCGTGCCGGTTATTCTCGGCGGGGTTTATGCGACTCTTTGCCCTGACCATGCCCGAAGGTCCGGGGCGGATCATGTCCTCTCCGGACGGGGTGAGGGTCATATTCCCTTCATCATGAAAGATATCCTTGGAGAGCCTGTCCGTTATATACCTGACGAACATGCTCTCGATCATCTGCCCTACCCTGCTTTCGAGCTGTTGCCGGTGCCGGAACAGATACCCCTGCTCACTTCCCGCGGCTGTCCGTTCCGTTGTCCCTATTGTGCGTCCAGGCAGCTCTATGACAGCTATGATCGACGGGACCCGATTCAGGTCGTCAATGAGCTGAGCCACTGGCAGGATAGCCTCGGGGTAAGAAACTTCTCTTTTTATGACGATGCCCTGCTCAGCGATCCGCAGCAAATGGCTATAAGGTTGATAACGCTGCCTTCGAAAAGGCGGCCACCTATCTGCAAGAAGCCGGCTATGGAGCAAATGAGATCGGCGTCTATCTCCTCTGCGGCCTGCCAGGTCAAAGAGCGCAGGAAATACGGGAAAGCATACTTTACGTCCGTTCCCGGGGAGCCAGACCGATTCTCGCCGAGTATTCACCCATACCCGGAACGTTGTTATGGGACGAGGCCTGCCGTGCATCTTCCTATCCCCTGGCAGAAGAACCGTTGTATCACAACAATTCCCTTCTTCCCTGTGCAAGCCCCACTTTGACAACGGAAACTTACCATGCCTTAAAAGGACTGACGAGACAAACTTAACATCCGCAATTATGATAAGGCGGTTTTGATAATACCTCTTGATTAAGTCCCTATAAAATTGTACGAATAAAGCATGGATTCAAAAAAGCTTGCCGTTTCGTGGTTATGTTGGTTGAAACTCCTGGTGATCGGGGGATTTTCTCTTATCTTGCTGCTCCTGGGCACAAACACCCTCCTCGGCGCCTATCTTATCAAAAACCCACTGGAATTCATTATGCTTTTCTTCTCTGCTTCCTTCATGATCCTGTTGGGTATAACCGGATTGATATATCCCGCCTGCAGAATACATGCGGTCCTTAAAGATGACAGCAATGCTTATAAACAGTAAAAACCAACGAGGAGAGTTTTTCCTCCTTGCCCCCTTGCTCCTCCTGCTCCTGATCTCCTTCTGGGCGCCTTTGTCATTTGCCCAGGAAGGAACAAAACTGGAAGAGCGCGTTCATGCCTTCACCATGAAAAACGGCATCCGGGTGCTTATCCTGGAAAGGCATATCAGCCCGACGGTTTCCTTTTTATATTCGTATCAAAGCCGGGGCGGTGGATGAAATCGACGGTAAGACCGGCCTTGCCCATCTCCTGGAGCACATGATGTTCAAGGGGACAAAAACAATAGGCACGAAAAATAGTCGCAAGGAAAGGGATCTGCTTACTAAAATCGGTAAAACCGGGGATCGCCTGGATCGGGAAAAGGCAAAGGGAGATAAGTCGGATAGCAAACTTGTCGGGATGCTGGGAGAACGGCTGGCGGCATTGCAGAAGAGTCATCGCCAGTGGTATCGATCCAATGAAATCGATCGGATCTACAACGAAAATGGCGCTGTCAATATCAATGCCTCGACGGGTCAGGATATGATTACCTATCATGTAAGCCTGCCTGCAAATAAAGCCGAACTTTGGGCAAGAATCGAATCTGATCGCATGGCCAACCCGGTTTTTCGGTAATTTTACCAGGAGCGCGATGTGGTCATGGAAGAGAGAAGGCAACGGACCGATGCGGATCCGGATGGACAATTATATGAAAAATTCGCTGACCGATTTGGAACAGTTTTTTTTGTGGACCCATGCCCCCCAAAATATGGTGATTACCGTGGTGGGCGATATCGAAACGGCCACCTTGGAATTTTTGCTACGGTTCGCAATCCCCATAAGATTGACAAGCTCACCGGGGCCATCGATAGCATGATCGACGATCTAAAGAAGGTACCCGTAACGGACTGGGAACTCCGCAAGGTAAAGAACCAGCTGCAGGCAGATTTTATCAGGCGTCAGAGTTCCAATGAAGGACTTGCGGGCATGCTTTCCTATTGTGAGACGATTCTTGGGGACTGGCGCTATATTGTGAACTATGGAAAAAACATCGAAAATATTACCCCTGAGGATCTAAGAGATACGGCAAACCGTTACCTGACCCCTGATAACCGTACCATCGCCATCATGAAAAAGGACTGATGAAGAAGCATTCGTTACCGCGCATTATTATTTCTCTCATCACGTTGATAATTGGCTTTAGTTTTTGCCAATCCGATACATTGAGCGCCGCGCCGTTCGTCTCTCCCGAACCGGCCAAAATTACTTATCGTCCTCTAAACTTCGCCCCTACCCAGCCATACCGGTTCACCCTGTCTAATGGCCTTACCGTATATATCCTTGAGAATCATGAGTTGCCTGTCGTCAAGCTAAACCTCATCGTTAAATCGGGCGCGCAGACACAGTGGTCGGTATTTTCTTTAAAGAAAGACTTTGAAAAGATATTGGGAATTTTTTCCGAGCTTCTTCAGGAACCATTATTTGACGAAGGTCGTTTAAAGCTCGGCAAAGATCTTAAAAGCAGGGTTCTGATGCATATTACGCCTTCGATGTAATCGATTTCGTTCTAGGGAGCGGGGGCTTCCGTTCCCGTATTTTTCAGGAGGTGCGCACCAACAGGGGCCTTGCCTACTCTACGGGCAGTTTCTACCAAGCCAGACGCGATTACGGAGTTTTTGGTGCTTATGCCATGTCTAAATCTTCGTCCGCGCCGATAACCGTCCAGGTGATTCAGGATATTCTGGGGAAGGCAAAACGAGAAGGACTGTCTCACAAGGAGATTGATGGGGCAAAAAAGGCAATCATGAACAGCTTTATCTTTCGGTTCGATTCCTTGCACCAAATCGTTACGCAACAGGCCTTGCTTGCCTTTGACAAGCTGCCCGATGATTTTCTCCCGGCAATGTTCTCACCCCGGAAAATTCCATAACCCTAATTATGGGAAGCGAGGCCGGCTATAAGCAAATGGTGGGAAAATGCCATGATATTAAAAGGATAACGGCTAATTATGATTGACGAGCAGCTTTTTGACCGTATAGCCCGGCGCATTGATGCCTATGAAAAGGACATGGTCAGCCTGCAGATTGAGCTTACGGCCATACCCGCCATCGCCCCGGAAAGCGGCGGGGACGGGGAAATGAAGAAAGCAATCTTTCTTGGGGATGTCCTGACATGCCTTGGTATGACGGATCTGGAGATCATTGACGCCCCCGACGAGCGTGTATCTTCAGGACGCCGCCCCAACATCATCGTCCGCTATCCTGGTCCTGCGGCTTCATCCACAGAACAAACGTGGATCATCAGCCACATGGATATTGTTCCCCCGGGGGAACCGGGACTCTGGAGGCATGATCCTTATCACGCCTATGTCCAAGACGGCTATATCATCGGCCGGGGTGTCGTGGATAATCAGCAGGACTTGGTCGCCTCCCTGTATGCCTTAAAGGCTTGCTACGATGAAGGCCTACAGCCGGCAAGAACTCCAGGGTTGGTCTTTGTATCCGACGAAGAAACGGCAAGCCGCTGGGGGCTCGCCTATCTTCTCCGGCACGAACAGAATCCCTTTCGAAAAACGGACGTGATTTGCGTCCCCGATTCTGGAAATGAAGAGGGAACATTGCTTGAAATCGCTGAAAAAAGCATCCTCTGGGTTCATTTTCGGACCCTGGGAAAACAATGCCACGGCAGCAAGCCATACCAGGGAATAAACGCTTTTCTGGCTGCCTCGCACCTGGCGGTGCGCCTGTATGCGGCCCTTCATGAACGGTTCCCGGCAAGCAATCCCCTCTTCGATCCCCCCTTAAGCACCTTCGAACCAACGCGAAAAGACGCTAATGTCCCGAACGTCAATACAATTCCCGGCGAGGATAACTTTTATATGGACTGCCGGGTATTGCCCCTCTATGATCTGTCCAAGGTCAAGCAGGTCATGCGGGAAGTGGCGGAAGCGATCGAGAAGGAATTCGGGGTTGCTATCGGTATCTCTTCGGCGCAGGAGGTTCAGGCCCCGGAGGCGACGGATCCCCAAAGTCCTATCGTCACCTTCCTCAAGCAAGCCATTGACCGGGTGTATCGCGTCCAGGCCACCCCCCAGGGTATCGGGGCCGGGACGGTCGCCGCCTATCTGCGGCGGGAAGGGTATCCCGTCGCCGTCTGGTGCCGGACAACACCGACGGCCCATCAACCGAACGAAAACTGCCTGATTGCAAACATGATGGGCAATGCGAAGGTGTTTGCCCATCTTTTCCTGCAAAAATGACCTGCATAGCAGCATCGCCGTTTGTACAGTCGGATGGTGATGTTCCCGTGTTTATTTGGTTTACGGACGTGATAGCATTTAAGCCAGTTTAGAAAAAGATCTGCACATCACAAAGAAATTTAAGAGACAACTTGAAAGCGAAGCTTCAGGCTACAAACTCAGAGAATTTCCATTTCCCCGACAACGCCCTCTTCAGGAATTTGCTCGGGGAACATGACAAGCATCTCAAGCATATAGAAAGGCTTGTCCCCGTAGCCGGAGAAGCAACGGCGGTACATTTGGTCAAGAACCTCCTCGTCCAGTTGTATGCCCTTTTAGAGAATGGTTATCCCCTTTTTCCCCAGGATATTGATTACGCCCACCGCATCCTTTCCGAAGACGGCGCCGCCAGCCTGGAAAAGATCTTCCTCGATAAGGTTTTCATATCCTCGAAAAAGAGACTTATCACTCCCAAGAGCATCGCCCAGAAACTATATATCGACGCCATCAGAAATTATGACATGGTCTTCGGGATCGGACCTGCCGGAACCGGTAAAACCTATCTGGCGATGGCGATGGCCGTTGCCGCGCTCCTGGAAAAGAAGGTCTCCCGTATTGCCCTTGCCAGACCCGCCGTAGAAGCCGGTGAAAAACTCGGCTTCCTGCCCGGCGATCTTGCCGAAAAAGTTAATCCTTACCTCAGGCCACTTTACGATGCCTTATTTGACATGATGGACGTCGAAAAGGCTACCGCCCTCATGCATAAAGGAATCATCGAGGTCGCACCCCTGGCGTTTATGCGAGGCCGAACCTTGAATGACGCCTTCGTTATTCTCGATGAGGCCCAGAATACGACATCCGAGCAGATGAAGATGTTCCTGACCCGCCTCGGCTTCGGTTCTAAGGCGGTCATTACTGGCGATATCACTCAGATCGATCTGCCCACGGAAAAAACCTCCGGCCTGATCGAAGCGGAAAAAATCCTCCGCAAAAGTGACAGGATCGGTTTTGTTCATTTCTCAGAACTCGATGTAGTCAGGCATCCCCTCGTTCAGGAGGTTATCAGGGCTTACAATCATATCGATCGGACGCGAAAAAGCACCATGGAGAGGGAAATATCGTCATGACCAACATGCAGGCGATTACTGAAAAGCATTTACCGATTTGGAAAAAGTGGTTTGCCCAGCCTGGGAATATCCCGGCGTTTTTCAAAAATCCCCACTTCCATCGCTGGTTTTTGCTTGTCTCCTTGAGTCTGATGTTAACTCTTTTGCTGTCGCCGTCAGGTCCGATATCGCGATCTGAGTACAAGGTCGGGGCCATTGCCAATAAAAATATCAAGGCGGACCGCGATTTTCTTGTTGAAGAAAAGGCATCGACGGATTTGAAAAGGATAGAGGCGGCAAAAGCTGTTCCTTCTATATTCGATTACGACGACCAAATACCTGTTCAGATCCGCGGCGGCCTCATGAAAGCCTTTCTTGCCGTTCAGGAGAGCCGGCAAAGGACGACCGCCGATGACGATGATACGGCAACACTCGCTACGGACGGCAAGAAAACAAGCAGCCCCGGGATATTCGAAAAATCTCTCGAGATAAATCTCACCGGCGCAGAGTTGGCGATTTTGGAACAACGTGAATTTTCCTCATCCCTGGCGGAAAAGATCTCTGCCTTGATCATGGATGTTTACCGGGATCGGATGATCACCAATGTCGTTTTTTCTCCGTCTGAGCAGGAACGGGGCATCCTTATCAAAAATGTTCGCACATTATTGGAACAAGAAGAAAAGCACCTTACCGAAATCATGAAGTTACAGGATGCCCAGGAGTTGCTGAAACAAAGGGCAAAATCCATATTTTCGGCAGTTGACCCCGAGCTGCGGAAGACCGCCGTTTCTCTTGCAGGCAAACTTTTGCAGCCCAATCTGACTTTTAACCGCCAGGCAACGGAAATGCATCGGCGGGCTGCTATGGATGCCGTCCTTCCCGTGAATTTCCAAGTTCAAAAAAATGAAATGATCGTGCGGGAAGGTGAGAAGATAACGGTAACCGATCTTGATAAGATTAACGCCTTCTTCAAACAGCATAGCCAACGGAATACATCGCTCAGCGCGGGGTTCACCGGAATGTTTTTGTTGATATGCTTCTTCGCTTCGTCGTTGCTGTTTCTTTCACAAAAGGGTTCATCCACCCCGGTAAGTCCGGCTGTTCAGAATCGCCACCTTTTTTGCCTTACCGTAGTAATGATTTTACAGTTTTCATTAATAAAGGCAGTGATCTTCATTTCCGGGGCCATCCATCAATCGTTCCCGTTTTTAGCAACCGAGACGATCCTTTATGCCACTCCCTTTGCTGTCGGTACCCTCTTGACGGGATATCTTTTCAATCGCCAGGTTGCCCTGCTCTTCTCGATATTTATATGTTTTCTGATTGCCTTCATGATTCCGCCGCCACAGCTATACCTTCCTCTTTTTGCCTTTTTTGGCTTCATTATTGTTATCTACAAGGGAGATCATTATCGAAAGCGAACGGTTTTTATAAGGATTGGTCTTTTTCTTGGCTTAATGAACATGATTACTATCCTTGCCCTGTCTCTCCTTACGGGTCAACAGGCGTCTTTAGATACGCTCTATAAATTCCTGGCCGGTTTTACGGGAGCCGTGATGAGCGGCATTATCGTTGCGGGCGTTGGTCCCATCTTTGAATCCCTGTTCGGTTTTACGACCGACATCAGGCTTCTGGAACTTGCCAATCTCAATCAGCCGATTTTTCAGCGCATGATCATCGAAGCGCCGGGCAGCTATAATCATTCCATCATTGTCGGTTCCATGGTTGAAGCCGCAGCAGAGGCCATAGGCGCCGATTCCATTCTCTGCAAGGTAAGCGCCTATTACCACGATATCGGCAAAATGAAAAAACCGCTCTATTTTATCGAGAATCAGGGTAAGGGTGAAAACAGGCATGATAAGCTTTCTCCCCGGATGAGTTCTTTAGTAATCATTTCCCATGTCAAAGATGGATGCGACCTCGCGTCTGCCTGCAAGCTTGGCCAGAGAATTACCGATATCATTCGGCAGCATCACGGGACGAGTCTGGTGGGATATTTTCATGAAAAGGCCAAACGGGACAAAGATCCATCCATACGCGCCTTGCCGGAGAGCCATTTTCGTTATCCCGGACCGCGTCCGCAGACAAAGGAGGCGGGGCTGGTGCTGCTTGGGGATGTGATCGAGGCCTCTTCCCGAACCCTTGTCCAGCCAACGCCGTCGAGAATACAAAACCTTGTCCGCGACCGGATCGACAAGATCTTCATGGACGGACAGCTTGACGAATCTGATTTAACCTTAAAGGATCTCAATCTGATTCAAGAGAGCTTTGTGAGGATTCTAAACGGGGTATTTCATCACCGTGTAACCTATTACAACGACATTCATGGGCAAGCCAATAACGACAAAATCAAATCCCTCTATGACTATCCTGATCGAAAACCGGCAGAAAAGAATCACCATAAACCGCAGGCAGATTCGCCGTAGCCTTGTCCGTCTGCTCAAGCGCCTCCATCTCGAAGACCGGGAGCTCAGCCTGCTTTTGGTGGACAACGAGGAAATTCGGGAAATCAACCGTCTCTACCTCGGCAGGGATAATCCGACTAACGTCATCTCCTTTGCCATGTCCGAAGGTGATTACGGCGATGTCAATCCCCTGCTGCTGGGAGATATTATCATTTCCGTAGAAAAAGCGCTGAGTGAAGGAGAAGCCTCCGGCAACAGTTTAAAGGAATCCCTTGAGTTTCTCATGATTCACGGCCTTCTTCACCTCCTGGGCTATGATCACGAAACCGGCGATAAAGAAGATACCCGCCGCATGCAGGATAAGGAGGATGAACTCTTCCTGTATCTGAACGGTTTCTCCTTGCAGCGGTAAGTTATAAAGTTTTGGCGATATGCTTAACCATCTGTCCAAACACGCCGGCAATGATCTCCTTTGAGATGAAGTAATCGGGATGCCGTCTGAAGAGTTCCTCCGTCAGAATATTTGCTGAAGACTCAATATCTTTCGATTTTTTATAAATTTCTTCTATCCGAGCGCGCAGTCGGCGGGTTGCCTCAATAGTCTGCCGGGTATAATCGCGGGCTTCCTCCCCACTGATATAACCATAATGATCGGCGCAGTAATAATCTACTTCCAGATCCTTCATCTTTTCCAGACTCTGCTCAAACTGGGTGTAGTTGGAGTTTCCCGAAGGGAAAATATCGTCGTCAATGGGAATGCCCCCGGCGTCGGAAGGGAGCAGGGTTTTTAAAGCCGGGCTGAAGGCATTCATTGTTTCGATGGCCTTGGGCATCGTGAGAATGTCCCACGCCCTTTGGGAGGCGTAAATATCGATCGCGGGATACGTCCTTTTGAAATAGGGAACTGTCCCCACATGATCGAAATGGGAATGCAGGATAAGCAGGGATTTGATCTTATTCTCGTCAATGCCGAACGATTTTATCTGTGCGAGGATGTCGCCCAGGATGAAGCTGATCCCGGCGCTGATGAGCATGGATTCTTTCTCCCCTTCCAGCAGATACATCCCCAATTCTTTCCTTCCCAGGTACGAGAGGTTACTGTTTACCTTGCCCGCTTCTCTTGTTCTCATACACCCTCCTCTTTATCGTGCTGAGCTATTTTTCAGCGATTACGATATGAGCCTTGGCCTTCAGCCCCTGCATGATTTCGTTGAATGCCTCATAATTCTTTTTCTGCTGAAGAAACGCCGCAATCTTCGATTTTGTCTCTTTGTCGAGATTTTGAATCTTCGCTGGCTGGCGATCAAGGACCTCAATGATATGATAGCCGAAATCCGTCTCCACGACCGGTCCGATTTCACCCTTCTTCTGGCTGAAGGCGGCATCTTCAAAGGGTTTTACCATCTGCCCTTTGGAAAAAGTTCCAAGATCGCCACCCTGGTTCTTACTCGGGCAATCGGAATTAGCTTTCGCCACCTCGGCGAAATCACTCCCGGCAACGATTTGTTTCCGAAGATTCTCTGCTTTTTCGCGCTTGGCTTTTTTTGACTTTTCATCTTCCCCCGCCGTCTTTGCCACTAAGATATGCCGCGCATGGACAGATTCGGGCGTCCGAAATTTTTCTTTATTGTTTTTGTAGAATTGCTGGATTTCCTTTTCCGCAGGGGCGGCTTTTGATCTTTTGGATGTATTCACAAGTTTGCTGATACGGATGCCAAGGGTTATTTCCGGACGGAGCTGCTCGCTTGTGACCCCGCTCTTGTTCAAGAATTCCTCCATAGTTGTGCCTGCCTGGAGAGATTCCTTCATAATATTCAAACGATCGGCAACTTCCTTATCCGTAGCGACGATTTTTCTCCGATTGACCTCATTGAGGAGCAAGGTGCGGATGACAAAATCTTCGATCAGCTCTTTTCTCAGTGCCGCTGTCGCCTGGGTTATCCGGTCGGCAGGTATTTTGCCCTGCATGTCCTGCATTTTCTTTTTAACTTCCAGGTCAAGTTGAGCGCGGGTTAATTTAAAACCATCCACTTCGGCAATCACATCGTTAGGACTAAGCGTCGTCGCTGTGGGAGCTGAAGGCCCGGAAACGAGCGGGGGAGCAGCCTGGGTAATTGGCTGAGGTACTTGGACTTCTGTTTCGGCGGATGCCTTGATTTTCTTGGCTTCTTCCCCTCCGTTGCAGCCCGCCGCCGCAAACAGGAGCATGATGATCAATAACAGACATATAGATTTTTTCAAATTAAACTCCTCATGATCTTTCTTCCTGGATATTTTCTTGATCCCTTGTCCTTTAGGCACATTATTAGACAATGGTGACTTATATACACAATCATTATGCCTCGTCAAGGATAACGGATTATCTTTCAAGCATTAATTTCTTGCAATAGCTTTTAGGTACATGTTACCCGAACGCATATGTATCAAAAGAGCTTAAATCTTGGCGAAGGTCCGATCCTGCCGCTGCTTTTGAAAATGAGTTGGCCGTCCATGCTCGCTATGCTTGCCATGGCTGTCTACAACCTCATGGACACCCTATGGCTGGCGCGGCTCAGTCCGCAAACGATTGCCGCCTTTACCATCACCTTTCCCATCCAGTTGATTTTTGCGGCTATCGGCGGCGGTACCGGGGTTGGTGCGGGCTCTTACGCCGCCCGCATGTTAGGTGCCGGTGAAATAGACAAGGCAAGGAAAACCGCCGGCCAGGTTATCATCTTGTCCATTTTTTCCGGAGCCCTCCTCATCGCCGTTACTTTCTCGGTCCCAGATTTGATGCTCAAGGTTTTTGGCGGGACACCGGAAACTGTCGTCTTGGCAAGGCGCTATCTTCTTTGGGTCGTCATCGGCGCCCCCTTCCTGCTGTTCTTGATAATGGCGAACAATCTTTTTCGGGCAGCAGGCCAACCAAATCTTTCCATGTATGCGATTCTAATCTTTACGTTGCTGGGGGCGGTTTTGGACCCGCTGCTCATTTTCGGATGGTGCGGAGTTCCTGCCTTCGGAATCGAAGGTGCCGCCATGGCGGCGGTTACCGGCCAGACCGCTTCGGGTCTCGTTTCCCTGTATTTTTTACTGTACAAGTCCTTCAAATTTCAACTTTCCCTTGCCGACCTGAAGCCGGATTTTGGCATTATCCGCTCCATTTACCAGACCGGCCTTCCCTCCGTGGTCATGAATCTGGTCTTCGCCGTGGTAATTATCGTCTACAATCAAATTCTTGCCCCTTATGGGCATTTGGCACTTGCCACCCTCGGGATATGTTTTCGTATCAACGGTTTGGTAATGATGATCCTGTCTGGAATCGGTCACGGCGTCATGCCGCTGGTGGGCTTCAATCTGGGGGCCCGTCTCTATGAACGGTTGATCAATACTGTCGGAGTTGCTCTATATTGTTCATCTTTTTTCGCAGGTACATGCAGTATCCTGATCATTCTCTTTGCCGTTCCCATTCTCGGCTTTTTCACGAAAGACTCGGAATTAATCGCCATCGCCGCCCCGGCGCTGAAAATGATTGTCTCTCCTCTTATCCTCGCAGGACCGTGCCTGGTGTGGATAAATTTGTTAATAGGCCTTGGGAAGGGCCTAACTTCCATGGTCCTGCTCTTCATCAGGGATGCCCTCTTCCTTATCCCATTAATGTATTTGTTTTCATCTTTCATGGGTATAGACGGAGTCTGGATGGCGCAACCCGTCTCGGCAACGGCCGCCTTCTTTGTGATTATGGCCTGGTCATATAAGGAATTGGCAAACATTCGTAAGCGGAAGGGTAAAAACGAAAATGCCCCGGTGTCAACCGGTGACACCGGGGCATCTCTTTAAATAAGGATTATTCCCTATAAGGGCTGAACATTTATGGCTGCCGGGCCCTTATTCCCCTGGTCGATATCAAAGCTTACCCGCTGTGATTCGAAAAGCGTTTTGAATCCTGATCCCTGGATGGCACTGAAATGAACGAAAACATCTCCCCCTTCATCATTTTCGATGAAGCCCCATCCTTTCTTCTCGTTAAACCACTTGACTTTACCCTCTGCCACAATACTCCCTCCTTTCCATTCGGTGAAAATAAAAAACCACAACGGATTAGGACATATTATCCGTCATGGTTCAAAAATAAGGCGCGAAATTTATTTTCAATCCCGACCTGCTCCACCAACTCATTCGTATTGACCCGGTATCTAAGGATAATTTCATTACCTATCGGTAGAAGTCCGCTATCACTACTTTTTCAGAAAATCAAGTTTTTTTGTTCCGGTGTTCCCTTAATACCTTGTATATTATCGAAATCGGGGTACCGCTGCCAGCAGGGTTTTCGTATAAGGATGCTGCGGGTTGTCAAACAACTCCTGATTACTTGCCATTTCGACAATACTTCCCCGATACATGACGGCAATCCTGTCACTTATGAAGCGTATAACCCCCATGTCATGAGAAATAAAAATATAGGTTAGCTTAAACTCATCCTGAAGATCCTTCATTAAATTTAGGATCTGGGCCTGGACCGACACGTCGAGAGCTGAAACCGGTTCATCGGCAATTATGATCTCCGGCCGCAGGGCTATAGCCCGGGCAATTCCAATCCGCTGGCGCTGACCGCCGCTGAACTCGTGAGGATAGCGCCGCTCATGGTCTTTTGACAAGCCTACCATCTTCATGATATTTCTAAAGTTGGGATCGACATCTTGAGCGAGGTTGCGGCGATGAATAATAAATGGTTCCCCGATGATATCTCCGGCCGTGAGGCGCGGGTTCAGGGAAGCATAGGGATCTTGAAAGATGAACTGTGTTTTCCCTCGATAAGCCTTCAGTTGTTTTTTGTCATATTTGAAAATATTCTGCCCTTTATATCTGACTTCTCCAGTCGTGGGCTTTTCAATGTGGGCGATCATTTTTGCCAGGGTGGTTTTACCGCAGCCGCTTTCCCCAACAATGCCCAGGGTTTCCCCTGCCTGGAGGCTCAAGCTAACATCCCGGACGGCAATACATTTTTCTTCGGAAGACGTAAACATTCCTCCCTGAAGGGGAAAAGATTTATATAGATTATGGACTGTTAATAATGGCGAAGTCATTCTATTGATACTTCCAGCAGCGTACATATCGTTTCGGAAAATTGTTTTCCGCCAAAGCCGGTTCTTCATTCCTGCATATGGGCATCACATATGGACAACGATCGTTAAAGCTGCATCCCTCGGGAAGTCGGCTGAGATCGGGTACTCCCCCTGGAAGCATGGGGAGACGTTTATGCCGGTCATAGAATCCCTCAATTCGCGGAATAGAATTGAGGAGCCCCTCGCTGTAAGGGTGTAGGGGAGCGGAAAATAAGTCCTTTACATTTGCATATTCAACGAACTTACCCGCATACATTATGGCAACCCGCTGCGCGTTTTCCGCGATAACCCCCAGATCATGGGTTATGAGAATCGCCGAAGTTCCCATGTCCCTCTTCAGGGCGTTGATCAAGGCGAGTATCTGCGCCTGAATGGTTACATCAAGGGCTGTGGTCGGTTCATCGGCAAGCATCAACTGGGGATGACAAGCCAGGGCAATGGCGATCATGACCCTTTGTCTCATGCCGCCGCTGAGCTGGTGAGGATAGTCGTTGATTCTTTTTTCCGGAACCTCTGTTCCTACCAGGCGGAGCATTTCTATGGCTTTTTGATGGGATTCGGTGCGATTCAGTCCTTGATGAAGCCTGATCGTCTCGCTGATTTGAACTCCGATGCGGAAGACGGGATTCAAGGAGGTCATCGGTTCCTGAAAGATCATGGAGATGTCTTTCCCCCGCACCTTTCGCATCTCCTTTTCGGGGAGGGAAAGGAGATCGACCCCGCTAAGTTTGATCCGTCCCGAAACATATCTACCGGGAGGCATGGGAACAAGGCGCATGATGGATAAGGACAGGGCCGTCTTTCCGCATCCCGATTCGCCGACGATGCCAAGAGTTTCTCCGGCGTCCAACTGAAAACTGACCTCATTTACGGCTTTCAGAACCCCCTGTTCGGTATCGAAACAAGTCGAGAGGTTGTCGACGGCAAGGACCGGAGGCATGTTCATGAATCCTCAGACAGCATCCGACCAGTTTCTAAGGAGTTGCACAAAAAGACGGACTCCCGCTCCTGACGCCCCTTTGGGATTATATGCCTGATCCTTGGTCAGCCAGGCCGGTCCGGCAATATCGAGGTGCGCCCAGGGATAGGAACCGACAAATTTACTGAGGAAGGCGGCAGCGGTAATTGCCCCCCCCGGCCTTCCCGCAGCGTTCTTGTAATCGGCAATATCGCTTTTGATCAAGTCACTGTAGCTGTCCCAGAGCGGAAGTTCCCAAAGCAATTCTCCCGTCTGTTCCGATGCCTTTTTGATCCTCTTCTTCAGGTTGTCATCTGTACCCATCATCCCCATGACATGATCTCCGAGGGCGACAACACAGGCCCCGGTAAGGGTGGCAATATCGATAATCGCCACGGGTTTGAATCGCCCGGCATAGGCAAGGGCATCGGCTAAAATCAGCCTCCCTTCGGCATCCGTATTGAGGACTTCGATGGTCTTTCCCGACAGTGATTTGAGAATATCTCCCGGCTTGAGGGCCCTTCCCCCGGGGAGATTTTCCGTAGCCGGAATCAGGGCCACGACGTTTACAGGCAATTGTAAATCCGCCGCCGCACATACGGCGCCAATTACAGCAGCTCCCCCCGCCATGTCCGTTTTCATCTCATCCATTTTCTCCGCAGGTTTCAGGGAGATACCGCCGCTATCGAAAGTAAGGGCCTTTCCGACAAGAACAATGGGCGATTGTTCCTTTCCGGTTCCCCGATATTCCATAATAATGAATTTAGGCGGCTCGGCGCTCCCCTTTGCCACACCGAGGAGGGCATTCATCCCCAGACGCTTCATGTCGGCAGCCTCCAGGACCGTCGTTTTAATTTTTTTATGGCCCTTGGCAATTGCGAGGGCTTCCCGGACCATAATGGTTGGGGTCATTGCATTTGCAGGGGCAGAGACCAAATTTCTGACGAAATGAACGGCCCGGCAGATTTTTTCCGTTCTTGCGGCCGCCGCTTTGACAAGGGACATATTTTCATTATCCTTGATGAAGACTTGCAACAGCTCAACCTCATTGAAGCTCTCCCGGTCCAGGGTCTTGAACTCCGTATATTGATAAAGTCCGAGGATGATCCCTTCCACACTCGCTTCCGTAGCCACTTCCCATGATAATCCGATTTCGTCGGCCGCAAGGGCCACGGCGAGAGACTTGGCCTTCAGTGAACGCGCCGTTTGTCCCGCTTTGGCGCCGGCGCTGCGCATCTTGTCAGCGGAAAAATCTTCCCGCTTGCCAAGGCCGATCAGGATGAGACGCCGGATAGCGGTATCGTCGCAGGGATAGAGGATAGTTGTCTGGTGGAGCTTTCCTTCAAAGTCATGCTCCTCCCATATTTGGTGAATCATGCCCTTGGCTGCTTTGTCAATAGCCGCCACACTCTCCCCGGCAGGAGGCTCGCCTTCAAAAAGGAAAACGGCTACGGCTTCAAGGGATCTTTTTAAAAGATGACGATTGTTCTCAACCTTTACATGCAATTTTTCCTCCGTCGCTTTTCATATTCAAAGGCAATTCCATATATAGCCCTTGTTTCTGTATACTTACACATATGTTTTATTAAGGTGACCGCCGGGGCAACAAAAAAGGCGGTCAATAATCCCGATAGAGATACTGACCGCCTGAAAAAAACCCGCTTCACAACCGCTTTTTACTACGAGGGTTTAAAGAATCCATAGAATCTGCAACCCGCTATTTTTATATGGAGGCGGCAACCGGATTCGAACCGGTGAATAACGGTTTCGCAGAGTGCAGCATCTTGTTTTTATTGATATTCACTGTTTTACGATATTTCATTTTATTCAGTATTTTCGAGGGCATTAGGGTATTGCGTTTATGTCTCATATGTGGTTGTTGGATGTTGTTTTGGCTAATCATGGTAGCAAAACGGTAGCAGGATTTAGGGGTACTGTCAATTTTTTTTTGCGTAAAATATTCATAGGCTAAACTTTTGGGGAGCGCGGGCCACCAGAGCATTTGCCCCTCTTTAAAAAATGAAGGGCTTCGGCTACAAGTTCCTCGCTTACGCCCGACTCGACCAGTACACCCCCAACCGAGGGGAAGGACTCGCGAATGGCAGCAACAATGATATCGCGAATGGTCTGCTCCGCCCCTATACACGCAACGCAGGCCACCGCCAGTCGCAGTCGGATAACATCTCCTGCTTCAATTCTCATGAGCTCGATATCTCCATTATGGGCTCGCAGAAGGGGCCTCACTTTTTCATCGAGCACAGATTCGATATCTCTTTCCTGTATAGGAGGCATTTTTCTTAGTGTCCCGTTCGGGGATGGTTGAACCCCCTCGCCTTCAGGCGAAGAAAAGTTTATACACTGTCGCTATGCGACGTTTTAATTTAGGAGCCCATACAAAAAGCGATCTAAAGATGCATCAGATCTGGACCCTGAAATATCGCAAGATGGTGCTAACTGTTCCCGTAGCGGTTCGTGTCCGAGATGTACTGCGCCAAATTGCCTCGAAACACGAACCAGAGATAATTACAGGGAAAATTGAGAGCAACCATGTTCACGGATTTCTTTCTCATCGGCCCAACCAGGAAATCAGTAAGATCGTACAATAGCTCAAAGGCATAAGCTCGTAAATTTTGCTATCCGAATTTCCCCATTTTAAAAAGCAATTTTAGGGCAGGCATCTCTGGGCACGAGGATATCTTGCTGTGAGGTCGGGCGGCATAACCGATTAAATTATTAACCAATATATTCAGTAAGAGCGGCCCATTATTTTCAAAGATCCTACTCGGAAATCCCGGCTATCTTCTTGGCCAATAACTTTTTCTGATCAAGATTACCCTGCCGCGAAATCATAATACGCTGCGCCTGAGGGGATCCGGCACCGTGCATGGATTCAGTACGGTATCCCACTGCAGCGGTTCCCAAGGTCATATTCTCGACCAGACGCAAGATTCGCATGCGATTTTCTGCGGAAACCGATCTTGCGGCACACAGGTACTTAGAGGTGGTGTGGGTTGTTTGGACAGGATACAGGTTTTTATAAGTGGGAAAT
>DYRD01000052.1 GCA_020718905.1 Syntrophus aciditrophicus | reverse complement strand
TCTTTTGCTCATTTTCTGATCCTCCTGGGATGCATTATAGAACAATCCTCCCACTCTTACAGCTTTGGTAAATCAAAGGAGGGAGACGATGCACAAGCAGATCCGGAAGCGGGATGGCCGGCTGGTCAAGTTTAATGCGGAGAAGATCACTAAGGCCATTGCCAAGGCGGGTGCAGCTACGGGAGAATTTGATGGAAGCGTCGCAAAAAAGCTGACAATCAAGGTCTTGAGTCTGGCGGAGCAGCTTTTCGACAGCAAGATCATGACCGTTGAGGAAGTTCAGGACATCGTTGAGGAGGTACTCCTTGATTCCCTCCACCGGCGGACGGCCAAGGCCTACATCATTTACCGGGATCAACATGCCCGCCTCAGAGAGATCACCAACAAGATGGAAGTGGATCTCGTCGACCAGTATCTCAAGAAGATTGACTGGAAGATTCACGAGAACAGCAATATGGACTATTCCCTCCAAGGCTTGAATAATTACATCTCTTCGGAGGTGAGCAAGGCCTACTGGCTCAACGAGATATATTCGCCGGAAGTTCGCCAGGCCCACCTCGAAGGGGACTTTCATATCCATGATTTGATCCTCCTTTCCGTTTATTGTGTGGGTTGGGATCTGTATGATTTGCTCCTCGAGGGGTTCAAAGGCGTTTCCGGCAAGGTCGAGAGCAAGCCGGCGCGCCACCTGCGGAGCATCCTGGGACAGATAGGGAATTTCTTCTATACCCTCCAGGGAGAAGCGGCGGGGGCCCAAGCCTTTTCAAATTTCGACACCCTCCTTGCCCCCTTTATCCATTATGATGGGCTCACTGCTAAAGAAGTCAAGCAGGCCCTTCAGGAATTTATTTTTAATATCAATGTGCCGACCCGGGTTGGATTTCAGACCCCTTTTACCAATGTGACCCTCGATGTAACCGTGCCCGGACATTATGCTAATCAGCACGTTATTGTCAGGCGGCATTCCGCAAAAGGAAACCTATGGTGAATATCAGGAGGAAATGAACCTCTTCAACAAGGCCTTTCTGGAAGTCATGGCTGCCGGCGACGCCAAGGGGCGGGTTTTCACCTTTCCGATTCCGACCTATAATGTGACCAAGGACTTTAACTGGGAAGATAAAAATCTCGACGGCCTTTGGGATATGACCGCCAAGTATGGCGTCCCGTATTTTTCGAATTTTATCAATTCCGATATGAGTCCCGAAGACGCCCGGAGCATGTGCTGCCGTCTGCGCATCGACAACAGAGAGCTGGAGAAAAGAGGGGGCGGCCTGTTCGGGTCTCATCCCCTGACCGGTTCTATCGGGGTGATTACCATCAATATGCCGCGGATCGGTTATCTGGCTAACTCAGAGAGCGATTTTATCCTGCGCTTGGAAGGATTGATGGTCATTGCAAGAGAGAGTCTCGAAACCAAGCGGAAGGTCCTGGAGAAATATACCGCCGGCAATCTCTATCCCTATACGAAATACTACCTCCGGAAAATCAAGGAACGCTTCGGCGATTACTGGAAGAACCATTTCTCCACGATTGGTCTGGTGGGGATGAATGAGGCCTGCCTGAATCTTATGGGCAAGGATATCGGCATGCCGGAGGGACAGCGGTTCACAAAAAAAGTACTCGATTTCATGATGGACAAGCTTATTGAATTCCAGAAAGAGACAAAGAACAATTATAACCTTGAATCGACGCCCGCCGAGGGTACTTCCTATCGCCTGGCCAAGCTTGACAAGCAGAAATACCCTGACGCCAGGTGTGCGAATGAAGATGCCTTCAGAAATAGGCAGGCGGACCCCTTTTATACTAATTCTTCGCAGTTGCCCGTCAATTATACGGACGATATCTTCGAGGCCCTGGACCTTCAGGACGGCATCCAGACAAAATACACCGGCGGCACCGTATTCCATAGTTTTGCCGGAGAGCGAATCGATGATCCGGGCTCGGTAAGAAGTTTCATCCGGAAGATATGTATCCAGTATCGGCTTCCCTATGTGACATTCACGCCAATCTTCAGTATTTGTCTTTCCGATGGTTATGCCAAGGGAGAACAGACGGCCTGTCCTGAGTGTGGAGAGGCCTGCGAGGTATATTCACGGGTTGTGGGTTATCTTCGCCCCGTGAAGCAATGGAACAAGGGGAAACAGGAGGAATTCCATATGCGTAAAACCTATCAGTTTCAACCATGAAAATCGGAGGCCTCCAGAGGTCATCTCTGATTGATTATCCGGGCAAGGTCGGCGCGGTGGTCTTTACCCAGGGATGCAACTTTCGCTGCCCCTTCTGCCACAATCCCGAACTGGTAAACGCTACCCTCTTTCGGGAACCCATTTCTGAAGACGACATTCTTGGCTTTCTCAGAACACGTCGAGGAAAGCTGGACGCCGTGACGGTAACGGGCGGTGAACCTACCCTGCAGGAAGACCTTGCCTCTTTTCTTCAAAAGATCAAAGATCTAGACTTTTTTATCAAAATCGATACAAACGGTTCGTTTCCAGCCATGATGGGAATACTCCTGGAAAAAGGACTGGTGGATTATTTTGCCATGGACCTCAAGGGGCCCCTGCATAAGTATGACATCATTACGCGCACGAAGGCCAATATATCAGACCTCAAGGAAAGTATCGCCTTAATTGCCGGTTCCGGCATTCCCCATGAATTCCGGACTACCCTTGTCGCTTGTTTACTGACGGGTAAGGACATCCTGGAAATAGCAGGCCTGATTCCCTTCGCCCCGAAATACGTCTTACAGAAATTTGTTCCTTCCAAACTCCTGGACAGTCATTTCCGGAACGAGAAGAGTTTTGGGGACGAGGAAATAACCGCTATCAAGTCACACCTCGAAAAAATGCTTTCCTCGGTCATGGTCAGATGATATGGTTCCGCGTCTATGAAAAAAGAATCGACTGAGTATGCCCTTCATTTAATCGAACACCTGACTAAGATTGGGGTGGCCCTGTCTGCAGAAAGGGATATACCGAGACTTCTGGAACTCATCATTGATGAGGCGTGCCATCTCACCTCCGCCGATGGAGGCACCCTGTATATAAAGTCTGATGATGGTCAATACCTTGATTTTGCAATAGTTCTAAACAAATCCCTCGGTGTTCGTATGGGGGGTGGGGGAGAAAAAATCAATTGGCCGCCGGTCATGCTGCTGGATGGGCAATGCAGACAAAATCTTGCCAATCTCTCTGCCTATGCGGCCCTGAAAGGAAAAGTAGTCAATATCCCGGATGTTTATAATGCGGAGGGATTCAATTTCGAAGGGACCAGGCAATTCGATTCCCGGACGGGTTACCGTTCCCAATCCATGCTTGTTGTCCCGATGAGAAATCATGAGCAAGAAATTATCGGCGTCCTGCAGCTTCTGAACGCCACCGAGGAAGGGTCAAGGGAGGTAATTGCCTGTTCCCGGGAGAGTCAGATGATTACGGAATCATTTGCCTCCCAGGCGGCGGTGGCCCTTTCTCAAAAACGGCTGATCCAAGACCTGGAAAACCTTCTCGAAGCCTTTGTCAAGACCATCGCCATGGCCGTCGACGAGAAATCGCCTTACACCGGTGGTCATATACGACGGGTGGCCGATATCACAATGGCCATAGCGGACAAAATCAATAAGAACGATAAAGGCCCTTTTTCCGACGTGAAGTTCAGCGACGACCAGATGCAGGAACTCCGTTTTGCCGCCTTGCTGCATGACCTGGGAAAGATTGCCACGCCGGAATATGTTGTCGATAAGACCAGAAAACTGGAGACCATTTTCGATCGTATGGAGCTCATAAGAACCCGGGGAGAAGTTGTGATGAGGGATCATAAGAGCGTTATGGTGAGACAATGGCCTGCAACCGCTGGAGAGGTAAGGTCTTCGCAAAATAGCGAGGAGGACTTCGACTGTAAGCTTCGACAAGATATGGATTTCCTTGTCGAGGTGAACAACGGGTCCAAGCCTCTGGGTGGGGAAGAGCTCGCGCGCCTACAGGCAATCGGGGCGAGGAAATGGGTTCGCGAGGGGCGAGTGGAAGCATTTCTGACCGAAAACGAGCTGCTGAACCTCAGGGTGCCGCGGGGAACTCTCACGGATCAGGAGCGGGAGATCATCAACAATCACACTGTGGTTACTCACAAGCTCCTCTCTCAGCTCCCCTTTCCAAAGAAACTTAGGGATGTCCCCAATTTTGCGGGTAGCCACCATGAGAAGCTAAATGGTTCCGGGTACCCCCGGGGTTTAAAAGAAGCCGACATTCCCCTGCAAGCGAGGATCTTGGTCCTGGCCGATATATTTGAAGCCCTGACGGCAAAGGATCGACCATACAAGCGAGGGAATACGCTCTCGGAGGCTGTTGCCATTCTCAGCGGCATGGTCAAGGCGCAGCACCTTGACGCGGACCTCTTCACGTTATTCATGGACGAGAAGATTTATCTTGATTACGCCCGCCGGGAAATGAATCCCCAACAAATCGATAAAACGGATTTCTCCGCCTGACAAATCAAACAACTCCGCTGGCCCGCAATGTCTTGATCGCTGATTCATCATATCCCATGGTTTGCGTGATTTCCATGGTATGTTGCCCCAGGAGGGGAGGCGGGATTCGCAATTCCGGCTGATCTTGAGAGAACTTGATCGGAAAGCCCTGTTTGGGAATGACGTCGCCGGCGGGGTGAGAAGCTTGAAACCACAGGCCCCGGTGCCGGACCTGTGGGTCATCCAAGGCCTCGGGGAGGGAGTTTACGGGCGAGAAACAGATATCATCTTGACCGAGGATCGTCATCCACTCGTCTCTGTTTTTCTGTAGAAAGATTGCTTTTAGTTCCTGAATAATCTCCGCCTGCCGGGGGAGGGGAGCCATCAGATCTGCGCAGAGATCTTCTCTGTTTAAACAACGGCACAGTCCATCCCAGAATTTTTGCTCCAAACATCCGAGGGCGAGGAATTTCCCGTCCCGCGTCTCGTAGATGTTGTAGCAGGCATGCCCTCCGCCCAGCCGCGACTCCCCCCGGACGGGAGCCTCTTTGCCGGCAAGATATTCGGACATCATTAGGACGAGAAAGGGACTTAGTCCGTCGAGAATGGAGACGTCGAGATACTGCCCCTTTCCCGTTCTTTCCCGGCGTAACAGGGCCGCCATAATCCCTAGGGCCGCATTGATTCCTCCTCCGGCTCCGGAAATCATGATGGCAGGGACGATGGGCGGTCTTCCTTTTTCGCCAAGAAGTTCCAGGATGCCAGAGATGGCAAGGATATTGATATCATGAGCAGGACGTTCGCGATAGGGCCCTGTCTGTCCGAAACCGGTTACCGAGCAATAGATTATTTTGGGATTGAGGCCCTGCAAATCTTCATAGGCCAAGCCCATCTTTTTCATGGTTCCCGGACGGGCACTCTCGACAATGATGTCGGCACGGCTTGCCATTCTCAGGAAGATGTCCCGCCCCGCGGGTTTTTTGATATCCAGGGTCATACTTTTTTTGTTACGGTTCAGAATGTGGAAGAAACTGCCGTTGGCGCCAAGCAACGGGGGGGTGTTCCGAAAGCCGTCCCCCCCCGGGGATTCCCTACCTTAATTACATCCGCCCCAAAATCGGCTAAAATCTGAGTGCAGAGCCCCCCCGGCAACCTCTGGGAAAGATCGAGCACTAGCATCCCTTCAAGAGGTAACATGCTGATCCCTTATTAAATTATCCATTCCGCAGCATCACTTTTGCTCACCGGTGAAAATGCGCCCAGATGAGATTGACCGCCCCGGGTTATGGTGACCGTCCCCCCTTCATCTTCCGGGGCGTCACTATAAAGAACGCAAAGGCGGGCAGCTTTTTCGGTGATTTCCTCGCTGCCGCCGCCCGGTATCAGGACCAGGGGGCCGGGTAGCTCGGCCATGCTCAGGACCGTATCCCCTTTCCCGGTCAGTTCCTGCAAGGCCTTATTATCAGCCTGGTTTCTTCCTACGATGATCTTACCCAACTCACCGCTCCGGAAATGCCGGCCATACTTGAGCAGTTCAATATCCCTCGTTTCATGCTCGGGATCATGGGAAAAGAGATCTTTCAGGCGTCTGGAAAACATGGGGTCCGTCAAGAGGCATCCCCCCGCCGGAGGAGGATAATAACGTACTCCGTAAGCTTTCGCCATCTCCATCTGGACTTTCCTGCCCCGTCCCTGAATGGCAAGGAGGTGCTGCCGGTTGACCTTGCCCTCTTGTTCGGGTCTGGTCTCGGCGAGAAGCAGGGCGCTTAACGGCCTGATGATGAAGTCTGCGTAGCCGGAATTTTTTGCCACGATTTGCAGGGATTGTCTGGTCTGAGACATGGGCCGCTGCCCCAGTACTTCTCCGGTAAACAAAAAATCAGCGCTTTTCCCCTCCATGATGTTCCCCGCTGTACGTAGCATGAGGGTGTGGCAGTCTATGCAGGGGTTCATGTTTTTACCGTAGCCGTATCTTGGCGCCTTGAGCATGGCAAGATGACGGTCCGTAATGTCGACAACCAGGAGAGGCAATTGGATATGTCTGGCCGTTTCCTTTGCCTTGCGGGCGTTAAAAAACGGGGTTTCAAAGGTTACTCCCTGCACGGAGACGCCTTGGTCCTGAATGACTTTCACTGCGAGAATGCTGTCAAGGCCGCCGGAAAATAATGATATAGCCTTGGAATTCAATATCTTATGACCAATATGCCCATTTTTTCGGCAAGAAAACCATTCATACGTTCATCCATGTCAAAATCGATCAAATACAAAACTTTGGTTTTATCCATAGAAATCTTCAGGGCCGGAAAAGAGATGAACATCCCGGTATGATTCGTTTTTCCCGTAGCAGGAAAGGAAAAGACATCCTTCTGGCAGGGGATGTTCAGGGCCTGGAATGATTTTTCCAGGAGCGACCTTTTTGTTTCTCCCTCCGTAACGATTATGACTTCTGTCCCGCTGCTTTTCAGTATGCTCAGGAATTGATTAGGCATCTTTTTTGATAGGAAGACGAATTTTTGGTCGCCTTTGCGGACAAGCAACTCTGCCTCGACGCTCAGATCGAAACCGTCGCGGGCAAAGTCAAAGATCTTCAATTCCGTATTTCTCTCCGTCTGGAGGCCCAAGCTCCGGAAGCAATCATCGCTCATGGCGATTAATGATGTCGAAGAGAGCTTAGATACCGGTCTGGCCGGAATCGGATCGCCAGGAGGGGCCTTGACGATTCTTTCCTGAAGCACTTCGAGAATCTCCCAGCCCTTTGCCTCGGCATAGGCTGTGATTGGCTCCGGGAGAACAGCTGCTCCTTCCGATCTGGGCCAAAGAGCTATGGCATGAGGGCTGCTGGTCGGCGCCACCGACGATTTGCTCTTTATCACCCAGGTGCCGGGAATCTCCAGGATCGGCTGGGATCCTATTTTTAAGGGTTCTTCCTGTCTGAGCATGGTATGGGTGGTTGATGCCTGAATGATCTGCTCCAAGAGTGATGAGGGCCTCCGCTTGCGGGTCCATGTTGATGATTGCATAATGCTTCCACGTACGGCGGACCAGTTGCGTGAGATCATCGGGTATCTGATCGCGAAAATCGATAAAGACAATTCCCCCGTCTGCAAATTCGACCATGGGGATTTTCCGGCAGTCGATGGTTATTTGCCCCATATCTCGCAGGGGTAGGTAGTATTTACCTGTCCATGTAACGGTGGCGCTAATTTGCCCGAGGACTTGTTTAATCAGTGCCCATTTGGTCTGGGTCGGGTACGGCCTGTCGTCTTTCAGTGCCCCCGCCTGTTGAGAGTGAGGGGGAGCGCCGCTGCGAGGCGTGTCAGTTGAGGTAGCCGTAATCGCAGCCTTGACCGGCAAAATGATCTTTTGTCCCGGATAGATAAGGTTCAGATTTTTGATGCCGGGATTATATTTGCGGAGGATCGAATATACATGCTTTGTTTTACCCATTACCCGACGTCCGATAGCAAGGAGCCACTCTCCCTTTTTGACCGTGTAGACAGTGATTACCGGCTTTGAGGGAGCCGACTTCCGGAAAGTCAGGTATGCCGTATCTTCTTTGGCCCACAGCGAGCCGCCGGCGAGAAACGCACCGAGAAGGAAGATCGCTATTACCACTAAGCGATAAGAAATATTCATACTCCTCATATAACTCGTCCTATTCCGGGATTTGATACCTGATTTTCGTAAGCTTGTCAAATGACCAAAAAAATGCCATGGCTGATCCTAGCCATGGCATTTCCCTTAAATCCGTTATTAAATCAAACAGCTTGGATCTTATAAACCGCTCTTGAAGTCGTCTCTCATGAGCTCGCGGGCGATGATCATGCGGCGAATTTCCGAGGTGCCGGCGCCGATTTCCCAGAGTTTCTGATCCAAGAAATGGCGGGAAATTGCGTACTCGGTGCAGTATCCGTAACCGCCGAAGATCTGGATGGCGTCGAGGCCGATCTTGGTGCCCATCTCGCCGTTGAACAGCAAGGAGGCGGCGGCCATACGGTCGAGGTCGGTTCCCTTGCCGCCGGACTTGTTGGTCAGGCTGTCGCAATAGGCAGCGGCGCTGTAAGCCAGGAATTTACCGGCTTTGTAACCGCAGTACATATTCGCCAGTTTTTCCTGGATGGTCTGGAAGGAGGCGATGGGTTTGCCGAACTGTACTCTTTCCTTTGCATACTTCAGGGAGAGTTCCAGGCAGCTTCTCTGGCCGCCGAGGGTACAGCCGGACAGGGTGATTCTCTCGGTGCACAGACCGCTGGTGAGGACGGCGACGCCCTTGTTCAGGCCGCCGATGAGGTTTTCTTCGGGGACTTCCATGTCTTCAAAGGTTACCAGGGCCGTGGGGGAAGTTCTCATACCCCACTTCTTGATCTTTTCGAATTTAACGCCCTTTACCTTGTCCACTTCAAAGAAGAAGGTCGAGATACCCTTGGGACCAGCGGCGGGATCGGTCTTTGCGTAGAACACCATGAACTGGGCTACGGGACCGTTGGTGATGAAGATCTTGCTCCCGTTGATGATGTATTTGTCGCCTTTCTTTTCAGCCTTCGTTGCCATACTCATGGCATCGGAGCCGGCATTGGGCTCGGTGATGCCGAGACAGCCGATCCATTCGCCCGTACAGGCCTTGGGAAGAACGTATGCTCTCTGCGCTTCCGTGGCGTTTCTGCGGAAATTGTCGAAGCACAGCGTCTGGCTCGCGCCGACGGTCATCGACAGGGCGTTGCTGACCCGAGCGATGGTTTCGTATGCGAGCAGGGTCTCTACGTAACCCAAACCGGCGCCGCCGTATTTCTCGTCAAAAGCGATACCGTTGATGCCGAGTTCGCCCATCTGCTTGAAGAGATCCTTGGGCATTTCATCGATCTCATACATGTGCTCCATCTGGGGCTCGAGCCAGGTATTCGCCCATTTCAAAACTGAATCCTCGAGCATCCTTTGCTCATCTGTAAATGTGAAATCTAACGCCATAACACTACCTCCCCTTTTGTATAGAATTTATATACCCGACGCGAGCAAGTTCAGATTGTCAGGCGCTGCTTGGGAACACCCCTAACAAGGTGAATTCATCCCGCACTTTGGTTACGACCTGCGTGTCATCTCAGGAATACTCAAGAAGCGATATTCTGAAGCAATATGGCCGAAAAGGCGAAGGATATATATATGAAAGGAGGCAGAGTGTCAAGGTGTTTTCTGAGAAAAATCGAGGTTGCAAGGAAGGAGGAAATTGATATAAGGTAATATTCATAATCGTCGGAACGAAACGGGGTGAGGAGAGAAGAAATGGCTGACAGGGGGCAGGAAGCTTTTGTTAAAGAGATGCAAATCAGGTTCGATAAAAAGTTGCGGGACCATGAGATCGTCGTCATCGAGCACTGGCATGAACAGCTAGCCAAGATTCTGACCATGAAACCGGAAGGCGTCGGGGCTCTTCAGACCCAGATTAAAAAGGTGGCGGACATGATGAACAACCGGGTCATGAATATAAAAAGGAGCCAGAGTGATTAAAGAATCATTTCTCCATAGGCATTTATGAAAGATATTGCGAATTTTCTCTTCGAAGTCGGTATGCTGCAAAAGACACCCCGTTCGGGTTATCAGTTTCTCGGCTCCGGCTGTGAGTCAGTGGCTGAACACATTCTGAGGACAATTTATATAGGCTACACCCTTTGCCAGCTTGACCGTCAAGCCGATGAGCATCGCGTGCTTAAAATTTGTCTTGTCCATGATCTGCCGGAGGCGAGAACCGGAGATATGAATTACGTCAATAAAAAATATGTTGCCGTCAACGAAAAAAAAGCGGTTGAGGAATTGACGGAAACGCTGTTTTTTGGCGGAGATATTGGGTCGGCCATTTATGAATTCAATGAGAAAAAGACCAGGGAGGCGTGCATCGCCCATGACGCCGATCAATTGGCGCTGATCTTACAATTGAAAGAATATGGCGACTTAGGGAACAAATACAGTCAGGAGTGGATTTGTTTCGCCGTTAAGCGACTATGTACGGAAAACGCAAAGAAACTCGCCGAGAGCATTTTAAAAACAGATTCTTCTGCCTGGTGGTTCAAAGATAAGGGAGACTGGTGGATCAATGGTAAAAACAACAATGAAGCCTAAAGGGACATGGGTACATGAACGCGGTTGCCACAGGACGTGGCTTGCATTCGCGGCTGTTTCTCTCTCCCTGATCGCGGTTGTGATCCTCCTGTCTTGTGCCGGATCGCAAAAGCGAAAAGAGCTTGGGGACAATCATTTGAATATCGGTACGGCTTATGTGGAGGCGGAAGATTACACCGCAGCCCTCAAAGAACTCTTGGAAGCTGAAAAATATACGCAGGAAAATCCCAAGATCCATTATTATTTGGCCATCGCCTATTTTGGCAAGGGATACAGCGAAAAAGCTATCGAGGCATGTGAAAAGGCCGTCAGGCTTAAACCTGATTACTCCAGTGCCTATAACTTCTTGGGGACGCTTTATTATTCCCGTGGACAGTATGACCAGTTCCCCTGATCGAACAGGAAATGGGGAAGGCAAAGTATGCCCAGGCCGATATTGACGGGGCAATAAGTCATTTTAGAAAAGCGACGGCGTTGGTCCCCAATCTTGTTGAATCATATTATTGGTTGGGTGAGTGCTATTCAAAACAGAAGAGAATGCTGGAGGCTAGACGGGCCTATGAAACGGTCGTCAAACTTGCTCCCGCCTCAGATTTCGGTATGAAGGCTAAGCAGGCCCTGCAATTGATCAATATCTGACGGCTTCGTAAACATCCATCTTTCCTTGACAGCAATAGCAAAATGACCTACGCTCACCGATCTTTTTAAAAAGGGAGATCTTCATGGCCTCAAAAAAGCAGCGGAGAACAGCTACGGTCAAGACCAAGCGACAAAAGAAGAAGATGAAAAAATCGGTTCTTTTTCTTGTCATTACTACCTTGGTAGGATGCCTGGTTTTTTTCTTTCTGACCCTCTTTGATTATGTTTATCCACCCGTAGACGGTCAGGGTAAGATCGCAAAAAAGAAAGACAAGCAGGAAGTCACAGTTTATTTTTCCGACCCTAACGAACGTTTCCTTGTCCCGGAAAAAAGATATATTGCCAAAGAGGAGACCCCTTCCGCCTTGGCACGGGAACTGGTGAAAGTACTTTTAGACGGATCAAGGACGGGTTTTGTCAATACCTTTCCTGAGAAAGTTGAAGTGACGAATGTCAAGATCGATGAAGGAACGGCCTATGTCAGTTTTAATAAAAACCTCATAAAAAATCATCCCGGCGGAAGCGCCAGCGAAATGGCAACCATATATTCCTTGACCAATACGCTGACGGCCAATATACCCGCTATCAAAAAGGTAAAAATTATGGTTGCCGGAAAAGAAATAGAATCCATCAAGGGACACATAGCTACCCGGCAAGCCTTTGTCGCTAACAGGGAATTGATCGTTCAAGCGGCAAAAGAAAAATAGGATATAGAGTTATGCCCCCCAAATCCAAGCTGGCAAGAATAAGAAATATAGGTATTATCGCTCATATTGACGCCGGCAAAACGACCGTTACGGAAAGGGTTTTATACTATACCGGCAGGTCGCATAAAATGGGCGAGGTGCACGACGGGGAAGCGGTTATGGACTGGATGCCCCAGGAGCAGGAACGGGGAATCACGATCACCTCTGCTGTTACAGCTTGCACTTGGCAAGATTACGATGTCCACATTATCGATACCCCTGGCCATGTGGATTTTACAATTGAAGTCGAAAGATCCCTGCGGGTCCTTGATGGGGCAGTTGTTGTTTTCTGTGCTGTGGGCGGGCTCGAGCCGCAGTCGGAGACGGTCTGGCATCAGGCCGATAAATATGGCGTCCCCAAGATAGCCTTTATTAATAAAATGGACCGGGTTGGCGCCGATTTCTTTGGAACCATCGAGATGATGCGCCAAAGATTCAATTCCACCCCTCTTCCTGTTCAGATACCCCTCGGTGAGGAAGATCATTTCCAGGGTGCCGTTGATTTGATCGGGAATAGGGTCATTACGTGGGACAATACGTCTCTCGGGGCTACGTATTCCTTGTCCGATGTGCCGCCAGAGATACAACCTAAAGTACGTGAGTACAGAGACAGGTTAATAGAAACCATTGCCGATCTGGACGATGATTTTGCCGAGAAGTATCTGGGAGGCATCGAGATAACGGCAGCAGAACTAACCGAGGCGATTAGAAGGGCTACCCTTTCCCTGCAGGTTGTTCCCGTGATGTGCGGTTCTGCCCTGAAAAACAAAGGCATCCAGCCTGTCCTGGATGGGGTGATCTCCTTTTTGCCGTCCCCGGAAGATGTTCCTCCGATCAAAGGCATAAATCCCCTGACCAAGATGGAAGAGGAGAGGACCAGCAATCCCCGGGGGCCCCTCGCCGCTCTTATCTTCAAGATCATGCAGGATGAGGGGAGGAAGCTGTCTTACCTGCGGATCTATTCGGGACAGATAAAAGCAGGGGATGATCTTTACAATGTCTCGAAGGGAAGAAAGGAGAAGGCATCCCGACTGTTAAGAATGCACGCCAACAAACGGGAGAGGCTTGACCAGGTCCAGGCAGGAGATATCATTGCCGTCATGGGTTTAAAAGAAGGCAAAACGGGGGATACTATCTGTGATGAGAATCATCCCATTCTCCTGGAAACCATGGATTTTTATGAACCCGTGATCAGTCAGGCCATTGAAGCGAAAACTCCGGCCGATCAGGAAAGGGTCTCTCTTGCTCTCGTCAAACTGATGGAAGAAGATCCTACCTTGCGCTTGAAATATGATGATGAGACCGCGCAAACGGTGTTATCCGGGATGGGGGAACTCCATCTGGAGATAGTGATCGATCGTCTCCAGCGGGAATTTAATGCCCATGTCAACATTGGCAAGCCCCGGGTGGTTTATCGCGAGACCATTCAATCGTCCGTGGAGATGGAGGGGCGCTTCGAAAGAGAGCTTGGAGAACGAAGACATTTCGGCCATGTCTTGCTGCAATTACGGCCCCGGGAACGGGGATCGGGGAATGCTTATTTGATGAACACAGCGCCGGGAATGATCCCGGAGGAATTCCATGGGGCGATTGCGGAAGGTGTGGAAGAAGCCATTATGAGCGGCGTCCTTTCCGGATACCCCGTGGTCGATGTGGAGGTAACTATCAAGGGCGGGTCCTTCAAGGAGGGAGAATCTTCCGCCCTCGGATATAAGATTGCCGCTTCCACAGCTTTTCGGGATGGCTGTGCCCAGGGGGACCCCCTGCTGCTGGAACCGATCATGGTGGTAGATATCATCACCCCCAGTGAGTTTATGGGAGATGTTATTGGTGACATCAACGCCCGGCGCGGAGAGATCCAGGCCATAAACCCAAAAGGCAATATCAGCGAAATCCAGGCTAAGGTTCCTCTCAAAGCCCTCTTTGGTTATTCGACGGATCTCCGCTCGGCAACCCAGGGGCGGGCAATCTTCACTATGCGTTTTCTCGTCTATGACAAGGCATAACTATGGGGCGGATGAGGTCTATCCAGCAATTCATTAAGATCCTGTCCGGTATCTACAGAAAAACCATTGTTCAAGTAGCGGTGATTACCCTGGCGTTCCTCTTGATGAGTGCCCTGGCAGTCAATTATTTTGAATGCCTCCAGTCTGGTTCCAATATCAACAGTGTTTGGGATGGTGTCTGGTGGGCTATTGTCACCATGGGGACGGTCGGTTATGGGGATAAGTATCCTGTCACCGTTGGTGGGAGGATGGTGGGGATCTTTCTCATTTTCACGGGAGTAGGGCTGATGTCGCTATTTACCGCAACCATTGCGTCGACCTTTGTAGAAAGAAGAATGAAGGAGGGCAGGGGATTGGAGACCATCAAAGTTAAAGAACATATAAAGAGGTGGTGGGGGTTGTTTGGACAGGATACAGGTTTTTATAAGTGGGAAATTGCCCTTGGTTCATGATTCCGTCTTGGTCTTTTGCTCATTTTCTGATCCTCCTGGGATGCATTATAGAACAATCCTCCCACTTATGCACCTGTCCAGTTTTGCCATACCCGCTCTTAATTATCTGCGGGTGGAACGAGCATACGGATAACGTCATTCTGGGTCTTACGACCTATGGTGCCATGAAGGAGAAGGTCATTGTATTGATCAACGAATTGACTGTCGATGGGATTGATACCATACGCCCGAAATACAGCCGGTACAACCTGAAATTTCTGCGAGGCGATTATGTGCATGAGGAAGTCTTGCTACGGGCCAATGTTTCCCAGGCCAAGTTTGTCCTCATTATGGCGGATCAGTCAGGCGGGCATCCCCGCGAGCGCAGTGATGAAAGGACCGATCTGGCGGCATTGACCGTAAAATCACTTGCTCCTCAGGTCAAGACAATCGCCGAGCTCCTCGATGGAGAAAGTCGCCCCCATCTCAGGAGGGCCAATGTGGATGAGATTGTGGTAAGGGGTGAGCATATCGGCTCCCTGCTGGCCAGTGCCATTAATTCCCCGGGGCTTCCCCGGGTGATATCCAGCATCGTATCCCTGGGGGACAAAAACAAGCTCTGGCGGATGAGCATTCCCAGCATGTTTGTCAACAGACCCTTTAAAGAGTTCTCTTCCTATTATCGTGAGAAGGATCACGCTATTCTCATCGGGATCATGAAGGAAAAAAAGGCGATCAAATTAGCGGATATTCTTTCTGACAATACATCGATGATCGATACCTTCATAAGGGAAAAGATACGTGAATCAAAGAAGGACTTCTCCGTGGAAAAGGACGCCGTCAAGATCACCATCAATCCCGATGATGACTATGTGATTGCGGCGGACGAACTGGCCGTCGTCCTTTCCCGATCCGTACCGGACTTATAGACCGATTACACATTGCCCAGGGGCGAATCCATGCAGGATGAAGAAAGTTTATTAAAAGAACCGGAAATATTCAAAAATCTCTCGCCTGATCAGATCAGAGAAATCCTTAGTATTGCCCGCCGCGTATCCTTCGGAGCCGGGGCCATAATCATGAAAGAGGGCGATATCGACGATGCTATGTATATCATGATGGAGGGCACGGTCGAGGTGGTGAAGAGCCTGATCCTCGGTGATTTCGACGATGAACAGGACACGGCAAACAATAAGGTATTTACCCGGCTCGATGCAAGTGATCGCGCGGTATTCGGAGAGATTTCCCTTCTCGAAGCCCAGAAGCGGACCGCGACAATCAGGGCTGTTACCGACTGTGCCCTCTACGAAATTCGGAAGGATGATTTCCTGAATCTGGCGAGAATCGTAAGCACCCGCCTCAGGAAATCGGATGAAGAAACGGTCAAACTGACAACGGCCCTCAGCATCATTCTCAAGGAAGCATAAATCGTAGCGACTATGGCTGACACAGAATTCATGCCCATCCCTTCCGTAACCGATGGGATGATAGAGCTTTCCGATTGGGTGCCCGGTCCCCTGCTCAACAAGGATAAACTCCTGAAAAGTATTTTCAGGATCAGCACGCTCCTCACTGCCCAGGCCAATCAGGATGATATTCTTGCGAAAATTCTCGATGAACTGATTGACGCCATCGGTTTTGGCTGGGGAATCATTCGTCTTTTTGATGAGTCCCAACAGTATCTAGTGGCGAGAGTGGTTAAGAATTACAGCGAGGAAGAAGCCAGGAGAGCCTTCAAAACACCGTTAAATATTAAGGAACATGAATGCCTGGCTACAAAGGTTGCCCGCTCGGGAGACCTGATTACCATCAGAGACGCTGCTACGGATCCACGGATAACGAATATCGACAGGATGCTTACAAGGATAACCGGTCGCGGGTCCATTGTCTGTGCGCCCCTCAAGATCGGGGATTATGTTATCGGCACGCTTGCTGCCTGGCGCGAGGAAGAGGTGCATTTTTTCGCCGAGGGAATAAATCTCTTTCTTACCTTTTCCAACCAGGTTAGCGTCATCATTCATAACGCCAGGCTGCTGGAAACGAACGCCGAGAAGATTCGGCAGTTGATGGTTTTCCAGGAAGCCGTTTCGGGGCTCAATCAGAGTTATTCTCTTGATAACCGCATCCTTGAAATAGTTTTCAACAGCGCCATGAAAATTGCCTGTGCCGAGCGCGTCATGAGTTATGTATGGGATATTGAAGGAAATCGATGCCTCGTTAATGATGGAGAGCATATCTTCATTGAAGGTAAAGAGGAGTGTGACAAAAGGATTGGTGCGACTATTATTAAAGAGGCGATTCAAAGCGATACGATCGTTATAAAGCATGTTGCCAGTGAAGATAATAAGCAGCTCATCTTTGCGGGATTTCCCTCAGAAATAGCCATTCCCTTCCAAATCAAGAATAAGTTCGTCGGCGCCCTCTATCTCGCGAAGCAAAAGGGCGCTTATACTCCGGATCAGATCAATGTTCTTGATGTCCTTGTCAAAAATGCCGCTACTTCTTACGACAACGCCATCATGCAATCGCTCCTCTCCCGGGAAGCGGAAAGTTTGAAGACGGAGGTTGAGAAACTCAAGAAAAGGGAAGACCAACTCATGGGGTTCCACGATATCCTTGGTAAATCACAGAAAATGATTGATATTTTTCATATAATTGCTGATGTGGCGGGTCATGATACGAATATTCTCATCCAGGGAGAAAGCGGAACGGGCAAGGAACTCATTGCCCG
>DYRD01000156.1 GCA_020718905.1 Syntrophus aciditrophicus | reverse complement strand
GGGCAACCTGTCTTCTTTTTTCCCGCCTGTTGCCGCGTTCAGAGATTCTCCGAGGCGAATTCGGCCAGACGGGACCGCTCGCCGCGTACCAGCGTGATGTGTCCGCCGTGAGCCCAGTCCTTGAAACGATCCACAACAAATGTCAATCCGGATGTGGTTTCGGTGAGATAGGGAGTGTCGATCTGCGCGATGTTTCCCAGACACACCACCTTGGTGCCTGGACCGGCGCGGGTGACAAGAGTTTTCACCTGTTTGGATGTCAGGTTCTGCGCCTCGTCGATGATAAGAAATTTGTTCAGGAAAGTGCGCCCCCGCATGAAGTTCAGCGAGCGGATCTTTATCCGGGAGCGAACCAGATCCTGGGTGGCCTGGCGTTCCCAGATGTTGCCTCCCTCGGTGTGGGTCAGCACCTCGAGGTTGTCCATCAGCGCCCCCATCCAAGGGGTCATTTTCTCCTCCTCCGTACCCGGCAGAAAACCGATATCCTCGCCGACCGGAACGGTCACGCGGGTCATGATGATCTCGTTGAACCTGTTTTTTTCCAGCGTCTGTACCAGAGCCGAGGCCAGGGCAAGCAAAGTCTTGCCGGTTCCGGCCTGTCCCAGCAGCGTGACGAAATCGATCTCCGGATCCATCAGCAGATTCAAGGCGTAACTCTGCTCGCGGTTGCGCGCGTTGATGCCCCATACGGTGTTTTTGGGGTGGGTGTAGTTGATGACTGTTTCCACCATTGCCGCTCCGCTTGCATCGTGTCCCCGGACAATCCCTTCAAAGGGGTTGTCTCCATCGAGATGGATGAACTGATTGGCGTGCCATTCCTCAGCAAGGGGGCCGTGGATCAGGTAGTAGCTCCGTTCCTCCTTTTTCCAGGCGTGGAGGTCCTGACTGTGCGTTTCCCAGAAGTCGCCGGGCAGCGCCGCCACCCCTGTATAGAGAAGATCGGCGTCGTCGAGTACCTGATCGTTTTCATAATCCTCGGCGAGGATGCCCAGCGCGGTGGCCTTGATCCGCATGTTGATGTCTTTGGAGACCAGGACGATCTGCCTCTCTTTGAATCTCTGCATCAGGGCCAGGGTGACGCCAAGAATCGCGTTATCCGCCTTGCCTCCCGCCAGCACCTGCGGCAGCGGGGCGTCCAGTATCTGGGTCTGGAAAAACAGGCGGCCGCTGCTGGCACGCAACCGTGCGTCGTGAAAGGAATGCTCGATCGGCAGGCCGGCGTCGATCTCCTCCACATCGGCGTCGGCCATCAGATCGTCGAGAAAGCGGCTTGCCTGTCGGACATTGCGGGCAATTTCCGAGGCGCCCTTCTTGATGCCGTCCAACTCTTCCAGGACAACCATCGGCAGGTAGATGTCATGCTCCTGAAAACGGAACAGGGCGGTAGGATCGTGAATAAGGACGTTGGTATCCAGAACAAACATGCAGCGGCGGGTACGTAGATGATGGATCATGGTTCAGTCCAGGTTAGCGGTAACTTGCGCTTTTGCGCGGAGTATACGGGTTGCCGGTTTGCGTGTCAAGAAGCACGTTAGCTCGTAATATCCTGATATGAAAGTGTTTCTTTCTTTAAACAAAGTTTAACATTTCCTTCATCATTCTGAAACAGGACGATTGATAATTTCGGGAACAGTTTTCTTGACTCTGGACAGGCAACTTAAAGGCATTCGGCTGTCTCCGCCCTATAAGATGCAAGCGACAGCAAACTCTCGGATAGCCATCGATGATAGCGATGGCTATCCTATCCACCGTCAGTTTTTCCCGAAAACCATCATCAGGGGGAAATTGCCTTCCGCCGTGTATTTGCCCTCCATAAACATCTGGCCACCGTCCGCCTTGCCCTGGATGATATCCGCCCACACCTCGAACGGCCCGGACACGATACAGTCGGCTTGTTCGGCGCGACCGGCGTGGGGAATGCAGCTTTTTTCGTCGATGACAAAATAGCACTCTTGCGGGTTTTCGTCCGTAAACGCGAATTGCAGCACCCCCTTCCTGCCTTCGGCCTTAGCCGGATTGAAGCCGAAGGAAAGCATCGCCATGAAACTATCGAGCGAATCCGGCCGGTAGTTAAGCCCCTGACGATCGGCCTCGGCAGGCGTCAGGCCCTGGGCGATCATCGCCTTCCAGGAGCTGTTGGAAATGGCCGCGACCAGATCGGGGTCGTCAATCGGCTGCTTAATCTGCTGCATCGTGCTGGGGGAAACAGACCCTTGGAGTACAATCTCTCGACCCGCCTGTTCAACGGCTGCAAGGATTTCCTCCCCCCTCCAGTGGTGAACCATCGCCTCGGCGCCGGGGATGTAAATCTCGGCGACCAGATTATTCCCCCGGCTGGTAAGCGCCCTGGCCCAGTAAGAGAGGGCATCAAATACGGACTCGTCGGGAAATCCGGCTACCGACACAAATACCGCCGCGGGATGCGGACCTCGGAGGGGGTGCGTTGTCCCTTCCTTGATGTTTTTCCGGATGAGGTACGGCTTCAGTACCGGCAAGGTTCGTTCGATGAAACGCTTCATGGCGGCGTTCACAGTGAAATGGTAAAGCGGCGACGCATAAATTACGATATCAGCAGCCATCCATTTCGGGAAAAGCTCCCGGGTCATGTCGTCCTGATGGATGCATGCACCGGGTGTTTTCGTCCAGCATGTAAAGCAGCCGATGCAGTCGTTAATCTTCTTCTCCCGCAGGTTGACGATCTCCACCTCCGCGCCGGCCTCCGCCATTCCCTTGACAAGACGCGACAGAACCAGCAACGTCTTGCTCTGACCAACCGGTCTTGCACTTGAGTTGAAAGCCAGTACCTTCATTTTTTCCTCCCTGATGATTGGATGGTCGTGTTTCAACATAACGCTATTCCGCTGTTTCACAGGAGTTCCTGTTCGCTGACAGGTTCCCGCGAAGCTGCTCCCAGACAATCAGTATTTCCCCCATCTGCAGCAGGCGTTCACGCGCAAATGCTTCGGGCTGGCTGCGCGCGCTCGACTGTGCCAATGTCGCCAGACCGTGTGTGTATATCCACATATTGCTGAACAGCCGCTTCAGGGTTGTCTCGTCCAGATTGTTCACATGCTTGTCGAGTTTCATCCGTTCCAGAAGCAACGGCGGTGCGAAAATATCCTGGTCGTCATCTGCCGATTGCGGAGACAAAAAAAGCCATTTGAACAGTTCCGGCTCCTCCTGGGCAAACCGGAAATACTGCATCCCTATAGCGAAAAAAGGGCCTTCATCATCCAAACATTGCAGCAGATAGTTTACCGCATACTCCCGGGCTTTGATCAGAACCGCCCGCTTGAGTTCCATCATGGAGGCGTAAGCGCTGTACACCGGCTGCGTCGAACAGTTCAGATTACGGGCAATCCTCCGCGCGGTCAGACCTGCGACTCCTTCCTTGCGCACTATCTCAAATGCCTCGTTCAAAATGATTTCCTGACTGAAATTGATCGGCGGCGGCATATTTCTCCTCTCTTGGGCTGTTTCATTACATACCGAACGTTTTATAACTTATTATATATAACGCATGTTATTTGTCAAGTAAAAAATGACCCTTTTCATCCGTGTACTTCTGTTTCTTAAACCGCACAGTGCCGGCGCACCTCTTGAGAAAGACGGACCAGGCAGTGCATAGCTGAAAATATCCCCTGAGAAAACGTTCTTGACAAGAATGGCTCTCTTGTGGTCTTCATTGCCCGAAACTGGCTGAGGCGATAAAAAGTCTTTATCCCTGAATTAAATTCATACCCAAAGATAAATGATGAAGGAGTGTTTAACAGTACGGGTTTATTTGCGACGGTTATAACGGTAATCGGGGTCAGCGGCATTTTGCTGCCGTGTTCGGCGGGCGGCAGAGATGTCGCAAGCCCCCCTGATCCCGTCCTGCGCTTGGATAAAACTATGGAAGGAGATTGAACCGTGCATTCATCGATTGACGCAACCAGGGACCTGTCAGCGGC